>NZ_SMNT01000182.1 GCF_004348265.1 Methylobacterium segetis
GCGCCGTTGGCCAAGGCGCGTTCGAGCGTCCCCTCGAAGTCATCGACACGAAAATCGACGTGAACGGGTGTCCAGTGGCGCTCATACCGGCGAAGGTCGTTGCTTCCTGGCGCCGGTGATGATCCGGCAGGTTTCGCGAGAAGCCCGATCGTCACATCGCCCGAGGTCAACATGGCGTAGCCGGCATGGGGCCGGGATGTCTCGACGAAACCGAAGACACCGCCAAAAAACTTCAGACCCTCTTCGATCGACGGGACGTCGATGGAAACGGTCACCCTCAGTCCATCCCGTCCACTCTCTTAGAGGCCGACCGGCCTGGGGGAGCCAAAAGCGCGTGGTGGAAGGCCGTCCTCGGGCGGCGCGGAGAGCTCGCCTTTTCACGCAGCCCGCACCCCGTGCAGAATGCGGGCGTGGGTACCAAGCGTCGGACTTGGGACCGCTCGCCGCCTCGCCCCGAGGCGCCGGGGTGGGGCGGGCTCCCGGCCCTACTGCTTGTTGTTCAGGACCTCGATCGGGTTCGTCCGGTCGCTCGGCGCGGGCTCCCGGGTGACGTCGCGCGCGCCCGTCTCGCGGGCGCCGGTCGTCGTCCGCGGCGAGCCGGGGCCTTCCGTCGCCGCTCCGCCGCCGCCGGACTGGGTCGGCACCGTGCCGCTCGCGAGTTCGAGGCAGGTCACCATCTCGACGTAGGACGGGTAGCCGCCCGCCTGGAATTGCTGCTCGCACTGGCGCTTGGCGGCGGACGAGTAGTCGCCCCAGCGCCGCTCGGCCTCCTTGCGGGCGTCCCGCTCCGAGCGCAGGCAGCCCTCGACGCTCGCATTCTCGCTGACGCTGACCTCGGCCCGGGCCGCCGACTTGCAGGTCGCCTCGATGTCGAGCTTCGGTGGCCCCTCCGCCGCGGCGGGACCCGCGAAGAGGCCGAGGGTCGCGAGCGCCGCGGCGCCCGCCAGGATCAGTCTCGCATCGGTCATGACGGGTCCCCGGGTCTCGCTCCAGCGCGGGTCTCGCTCCAGCGTCGGCATCGTTGCGCCCGCATCGGGCACAACGCGCCAGATCCGCGATCGGCCCAGCTGACCGGCCCGAAAAATCGAGGCCCGCCTCAGGCTTGGCGGGGCTCGCCCCCGTGGGCGGCCCAGAGCGCCGCGTCGAGATCGCGGTAGAGGTCGGCGGGGTCCTCGATGCCGGTGGAGAGGCGCAGGAGGTCGGGCGGGCAGGGTGAGCCCGGCCCCTCGACGGAGGCGCGGTGCTCGATCAGGCTCTCGACGCCGCCGAGCGAGGTCGCCCGCTTCCACAGCCGCACCCGCGCGGCGGTGCCGATGGCCGCCTCCTCGCCGCCCCGCACCCGGATCGACAGCATGTAGCCGAAGCCGCCCTCCATCTGGCGTGCGGCGACCGCGTGGCCGGGGTCGTCCGGCAGGCCGGGAGAGAGGATTGAGGCCACGAAGGCGTGGCGGCGCAGGCGCCGGGCGAGGTCGAGGGCGCTCGCGGATTGGGCGGCCGCGCGCAGCGGCAGGGTCCGCAGCGAGCGCATCAGCAGGTAGGCCTCGAAGGGGCCGAGGATCGCGCCCCCGTTCGCACGGATCGCGCCGATCCGCTCCCAGAACGCGTCGGCGCGGCCCGCGGCGAGGACGCCGGCCACCACGTCTGAGTGGCCGTTGAGGATCTTCGTGGCCGAGTGCATCACGATGTCGGCACCGAGCGCCAGGGGCCGGGTGTGGACGGGGGAGGCCGCGGTCGAATCGACGGCGAGCCGCGCGCCGGCCGCGTGCGCGATATCGGCGGCGGCCGCGATGTCCGTCACCGTCCAGAGCGGGTTGCCCGGCGTCTCGATCCAGACGAGCTTCGTCCGCCCGGGCCGCATCGCGGCGCGCAGCGCGTCGAGGTCGTCGGCATCGACGAAATCGATCGCGAAGGTGCGGCGGGGCGCCTCCTCCCGCAGCCAGCGGCGCAGCGCCCAGTACATCACCTTCGGCGCCACCACGTGGTCGCCGGGCTCCAGGGCCGTGAACACGGCGGTCGCCGCCGCCATGCCGGAGCCGAACAGAAGCGCGCCTGCCTGCGCCCCCTCCAGCATGGCGATGACGGATTCGGCCTCGCGCACCGTCGCGTTGTCGGGCCGCGCGTAGGCGAAGCCCGAGCTGTAGGCGTTGTCGGGGTCGCGGATGAAGGTGGTGGAGACGTGAAGCGGCGGCACGACGCCCCGCGTCACGGGGTCGATGCGCCCCATCGCCTGGGCCGCGAGGCTGCGCCGCGAGAGGCCGTCCGCGCGCGCCGGGCCTGTCGCCGGCCCGGCCTCGGCCGGCGCCTCGTCCTGCGGCTTGGGGGAAAGGGGCATCGCATTCTCCTGCGGCACGGGGCCGAGCTTGCTTTCGGGCGGAATTTGCCGCCTGACACGAACCGACGCGGCCTCGCAACCCGGCGGGACGCCCTCCATTCCCGCGAGGACCTCCCCATGCCGACGGCCCTGCCTGTTCCGGACGCGCCCGCCCTCTCGCCCTGGCTGCGCCTCGCCCTCGCGATCCTTCCCGTGGCCGCGACCGCCCTCATCGGCTCGGCCTCGACGCAGGAGAGCATCCCGACCTGGTACGCGGGCCTCGCCAAGCCGAGCTTCAACCCGCCGAACTGGGTCTTTCCGGTCGCCTGGACGATCCTCTACACGATGATCGCGATCAGCGTCTGGAGGCTTCTGGGGGTGATCGCGATCACGGGCTCGTCCCGGCGCGGCTGGTGGCTCGCGCTCGCCGCCTTCTACGTCCAGCTCGCCCTCAACGCCGCCTGGAGCCCCGTCTTCTTCACCGCCCACGCCATCGGCGCGGCGCTCGTCGTGGTTGCAGCCCTCCTCGTCATGGTGCTGTGGACGATCCGCCTGTCCTGGCGCTACGACCGCCTCGCCGCCTGGCTCCTCGTGCCCTACGCGGCCTGGGTCGCCTTCGCGACGGTGCTGAACGCGGCGATCCTGCGCCTCAACTGAGGGTCGAGGTTAAGGAAGAGTTTTCACGTGAGACAGGCAAAAGCCGCCCTCTCGCGCCCACCGGGTTGGAGCCCGCGCCCCCGCCCGCTACACGAGCCCTCCGGCAGAGGAGGGAGTCGCCCATGACCAGCATCACCCGGCGCATCGCCACCGAACTCGGCGTCGCCGAGGGGCAGGTGACGGCAGCGGTCGATCTCCTCGACGGCGGCGCCACGGTCCCCTTCATCGCCCGCTACCGCAAGGAGGCGACGGGCGCCCTCGACGACGCGCAATTGCGCAGCCTCGAGGAGCGGCTCGGCTACCTGCGCGAGCTCGAGGCGCGCCGCGCCGCGATCCTCGAGAGCCTCCGCGAGCAGGGCAAGCTCGATGCCGCGCTCGCGGCCCGCATCGCCCAGGCCGAGACCAAGGCGCGGCTCGAGGACCTCTACCTCCCCTTCAAGCAGAAGCGGCGCACCAAGGCGCAGGCCGCCCGGGAGGCCGGGCTCGGGCCCCTCGCCGAGGCGCTTCTGGCCCGCCCCGACCAGAGCCCGGAGGCCGCCGCCAAGCCCTTCGTCGACCCCGCGAAGGGCATCGCCGACGCCGAGTCCGCCCTGGAGGGCGCCCGCGCCATCCTGATCGAGCGCTTCAGCGAGGAGCCGGAACTCGTCGGGGCCTTGCGCGAGACCACGTGGCAGCGCGGCCGGCTCGGCTCCTCCGTGCGCAAGGGCAAGGAGGCGGCAGGGGAGAAGTTCGCCGATTACTTCGACTTCGCCGAGCCTCTGACGAAGCTGCCCTCGCACCGGATCCTCGCCCTCTTCCGAGGCGAGAAGGAAGAGGTGCTCGACCTCGAGATCGGCGACGCGCCGGCCGACGCGCCGGCCCCGAACCAGCCGGGCTGGCAGGAATTGCGCATCGCCCGGGCCTTCGGCCTCGCCGACCGGGGCCGGCCGGGGGACCGCTTCCTCGCGGACACGGTGCGCCGGGCTTGGCGCACCAAGCTGAAGCCCGCCCTCGACACGGACCTGCGCGCTCGCCTCTGGGCGGTGGCCGAGGAGGGCGCCGTGAAGGTCTTCGCCGGAAACCTGCGCGACCTGCTGCTCGCCGCCCCGGCCGGCCCGCGCCCGACCCTCGGGCTCGATCCGGGCTACCGCACCGGCGTGAAGGTCGCCGTGGTCGACGCCACCGGCAAGGTGGTGGCCACCGACACGATCTACCCGCACGAGCCGCGCCGCGACTGGAACGGCGCCCTGGTGGCCCTCGCCAAGCTCTGCCGCGCCCACCGGGTGGAGCTGATCGCGATCGGCAACGGCACCGCTTCCCGCGAGACCGACCGGCTCGCGGCCGAGCTCGTCGCCAAGCAGCCCGAACTGCGCCTCACCAAGGTGATGGTCTCGGAGGCCGGCGCCTCGGTCTACTCGGCGAGCGCCTACGCCTCGGCCGAATTGCCGGGCCTCGACGTGACCCTGCGGGGCGCCGTCTCGATCGCGCGGCGGTTGCAGGATCCCCTCGCCGAGCTCGTGAAGATCGAGCCCCGCGCCATCGGCGTCGGCCAGTACCAGCACGACCTCGCGGAGGGGAAGCTCTCCCGCTCCCTCGACGCGGTGGTGGAGGATTGCGTGAACGGCGTCGGCGTCGACGTGAACACGGCCTCCGCGCCGCTCCTGGCCCGCGTCTCGGGCCTGAGCGAGCGCGTCGCCGGCAACATCGTGGTCCACCGGGACGCGAACGGCCCGTTCCGCAGCCGCTCGGGGCTGCGCAAGGTCGCCGGGCTCGGGCCGAAGGCCTACGAGCTGGCCGCGGGCTTCCTGCGCATCCGCGAGGGCGACGACCCGCTCGACGCCTCGGGCGTGCACCCGGAGGCGTATCCGGTGGTGCGCAAGATCCTCGCCGCCACGGGCCAGCCCATCGGCGCCGTGATCGGGAACGGCGCGGTGCTGCGCGGTCTCGACCCGAAGCGCTTCACGGACGCGAGCTTCGGCCTGCCGACGGTGACGGACATCCTCGCCGAGCTCGAGAAGCCGGGCCGCGACCCGCGCCCCGCCTTCCGGACCGCGACCTTCCAGGAGGGTGTGGAGAGGATCCAGGACCTCAAGCCCGGCATGCGGCTCGAAGGCGTGGTGACGAATGTCGCGGCTTTCGGGGCCTTCGTCGATATCGGTGTCCACCAGGACGGGCTCGTACACATCTCGATGCTCGCCGACCGCTTCGTGAAGGATCCGCGCGAGGTGGTGAAGCCCGGCGACGTGGTGCAGGTGCGCGTCGTCGAGGTGGACGCGGCGCGCAAGCGCATCGCGCTCTCGATGCGCTCGGACGAGGCGCCCGCCCGCCCGGCCCGGCGCGAGGAGCGGCCCGCGGCGGGCGCGAGGCCGAGCCCGGC
>NZ_SMNT01000183.1 GCF_004348265.1 Methylobacterium segetis
AGATCCGCCTGGAGGCCGCGATCGTCACGCGGCGGGAGCAGGCCGAGGCCCTGGCCGAGGGGCTGCTCGATGCCGGGCTCGCCGCCCGCGACACGGCCGCCTTCCGGCTGAGCCCGCGGCGGCTCGCCCTGGAGCCGGGCGACCTCGTGGCGCTGCCGGGAACGGGCGCCCCGCACCGGATCCTGCGCATCGACGACGGGCCGGCGGGCCGGCGCATCGAGACCCGGGCCGTGCCCCTGCACCGCGCGGGCGCCCCGCCCCGCCGCGAGACGGCGCGGGCTCAGCCGCCGCCCCCCGCCCTGCCCGGGCCGCCGCTCGCCGTCCTCCTCGACCTGCCGGTGGATCGCGGCGAGCCGACCGTCCTGCAATATCTCGCTGTGGCGGCGACGCCCTGGCCGGGCGAGGTCGCCATCTGGCGGGCGGAGGGGGCCGGGGCGCCGCTCGCCCTGCACGGGATCGTGGAGTATCCGGCCTGCCTCGGGCGGACGCTGACCGCGCTGCCGCCGGGGCCGCTCTGGCGCTTCGACCGGGGCGCGCGCCTCGAGGCCGCCTTCCGCCCCGGCGCGGCCCTGAGCGCCGTCGACGACCGCACGGCGCTCTCCGGCCGGAACCTGTTCGCCCTGGTCGCTCCGGACGGCACGGTCGAGATCCTCTCCGCCGCGGGCGCCGAGCTGATCGGCCGCGACACCTGGCGGCTGTCGCGCTTCCTGCGCGGGCTCTCCGGCAGCGAGGCGGCGGCCGCGCGGGTGACGCCGGCGGGGAGCTGGATCGTCCGCCTCGACGACGGCGCCCCGGTGCCCCTCGTCGAGCGCCTGGACGAGGCGGGCCGCGCCTTCCGCTACCGGATCGGCCCGGCCGCGCGGGACCCCGGCGACGCGGCCTTCACCGAGATTGACGCGAGCGCGGGCCTCTCCGCCCTGCGCCCCCTGAGCCCGGTCGGCCTGCGGGCGCGCCGCGAGGCGGGGGGCGTGCGGCTCCAGTGGATCCGCCGGGCGCGGCGGGCGGCCGATGCCTGGGAGCCCGTCGAGATCCCCCTCGACGAGGCGGCGGAGAGCTACCGCCTCGACCTCTACGCCGCGGACGGGCGCCTCCTGCGCAGCCTCGCCGCCTCGCAGCCGAGCCTCCTCTATCCGAGCGCCGACGAGGCCGCCGATTTCGGCGGGCCGCAGCGCGAGATCGAGGTCGCGGTCGCGCAGGTCGGCGCGGTCGCCGGCCGCGGCGCCCCCCTCCGCGCCCGCGTGGCCGTGCGGGCGGGCTGACCCCGTCCGGAAGCCCGCCTCTCCCGTCCGGGAGAGGTCCGAGCCCGCGCGAGCGGACCGGGTGAGGGATGCGACCTCTGCGGAGAGATCGCCCCCTCACCGGGTCCCCCCGGAACGCGAGTGACCCCGCGCTGCGCCCGTGCCGCCGCCGGCCGCCCCGAGATCCCGGAGATCCCGATGACGACGACCCGCCATCTCGCCCTGCCGCTCCTGGCGGCGGCGCAGGCGCAGAAGCACGTGACGCACAACGAGGCGCTGACCCTCCTCGACGCGCTGGTGCAGCTCGCCTGCCTCGACAAGGACCGCACGGCCCCCCCGCCGAACCCGGCCGAGGGCGACCGCTACCTCCTCGCCGCCCCGAACCCGACCGGGGCCTGGGCAGGGCTCTCCGGCCAGATCGCCCGCTTCGAGGACGGCGTCTGGATCGGGCTGCAGCCGAGGCCGGGCTGGCTCGCCTACCTCGCCGACGAGGGCGAGCTCTACCTCTACGGGGCCGCGGGCTGGGCGCCCCTGCGGACGACGATCCAGAGCCTGCAGAATCTCGGCCGGCTCGGCATCAACACGGGGGCCGACGGGGCGAATCGGCTCGCCGTGAAGGCCGACGCCGCCCTGTTCTCCTGGGACGACGTCACGCCGGGCTCGGGCCACATGCGCGTGACCCTCAACCGACGCTCCAGCACCGAGGAGGCGGCCCTCGTCCTCCAGAGCGGCTACCAGACCCGCGCCCTGTTCGGCCTCCTCGGCAACGACCTCGTCGGCCTGAAGGTCAGCGCCGACGGGACGGCCTACGCGCAGGGGTTCAGCGTGCACCCGGCGAGCGGCTGCTTCGGCCTCGGCCAGACCGCGACGCCGGTGGCGGGCCTGCACCTCACGACGCTCCGCTCGGGTTCGGGTCCGGGCGTGGTCACGCAGGACGTGCAGGTCAACAGCTTCGGCGGCGACGCGGGCGCCACCGTCCCCCCGGTCGCCACCTTCGTCGCGCAGGTCGCCCGGGGCGTGCCCGGAGCCCCGGCGCCGATCAGGGCCCTCGACCGCTTCTTCGGCTTCTTCGGGGCGGGCTGGCGCCCGGATGGCACGTATTCGAGCAACGTCGTCGCCTTCACCGGCTTCGCGGAGGAGGATTTCACGGCCTCCGGCAACGGCACCGGCCTCGACTTCCTGACGACGGCGGTGGGCGCCACGAGCCGGCGCTCGGTGGTGAAATTCCGCGCCAACGGCGCCCTGGAATTGCAGCCCCAGGCGGGCGCGCCCGCCCTCGGCACGGCGGCCGGGCAGATCGTGTTCGATTCGAGTGCGGGCGCCTTCAGGGGCCACGACGGCACCCGCTGGTGGCGGCTCACCAACCTGCCGCGCTTCTTAGCGACGACGAACTTCGACAACGTCCTCGCGGCCGGCACCTGGACGCGGGTCCAGTTCAACACGGCCGAGGCCAACGATCACGGCGCCTTCGCGGCGGCGACGAACCGCTTCACGGCCGCCGAGGCGGGGCTGCACGCCTTCACGGCGAACCTCGCCTACAAGCGCAACGGGACGAGCGCGCCGAGCGCCTTCGAGGCCCAGTTCTACCGCAACGGCGCGCCGGCCGGGCGGGGCCGGGCGGCGCTGACCGGCCCCCTCGTCGACGGCGTCTCCTGCCTCGGCCTCGCCACGGTGCTGAAGCTCGCGGCCGGCGACACGGTCGAGGTCCAGGCCCGCCTCACCGGCGCCGACGGCTCCGTGGCGGCGGCGGACTCGCTGTTCAGCGGGCGGCAATTGCCGTGAGGCGGGTCCTTCCCGCTCACCCGGACGACATTCTAGACATGCACGGTGCACCGAGCCCGGAGTGCAGGCTTGCGATTCCTCGATCAGTACCGCGCCCATCTCCGGCCGGCGATGCAGCTCTCTCCGTATCCGTCGCAGGCGATCGGGGCGGCGATCCGCTCGCGAGCGCCCCGGTGCCGGCTGCTCGTCTTCGGGATCAGCGACGATTCCGAGCTCTGGCTCGCCCTCAACGGCGATGGGGAGACCGTCTTCTGCGAGACCTCGCCGGATCGGATCGAGGCGATGCGCCCGCGACTGCGGGGTGCCCGCATCGAGGCGATGCCGACGTTCGGGCTGAGCGTCGCGACGAGCACCGACCTGCCTCTGGAGGCGCTGGACGCCTTTCCCGGCCCCCAAGAGCTCGCTGCCCTCACCTGGCTCGCTGCCCTCACCTGGGACGTCATCCTGGTCGACGCTCCGCCCGGCGATCGGCCGCTGGATCCGGGACGCGCCGTCGCGATCCACTGGGCGTCGCGCCTCGCCGACCGGGGGACGCATGTCTTCGTCGACGATTACGAGCGGCCGCTGGAGGAGCGTTTCGCGAACGCGCTCCTCAGGGACCGTCGCGACACGGCGTCCTGCGTCGTCCCGGCCAGCGAAGCGGCACCTTACCGGAAGCTGTTCTGGTCGATGGGCGATCCCACCGGCGCGACGCCCGAGCCCAGACCGGTGGCTCTGACGGTCGCGACGCCGGACTACGCCCGGACCTGGCGCTTCTGCATCGACGCTCAATCCGCCTACTGCCGACGCCACGCCTACGAGCACCGCGTCATCGATCCGTCGCGCTCGCCCCTCCACCCGAAATGGGCGAAGCTCGAGGCCGCTGTCGGCCTGTTGCGGCAGGGCCGCGATGTCCTCCTCATCGATGCGGATGCCGAGATATCGGAGACCTGCCCTCCCTTCATGGACCTCCTCGCAAGCCATCCTGACCGCGACATCTTCTGCGTGAAGGGGATCTCCGGGAGGCCGAATTCGGGTGTCATGCTCCTGCGTGCGGGAGGGCTCGCCCTCCGGTTCCTCGAGGCGTGCCTCGCCCACCGGCAGGAACCCGTTCCGCCCGAGGATTTCGTCACGTCCGAGGGCGAGAACGGCCACGTCATCTGGATGCTGAAGCGTCGGCCCTACGCCGACGCGCTCGCGGAACTGCCGCTCGCCTGGAACTGCTCGGATCCGGCGAGGTCCGAGCACGCCTTCATCCGGCACTACACGAACCACCTGCGGGGCTGGCTGGAGCGGACGCGAGGGGCCTGAACCCCCGCTGTCCCCGGCCGCCTCCGCTGGGCGAGCCTCAGGCCGCCGCGCCTCGATGACACGTTCGGCATCGGCGAACAGGGCCCCGGTCCGCATGCGAGCCCCCCTGGCAACGGCCCGAACCCGGAGACATCCCATGCATCTCACCCCCACGGGCCGCGCGGTTCTGATCGCGCGGGAGGGACGACGCCTGTCCGCCTATCGCGACTCGGCCGGCATCTGGACGATCGGGGTCGGGCACACCTCCGCGGCGGGGCCGCCCCGGGTGACGCCGGGGCTGACGCTGACGGAGGAGGCCTGCGACGCGCTGTTCGCCCGCGACGTCGCCCGCTTCGAGGCCGCCGTGCGGGAGGCCGTGCCGCCGGGCCTGCCCGACCACGCCTTCGACGCCCTCGTCTCCCTCTGCTTCAACATCGGGACCGACGCCTTCCGCCGCTCGACCGTGGTGCGGCGCCTGCGCGCCGGGGACCGCGAGGGGGCGGCCGAGGCGATCCTCCTGTGGAACCGGCCGCCGGAGCTGATCCCGCGGCGGCAGGCCGAGGCCGACCAGTTCCGCACGCCCTACACTCTCGCGCAGCCCCGCGCCCGGCGGGGCGACCCGGCCCCCGTCCCGCGTCCGGCCGCCCCGCCGCCGCGCCGGACGGTGCCGCGCATCGCCGCCGCCCCCGCCGACGCGGCCGGGCCCGACACTCCCTCTCCGACACCCCCCTCCCCCCTCGCCCGCCTGTGGCGCCGCCTGCGGGCGCGCCTCGGCCGGCGCTGACGCCCCCTCGACCAGCGGAGACGATGCCATGACCCGCCCCGTCACGACCCGCGGCGCGCTTGCCGCAACCCTCGCCCTCCTCCTGCCCGGGACCGCCCTGGCCGCGGCCGGGCCGGCCTCCGCCATCCTGCCCTGGGGCGACGCGCTCGCCGCCGCGGCTCAGGGCGCCGGCGCGGCGATGGTGCCGCTCGCGGCGGCGGCCGCGACGGCGGCGCTCGCCCGGGCCGCCGGCCCCTTGCGGCTCCTCGTGTCGAGCACCCTCGTCGAGCGCCTCGTGCGCAATGTCGGGGATTACGCGCTGAACGCGGTCGCGGGCGCGGTGAAGGGCCGGACCCTCACCGTGCCCCTCGGCTCCGCCGTGATCGCGGCGGCGGTGCAGCGCGCGGCGGACCAGGCGCCCGCCTGGCTCCTGAGGGAGGCCGGCGGCCGCGAGGGCCTCGCCGAGAAGGTGTTCCGGAGCCTCTCCCTCGAGGCGGAGGCGGATGCGGGCAATACCCTCCGCCCCGCCCTGCAGGCGGCCCGGCGGGGAAGCGGCCCCGCCTCCTGAGGGAGGAGGGCCCGGAGGGCGGGAGGGCGGCCTCGTGGAGAGAATCGCGTTCGAGGCCGCCCGGCTGCTCTTCTCGGAGAGCGGGGCGGGCTGGGCCGTCGCGGCGCTGCTCGGCCTCGCCTGCCTGCACCTCTACCGGGAGAACCTCCGGAGCCTGGAGGCCCGCGTCAGCGACACGGGCGCCACCGCGACGGCGCTGGAGCGGGCCTCCCAGACCAACGCCGCCGTCGCCGCCGCGCTGGAGAGCCGCACCCGCGTGCTGGAGGATCTCTCGCGCCTCGTCGCGGAGATCGCCCGCGGCGTCGACCGCAGCGACGAGCGCGCCCGCGAGAAGTTCGACGAGATCCTGCGCCTCGTCGCCGCCCTGCGCCAGCCGCCCCGCTGAGCGCCAAGCCGACGCCGAGGCCGCGATGACGGAAGCCCCGCCCCTGACGACGCGCCCGCCGCGCGGCCGGGCCGCCCGGCGCGCCGACCGGGCCG
>NZ_SMNT01000184.1 GCF_004348265.1 Methylobacterium segetis
TCCCGCTGTCATTCCGAGCGCGGCTGTAGAATAGTTCTCAGCGTTGAGACTTGAGGTGGGGCCGTAAGGGGGCGCTTGGCACCATTGGGGCGGAAGCCGACGCGGTCGGCAAACCGGCAATGTTGTGCACAAGGCTACGGGGCGCACGCCTGAAATCCTTGGGAAGGAAAGACAAAATGATGAAGAACTGGCTCGCCGCGGGAGCGGTCGCGCTCTCCGTCGGTATGACCGGGACCGCCGCCTTCGCTCAGACCACGACGGTTCCGGGTGAGCAGGTCGGCCTCGCGGTCGGCGCCCCGCTCCCCGAGGGCGTCTACGCGCTGAACACGTTCCTGTACCGCTCGCCCGACGTCTCGCCGGTCGATGTTGGGATCAACGTTCCGATCCTGCTGTGGTCGACCCCGTGGAAGATCCTCGACGCCCGCGTCGAGCTCGCCGTCGCCCCGCCGACCGTCTTCTCGTTCGGCCGCGGCCGTAACGGTGGGGCTCTCGACACCAGCATCAACGTCGGCACCTTCGTCGGCGGCATCTTCGCCTGGGATCTGGGCAACAACATTGGCGTCAGCTACCTCGCCGGTGTGTACCTCAACGAGCTCAACGCGGGTCGCGGCTGCGGCATCGGATGCCTGCCGATCCTGTCGTCGAACACCTACCGCCAGGGCTTCGCCATCAGCTACACCGGCGACGGCTGGAACCTGACCGCGAACCTTACCTACAACTTCTACGACACGCCCTCCTTCTTCTCCGGCGGTGTCTTCCCGACCGCCGGTGGTGCGGCGCGCGGCCCGTACGCTCCGTCGGACGCCCTCAACCTCGACCTGACGGCGACCAAGAAGTTCGGCAAGTGGGAGATCGGTGCGATCGGCTACGGCACCACCGACCTCGCCAACAACTCGCGCTTCTCGCCCGTCGCCCTCGGCGGCGCGCGCGCTGGCTACTTCGCTCTCGGCGGCCTCATCGGCTACGACTTCGGACCCTTCACGGTCCAGGGTTACGCCGCCCGCCACATCGTGAACCGCGTCGCCGGCGCCGAGGCGACCGAGGGCTGGTTCCGCGTGATCGTGCCGCTCTACACCGCGGCCGTCGCCCCGGCTCCGGCCCCGGCTCCGCTGATCCGCAAGTACTGAGACATCACTCAGTATAATCTGCGCGATAA
>NZ_SMNT01000185.1 GCF_004348265.1 Methylobacterium segetis
GAACTCTCCGTCTACGACGGCATCCCGCACCTGCTCTCCCCCGTCGTCACCGACCCGAAGAAGGCGGTCATCGCCCTCAAATGGGCCGTGCGCGAGATGGAGGAGCGCTACAAGAAGATGTCCAAGATCGGCGTGCGCAACATCGACGGGTTCAATGCCCGGCTCGAGGAGGCGCGCGCCCGCGGCGAGATCCTGACCCGGACCGTGCAGACCGGCTTCGACCGGGAGACGGGCGAGGCGGTGTACGAGCAGGAGGAGATGGACCTGTCGGCGCTGCCCTACATCGTGATCGTGGTCGACGAGATGGCCGACCTGATGATGGTGGCGGGCAAGGAGATCGAGGGGGCGATCCAGCGGCTGGCGCAGATGGCGCGGGCGGCGGGCATCCACCTGATCATGGCGACGCAGCGCCCGAGCGTGGACGTGATCACGGGCACGATCAAGGCGAACTTCCCGACCCGGATCTCCTTCCAGGTGACGAGCAAGATCGACTCGCGCACGATCCTGGGCGAGATGGGCGCCGAGCAGTTGCTGGGCCAGGGCGACATGCTGTTCATGGCAGGGGGCGGGCGCACGACGCGGGTGCACGGGCCGTTCTGCTCGGACAGCGAGGTCGAGAGCGTGGTGGCGCACCTGAAGCGCCAGGGCCGCCCCGCCTATCTCGACGCCGTCACCGCCGACGACGGCTCGGAGGAGGGCGGCAAGGCGGGCAAGGGCGCCCCGGCCGAGCTCGAGATGGACGGCGCCGTGTTCGACCAGGGCTCCTTCGGGGAGGCCGGCGGCGACCTCTACGAGCAGGCCGTCCAGGTGGTGCTGCGGGACAAGAAGGCTTCGACGAGCTACATCCAGCGCCGCCTCCAGATCGGCTACAACCGGGCCGCCTCGCTGATGGAGAAGATGGAGATCGAGGGGATCGTCGGCCCGGCCAACCATGCCGGCAAGCGCGAGATCCTCGTCGAGACCGACGGTCAGGGGATGTGACGAGCGATCACGTTTCGGAGGGGTCGGACGTAGATCGCGATCATCCCGCCGAGGCCGGCGCCGACCTCGCTCCCGACCCTCACCCGAGATCGAACCGGTACAGCGTCGTCGAGGTGAAGCGGGTGCCGGGCCGGAGCACGGCGGAGGGGAAGTCCGGCCGGTTCGGCGCGTCGGGGAAGCCCTGCGTCTCGAAGCAGACCGCGTCGCCCGGGCGGTAGAGGCGCCGGCTCGGCCCGGCGAGCGTCCCGTCGAGGTTGTTCCCCGTGTAGAGCTGCAGCCCCGGCTCCGTGGTCGAGACCTCCAGGCGCCGGCCGCTGCCGGGATCGAGGCAGGTGGCCACGGGGCGCAGGCCCGTGCGGCCGCCGCGCAGCACGAAATTGTGGTCGTAGCCCTTCGCCATCGCCAGTTGCGGCACCGCCTCGCGGATCCGGGCGCCGAGCGCGATCGGCGTCCGGAAGTCGAGGGGCGTTCCCGCGACGGGCTCGACCGCGCCGGTCGGGACCTGCGTGGCGTCGGTCGGGGTGAAGGCGTCCGCCGCGATCGAGACGACGTGGCCGAGCACGTCGCCCGAGCCCTCGCCGGCGAGGTTGAAGTAGCTGTGGTTGGTGAGGTTCAGAACCGTCGGCCGGTCGGTCCAGGCGGCGTAGTCGATCCGCAGGGCGTCATCCTCGGTGAGCGCGTAGGCGACGCTGACGTCGAGGTTGCCCGGGAAACCCTCCTCGCCGTCGCAGGAGCGGTAATGCAGGACGAGCCGGGCGGGCTCCGCCGCCTCGACGGCCCAGATCCGCTTGTCGAACCCGTTCGGGCCGCCGTGCAGGGTGTTCGGGCCGTCATTGAGCGGAAGCCGGTATTCCCGCCCGTCGAGGCTGAAGCGGCCACCCCCGATCCGGTTGGCGTAGCGCCCGGTCAGCGCCCCGAAATGCGGGTTGCGGGCCTCGTAATCGGCGAGGTCGGCCAATCCCAGCACCACGTTGGCGGGCCGACCCGCCCGGTCGGGCACGTCGAGCCGGGTGAGGATGCCGCCGTAATCGAGGATCGCGGCGCGCAGCCGCCCGCGGGCGAGTTCGTAGCGCGTGACGGCGCGTCCGTCGCGGGTGCGGCCGAAGGGTTCGCCTGCCATCGCCGAGCCTCCTCAGGGGAGGGCCGGCATATAGCGCCCGACCGGTCCCCGCTCAGGGAAGGGGCCGCTCACGTCTCGGTGTGGGCGGGCTCGGCATCCGAGAGCTGGAGGCGGTGGAGGCGGGCATAGGTGCCGCCCTCGGCCATCAGCCCGGCATGGGTCCCCGTCTCGACGATGCGGCCGGCCTCCATCACCACGATCCGGTCGGCCTCGCGCACCGTCGAGAGGCGGTGGGCGATGACGAGGGTGGTGCGGCCCCGCATCAGCCGCTCCAGCGCGCCCTGGACGAGGCGCTCCGATTCGGTGTCGAGGGCCGAGGTCGCCTCGTCGAGGAGCAGGATCGGCGCGTCCTTGAGGAAGGCACGGGCCAGCGAGATGCGCTGGCGCTCGCCGCCCGAGAGGCGGCCGCCGCCCGAGCCGACACGGAAATCGTAGCCTTCGGGCAGGCGGGCGATGAAATCGTGGGCCGCCGCGGCCCGGGCGGCCGCCTCGATCTCGGCCCGGCTCGCCCCCGCGCGGCCGAAGCCGATATTGGCCGCCACCGTGTCGTCGAACAGCACCACCTCCTGCGACACCACCGCGATCGCCTCGCGCAGGGACGCGAGGGTGACGGCGCGCACGTCCTGCCCGTCGATCGTCACGCGCCCGCCCGTCGCGTCGTAGAGGCGGGGCACGAGGTTGAGGAGCGAGGACTTGCCCGAGCCGGAGCGCCCGACGAGCGCCGTGGTGCGGCCGGCCGGCACGACGAGGTCGATCCCCTCGAGCGCGGGCATGTCGTCCCGGTAGCGGAAGCGCAGGCCCTCGAAGCGGATCTCGCCCGGCCCCGCCGCCAGCGGCTTCGCGCCCGGCGCCTCGCGGATGCGGGGCGCCTCGTCCATCAGGTCGAAGTAGCGGTGCAGGGCGCCGGCGGCCTCCTGCAGGATCGCGTTGAGGGTGCCGAGCGCCCGGGCCGGCTGCGCGGCGAGGAGGAGGGCGGCCGTGAAGCCCGTGAAGTCGCCGACCGTGCGCTCCCCCGACATCACCCGCTGCCCGACGAGCATCAGCACCGCCGCCACGGCGACGCCGCCGCCGACCTCGAGGAGCGGGTCGAGCCGGCCGCGGGCGTTGGCGGCCTTCATCTTGAGGCGGCGCACCGTCTCGAGCGCCTCCGCGGCACGGCCCTTCAGGTAGCCTTCGAGGGCGTAGGTCTTGGCGATGCGGGCGCCGGCGAGGCTCTCGCTGATCAGGTTCGCGGTCGCGCCCATCTGCTCCTGCGTCGTCGTCGAGACGCGCCGGAGCTTCCGGCCGATCCGGCCGATCGGCCCGGCCACGAAGGGCACCGTCACCGCCGCGACGAGGGTGAGGACCGGGTCCATCCAGATCAGGGCCGCGACGAGGCCGATCAGCATGGCGACGTCCCGCAGGAGCACGGTCGAGATGCGGGTCAGCGCCTCCTTGATGTAGGCGAAATCGGTGGTGAAGCGCTGCGTGAAGGCGGCCGGGCTCTCGCGGGCGAGCTGGGCGAGGTCGGCCTCGATCAGGTGGCCGTAGAGGGCGGCCTGCATGTCGGCCTCGACGCGGGTGACGACCCGGTTCGTCAGGACCGTCTGGCCGAACAGGGCGAAGCCCCGCACCGAGGTCACCGCGATGACGATGA
>NZ_SMNT01000186.1 GCF_004348265.1 Methylobacterium segetis
CCCGGGCGGGCACCACCGTGACGGCCTCGCCCTTGCGGGCGATCTCGACGGCGTCCGCCGCCTGGCCAAGGCCGCGGGGCGCCGAGAGCGTCACCCGCTGGCCCTCGGCGAGCACCGTCTCGAAACGGACGGCCGGAGCCGCCGCGCGGGGCGCCAGGGTGACGACGACCCGGTAGCCCTCGGATTCCGGCGTGTAGTAGGCGACGCCCGCGAGCGTGCCGAGATCGACGCTCTGCGCCCGGGCGGGCTTCAGGCCCTCGGCATTCGCCGTGCCGGCAGCGAGGAGGGCGGCGGCGGCGAGAATCATGGTCTGGATGGTCATGGTCTGCGTGTCTTTCTGCTGTGCAAGGTGTCCATCGCCCTTGCCTGTGAGGCGAATATGCTTTGCACTGCAGCATGGATCAAACCGATTGGATCGGTAATGACTATTGATCACGTCGATCTCGCCAGCGTCGATCTCAACCTCCTCGTGGCCCTCGACGCCCTCCTCGCCGAGCGCAGCGTCACCCGCGCCGCGGCCCGGATCGGGCTCGGGCAATCGGCCATGAGCAGCGCGCTCGGGCGGCTTCGCGCGCTGTTCGACGACGAGCTTCTCACCCGCGCGCCCGAGGGCATGCGCCCGACGCCGCGGGCGATGGCGCTGGCCGAGCCCGTGCGCACGGCGCTCCGCCAGATCCAGGCGCTGGTCCGCCGCGACGACAGCTTCGACCCCGCCACCGTCGAGCGCGTCTTCACGATCAGCCTGCCGGACAGCGTCGAGGTCCTGCTCGGCCCCCGCCTGCTCGCGCATCTGCGGGCCGAGGCGCCGGGGGTGCGGCTCCTGCTGCGCACGATCGACCGCGCCCGCATCCTCGCCGAGCTCGACGCGGATCAGGTCGATCTCGGCATCGGCCTGTTCACGGAGGGGCAGGCGCACCACAAGATGCGGCTCCTGCACCGGGACCGCTACGTCTGCCTGTTCAACCCGGCCCGCGTCGGGCTCGAGGCGCCGATCTCGCTTCAGGATTACGTGCGCTTCCCGCACATCCTGACGAGCCTGCGCGGGACCGCGCACGGGGTGGTCGACGACGCGCTGGCCAGGATCGGCCTCAGCCGGACGATCGCCGTGACGACGCCGAGCTTCGTCGCCGTCCCCTTCCTCGTGCGCGACGCGCCGGTCATCGCCACGATGCACGCGCGGGTGGCGCATTTCTTCGCCGGGACCCTGGGCCTCAGCGTCAGCCCGGCGCCGGTGGCGCTCGACGACGTGGCGATCGCGATGCTCTGGCACGCCTCCTACGACGCCGACCCGGCCCATGCCTGGCTGCGCCGGACCCTGCTGCGGCTGGCCTCCGAGGTCGAGAACTCCGATCCGAGCGGGCGGGACGGCGCGATCGGCCTCGGATCGGCAATCGACGGGGCCGGCCGGCCGGGCGGGGCGTAGGCGCCCGGCGCTCTACCGGCGGTCGAGGTCGGCCGCGAGCCGTTCGGCCAGGGCCGGCCCGTCGCCGGAGAGACGCAGGACCTTGAGGCGCGCGGTCTCGCCCGACAGGATCGCGATGTCGGAGCGGCGCATCCGCAGCCTCTTGGCGAGGAGGGCGACGAGGGCGGCGTTGGCCGCGCCCTCCAGCGGCGCTGCCGCGACGCGAATCTGGAGCACCGACCGGCCGTCGGCCCCGACGCCCACGCCATCGATGCCGTCGCGGCCGCCGCGGGGCGTCAGGCGCACGCCGAGCCGCAGCCCCTCGGCCTCGATGGTCCAGGGGCGGGTCGGGGCGGGCGCGGGCGGCATCGAGGCGTGTTTACACGCCACCCGGCCTCCGGCATCAAGCCGGAGGGCGCCCGGGGCGAGGACAGCCATGGATTCGGGTCAGACCATCCTCGACGTGCCGCGGCGGTTCCCGGATGGCCCGCGGCCCCGGCCGCCGGTGCCCGAGCCGCCGGCCCACGAACTCTCGCTGCCCGCCTATCTCGCCGCCCTGCGCCGGAACGCCCTCGCGGCGTGGCCGCAGCGCACCTACGACGAGCCGATCGTCCACCGCCGGCTCCTGGGGCGCCGCAGCTTCATCGTGAGCGACCCGGACGCGATCCGGCACGTCCTCATCGACAACCAAGCGGCCTATGCGCGCACGCGCGCCTCGGTGCGCATCCTGCGCCCCGTCCTCGGCGACGGTCTCCTGATCAGCGAGGGGGCGGCCTGGCGCCATCAGCGCCGCACGCTCGCCCCGGCCTTCACGCCGCGGGCGGTGGAGGACCTCGTGCCGCACATCGACGGCGCGGTCGACGCGGCCGCCACGCGGCTCGAGGCGGAGGCCGCGCGCGGACCCGTCGCGCTGTTCCCGGCGCTGCACGCGCTGGCCCTCGAGATCGCGGGCCGCACCATGTTCTCGGTCGGCATGGAGACGGACGGTGCGGCTCTCCGCTCCTTCGTGGCGGAATACGCCGAGCGGATGGGGCGGCCCCATCTCCTCGACATGCTGCTGCCGCTCTCCTGGCCGGGGCCCCTCGACCTCGCCCGGGCCCGGTTCCGGCGCCGCTGGATCCCGTTCCTCGACCGGATCATCGCCCGCCGGGCGGCCGACCCTGCGCCGCACGCCGCGCGCGACCTGCTCGATCTCCTCGTGACGGCCAGGGATCCGGAGACCGGACGGTCCTTCGACCAGGACCAGCTCCGCGATCAGGTCGCCACCATGATCCTGGCCGGGCACGAGACCACGGCCGCCGCGCTCCTCTGGGCGAGCTACCTGCTCGCGCTCGCACCCGACATCCAGGACGCGGTCGCCGCGGAAGCGCGCGAGGCCGGCAAGGGCCTCGGGAGCGGGTACGAGCGGAGGCTGCCGCTGACGCGCGCCGTCGTCGACGAGACCCTGCGCCTCTATCCGCCCGCCTTCGTCCTCGCCCGCGCCGCCCGCGCGGCGGACAGGCTCGGCGGGCACCGGATCGAGCCGGGCGACATCGTGATGATCTCGCCCTGGGTGCTGCACCGGCACCGGCGGCTCTGGCGCGACCCGGACATCTTCGATCCGGCGCGCTTCCTGCCGGGTGCGGCCCCGCCGCCGCGCTTCGCCTACCTGCCGTTCGGGGCAGGCCCGCGCGTCTGCATCGGCGCCCATTTCGCCCTGCTGGAGGCGACGCTCGCGCTCGCGCGCCTCGTCGGCCGCTTCCGCATCAGCCTGCCCGCGGGGGCGGCGATCCATCCGGCGGCGATCGTGACGACGCAGCCCGACGACCCGCCGGCCTTCACGCTGACGCCGCGGTGAGCCGGCCGGTTCAGCTCTCGACGAGCGCCCGCTGCACGACCTCCGGCTCCCGGCGGATCACCGTGAGGTAGGCGCGGGTCGAGCTGTCCGGGCTGGCGCGACCCTGCTCCAGATCCCTCAGCGTTCCGATCGGGAAGCCGAAACGGTGGGCGAACTCGGCCTGCGTCAAGCCAAGGCCGGTACGGATCGCGCGCACGTCGATCTTGGGGGGGACATGGACGCGGTAGGTCGCGGGGTCAGCCTCGCCTCGCGCTATCGCGAGCGCCTGCTCGGCGGATTCGATCAGACCTTTTCCGAATGCGGTCATGGGCCGCTCCTCCAGCGGTCTCGTCAGGGCTCAGCGCAACCGCGGATCCCGCGCCCGGCGCCTGCCCCCCTCACGATACGCCTCCGCCAGCGTGGCCAGCACCGCCCGCAGGGCGTTGCGGTCAGCCTGACTGAGATCCGCCCGCTGCCTCTTGCTGCCTCTTGGAGACGAGCCTCAGGAGGAACACCGGTACGTCCTCGGCCGCGTCGAACGTGATCACGCGGTCGCCGCCGGACTTGCCCTGGTTTCGGCCGGCCACCCGCAGCTTGCGTGCGCCGCCGGTTCCGACGATCGCGTCGCCGGCGTGTGGGTCGGCAGCGATGGTCGAGACGATCGCGGCAAGCTCCTCGTCCGTAACACCCGCCGCCTTCGCATCCGCGAGGAAGAGGGGCGTCTGGATGACGGTCTGCACCTCACACAAAGTACGGACTACCCGTACCAAGTTAAGCGGCAGCGCGCGACCCGTGTGGATGCCGCGGCCTGGTCAGGCCGCGGCGAGCTTGGTCTTGGCCGCCGACTCGATCAGGCCGGTCAGCTTGGCGGCCGCGGGCAGCGGCAGCTCGATGTCGACGCCCAGCGTCGAGACGCCCTCGCCGCGCTCCACCGTGATCGAGACCTTGTCACGCTCGACCGCGACATGCTTGGCGATGACGGCGAGGATCTCCTCGCGCAGCGTCACGACGAGGTCGGAACGCCCGTTGTCGGCCCGCTCGTGAGCGATGATGAGCTGCAGGCGCTCGCGGGCCACCGGCGCGGAGCCGCGCCGGGAGAAGAGGCTGAGTAGGCTCATGCCGCCCTCCGTGTGAAGATCTTGCCGAGGAAGGACTTGCGCTCGCTGGGCACGCTCATCGGCACGGTCTCGCCGTTCAGGCGGCGGACCGCGTCGGTGTAGGCGCGGGCCGGGGCCGAGAGCGGGTTGTTGAGGGTGACCGGGCAGCCGACGTTCGAGGCGCGCAGCACCTCCTCGCTCTCCGGGATGATGGCGAGCAGCGGGATCGAGAGGATCTCGAGCACGTCGTCCACCTTCAGCATGTCGCCGCGGTCGGCCCGGGTGGGGTCGTAGCGGGTCAGGATGAGGTGCTTGTCGATGGTCTCGCCCTTCTCGGCCTTGACCGTCTTCGAGTCGAGCAGGCCGATGATGCGGTCGGAGTCGCGCACCGAGGAGACCTCGGGGTTCGTCACCACCACGGCCACGTCCGCGTGGCGCATGGCCAGCGTCGCGCCGCGCTCGATGCCGGCGGGCGAGTCGCAGATCACCCAGTCGAACTTCTCGCGCAGCTCCTCCATGACCCGGGCGACGCCCGCGTCGGTGAGCGCGTCCTTGTCCCGGGTCTGGGAGGCCGGCAGCAGCGAGAGGCAGTCGAGCCGCTTGTCGCGGATCAGCGCCTGCGGCAGCTTGGCGTC
>NZ_SMNT01000187.1 GCF_004348265.1 Methylobacterium segetis
CTATCGTTCTCTCCAGGCTTTGGCGATCTGGTCGGTGAGGGGCTTGGTGAGGTAGGAGAGCACGGAGCGCTCGCCGAGCTGCATGAAGCTCTCCACCGGCATGCCCGGCACCAGCTTGGCCCCGTTCAGACGCGCCGTCTGCTCCTCGGGCACCTGGATGCGCGCCACGTAGTAGCTCATCCCCGTCTTCGGGTCGCTCGTCACGTCCGCCGAGACCCGGCTCACCACCCCGTCGATCTCCGGCGTCACCCGCTGGTTGAAGGCCGGGAACCGCAGGACCGCCGCCTGCCCCACCCGCACGTTGTCGATGTCCTGCGGCTGGATCTTCACCTCCACCGCCAGCTGGTCCGCCGACGGCACGATCAGCATCGCCGGCTCGCTCGGCACCACCAGCCCGCCGATCGTGTGCACGGCCAGCTGGTGCACCGTCCCGTCCTGCGGCGCGCGCAGGTCGATCCGCTTGAGCTGGTCCTCGGCCGCCACCCGCTTCTCGACCAGTTCCGACCAGCGCCCCCGGATCTCGGCCAGCTCCTTGCCCACCTCCGTGCGCATGTCCCCGTCCACCTGCAGGATCTGCAGCTCCGTCTCCGTGATCTTGCCCCGCGCCGAGGCGGTCGAGGCGATCAGCTGGCCCCGCTCCCCCTCCAGCCGCGCCGCGTCCCGCTCCAGCGCGGTCACCCGCGAGAACGGCACCAGGTTCTTGGCAAACAGCTCGCGCACCCCCTTGAGCTCCGAGCCGATCAGCCGGATCTCCCGGTCCTTGGCCGAGGCCTGCTCGGTCAGGCCCGAGATCTCCTGGCGCAACTGCGCCACCCGCTCGCGCAGCTGCGCCTTCTGGCCCTCGCGCGCGGCCACGCGGGCCGCAAACAGCCGCGTCTCGCCCTCGACCAGATGCGCCACCGCCGGGTCGGCGACGCGCGCCAGCAGCTCGGCCGGGAAGCTGACCCGTCCCGCCCCGTCCCGCTCCGCCTCGTCGCGGGCGCGGCGCGCCGCGAGCTCGTCGAGCGCCTTGAGCACGATGTCGAGGTTGGCCCGGGTCTGGGTCTCGTCGAGGCGGATCAGCACGTCGCCGGCCTTGACGCGCGCGCCCTCCCGCACCCGCAGCTCGCCGACCACGCCCCCGGTCGGGTGCTGCACCTTCTTGACGTCGGACTCGACCACGAGCTGGCCGGGCGCGATCACCGCGCCCGAGATCTGGGTGAAGGTGGCCCAGCCGCCGACGCCCACGACCAAGGCCGCCGAGAGGCCGACGGCCAGCGCCAGGTGGCGCCGGATCGAGCCGAGGGCGCGCGGGCGCGGCGGCCCGGCCAGGGCGGGGGCGACGAGGCCCGGGCTCAGGCTCACCGACATGGCACGCTCTCCCGCATCTCAAGCCGCAACATCACGCGCGCTCGCCCCATCACGCGCTCTCCTGCAGGCCGGAGGCCGGGACGGAGGGCTGGCCCGGGCTCGCCGAGCCGCCGGAGCCGCCCGCATGGCCGCCCGCATGGCCGCCCCCATGGCTACCCATCTGCCCGCCGACCGGGCCGCCCTGGCCGAAGCCGCCGCCCTGGCCCCCGCCCTGGCCGAAGCCCATCGCCCGCGGCATCGGCGCCTGCGGCTCGGCCGGGACCGGCGCCGGCGCCGGGCGCAGCACCCGCTTGAACACCTCGTCCTTCGGCCCGAAGGCCTGGGCCCGCCCGTCGGCCATCATCAGAACCAGATCGACCGCCGCCAGCGCGCTCGGGCGATGGGCCACCACCACGCAGATCCCGCCGCGCTGGCGCACCCCCAGGATCGCCTGCGTCAGCGCGTTCTCGCCCTCGTTGTCGAGGTTGGCGTTGGGCTCGTCCAGGATCACCAGGAACGGCTCGCGGTAGAGCGCCCGCGCCAGCCCCACCCGCTGGCGCTGCCCGGCCGAGAGCCCGGCCCCGCCCTCGCCGATGCGGGTGTCGTAGCCCTCCGAGAGCCGCAGGATCAGATCGTGCACCCCCGCCGCCCGGGCAGCCGCGATCACGTGCTCGGGGTCGGGATGGACCTCGAACCGGCTGATGTTCTCCGCGATCGTGCCGGCAAACAGCTCCACCTCCTGCGGCAGGAAGCCGATATGCGGCCCGAGATCGGCGCTCGACCACTGGTCCAGCGCCGCCCCATCCAGCCGGACCTTGCCGCGCACCGGCGGCCAGACGCCGACGAGCGCGCGCACCAGCGAGGACTTGCCCGAGGCCGAGGGGCCGATCACCCCGAGCCCCTGGCCGGCCTGGAGGGCGAAGGAGAGGTCCTGCACCACGAGGCGGGGCGCGCCGGGCGGGGCCACGCTGACCCCCTCCACGGCGAGGGAGCGGGCGGGCGCGGGCAGGGCGTGGGGCTGGCCGACGGCGGGGATGCGGGCGAGCAGCTCGGAGAGCCGGACCCAGGCCTGGCGGGCCTGCACGAAGCCCTTCCAGTTGGCGATGGCGAGCTCGGCCGGGGCGAGCGCGCGCGAGACCAGGATCGAGGAGGCGATGATGATGCCGGCGGTGGCCATGTTGTTGATCACGAGCCAGGCGCCCAGCGCCAGCACGCCCGATTGCAGGGCCATGCGGAAGACCTTGGAGCCGGCCCCGAAGCCGCCGGCGACGTCCGAGACGCGCTGCTGGGCGTCCATGTAGTCGCGGTTGGCCGCGGCCCAGCGGGCGCCGAGGCGGCCCTGCATGCCGAGCGCGGCCAGCACCTCGGCGTTGCGGCGGCCGGCCTCGGCCAGGCCGTTGCGGCGCAGGCCGTGGCCGGTGGCGGCCTGGGCGGGGGTGCGGGTGGCGCGGTCGGTGACGAAGGTGACGAGCGCCAGCACGACGGCGCCGACGATGGCGGCGACACCGA
>NZ_SMNT01000188.1 GCF_004348265.1 Methylobacterium segetis
AGAGATTGGCTCGGCAGAACGCAATTCCAGAGGAGATCGCGCGTCAGAAAACTTTGCGACAGTCCCGAAGCGACCCGCACAATCAGGCTGCGACAGCACAAGGTGCCGATCCGCTCGATACGCCCCCTCGAAGATCATGGCCGCTTGATCACTCGCACAACCCGGTGCGTGTCAGGGTCAAGGATAACGGCCTTGCCGTCAGATGAGATGACGTATGCGTAGGAGGTCGCCGGTCTCAGCCCCGGTACAGAGACGTTCTGGAATACGCCGATCCGCATCCAGTTCGGGGCTTCGCTGCCGACGCCGACGCGCAGACGTCCATTCGCCGCTGAGTAACGTGGCCCGGATTCGAAGAGGCTCTGAACGGGCGCCGTCGAATGCCCACTCAAAATGATGCTGCCCGCCACGCTCGGCTTGACCGGCACCAGAAGAGGCTGCGCTATCGCAAGGGAGCTGGTGATCGTGCAGACCAGCATGCCGGCCGCTGTTATCAGTACCCTGTTTCTAGGCAATGCTTGGGTGAGCATCACTGGCCCCATCGTTGTCACGCGCTGTCCTGGGGGAAGGGGCGCTTCACCCGAAACTTTACAAAACGCAAA
>NZ_SMNT01000189.1 GCF_004348265.1 Methylobacterium segetis
CCGCTCACCGACGGCACGCGCAGCCTCACGGCCACCGCGCGCGATCCCGCCGGCAACCTCTCGCCCGCCTCCCAGGCGGTCTCGCTGACGATCGACACCGCCGCGCCCGCCGCCCCGGCCCTCGCCTCGATCCCGCTCACCAGCGACAGCACGCCCACCATCAGCGGCACCGCCGAGCCCGGCGCCACCGTCACGATCTCGGACGGCACGACCGTGCTCGGCACCGTCACGGCCGCCCCGAACGGCACGTTCAGCTTCACCCCGGCAAACCCCCTAGCCGAGGGCACCACCAGCCTCACCGCCACCGCGCGCGA
>NZ_SMNT01000190.1 GCF_004348265.1 Methylobacterium segetis
CGGAGCGGGCTCGGCCCGCACCGCCGCGCGGGCCGGGCCGCCGGCGCCCGGCATCGCGAGGGCGAGGGCCGCCGCGAGGGCGGCGCTGATCCCGGCAAGGTGAACGTAGATCGACACGGCAGCCTCCTGGCCCCTTCCCTGCGTCCTCGCGGCCGATTCGGCCGTTCGCAGGCCCTCCTCTACGGGGGATGCATGTCCGCAGTTTTGCGTGGGGGCTGCCGGGATCCCCGGCATCGGGCCGCGATTGTTGCGTCCGGCCCCGGCCACGCAACATTTCGCCGGCCTGAGACGATTCGCCGATGGGGCGGCCCCGTCCCCGCCCCTTGGTGGCGGCGGGCGCCCGAACTATCTCGCTTCCCGTCACGCGGCCCGCATCAACGAGGCCGCGCCCGGAGGACGTCTTTCAGGATGCGCAGAATCCCTTCCCCCGCCGCCGCAAGCCGCGTTGCGGCCTTTGCGGCGACCTTGGCCGCGACCTTGGCCGCCCCGCCGGCCTCGGCCCAGATCCGCAACGCGCCGGCCCCGCGCGCGCTCGAATTCGCCGCCTACATCTTCGCCGCCTCGAACGTCTGCGGCTACCGCATCGGCACCGACCAGTTCGAGGCGCTGCTCGCCAAGCAGAATACCCGCGCCGAGGACGTGAGCCCGCGCGGCCCCTTCGGCAACCGGGTGCAGACGATGTTCGCCCTGATGTCGAACCAGATGGCGCTCAACCGGGAGCAGGCCTGCCTCGCGGTGGCGGGCGAGTACGGGCCGGAGGGCAACGTCGCCAAGAACGTGCTGCTGCCCGTGGCCGCCGACGCGCCCGCCTCTCCGTCCACCTCTCCTCCCGCGTCCCCGCCCGCCGCCGAGGCGCCGAAGCCCGCGCAATAGGGGCGGCCCGCCGGGCGCGCGGTCTGCTAAGAGGGCCGGAATTCCCGCGCTGGAGACCCGCCATGCCCGACGCCCTCGGCCCCTTCCGCGACCTCCTCGGCGAGGGCGGCGTGCTGTCGGAGCCCGACCGCACGGCCGCCTACACCCTCGACCACCGCGAGCTGATGCGGGGGCAGACGGAGGCGGTGCTGCGCCCGCGCAGCGTCGAGGCGGTGCAGGGCCTCGTACGGCTCGCCCGCGCGCACGGCTACGGGCTCGTGCCCCAGGGCGGCAACACGGGCTATGTCGGCGGCGCGACCCCGGAGCCCGGCCGGCGCCAGCTCGTGGTGAGCCTGGAGCGGATGACCCGCATCCGCGCCGTCGACCCGCTCAACTTCACCCTGGCCTGCGACGCGGGCACCCTCCTCGCGCAGGCGCAAGCCGCCGCGGCCGAGCACGACCGGCTGCTGCCGCTCAGCCTCGGCTCGGAGGGGAGCTGCCGCCTCGGCGGCAATCTCGGCACCAATGCGGGCGGCCTGCAGGTGCTGCGCTACGGCATGACCCGCGACCTCGTCCTCGGCCTCGAGGCCGTGCTGCCGGACGGCGCCCTGTTCTCCGACATGCGGAGCCTGCGCAAGAACAACATCGGCACCGACCTGAAGCAGGCCTTCATCGGGGCGGAAGGCACGCTCGGCATCGTCACGGGCGTCGTCCTGAAGCTGTGGCCGGCGCAAGCCTACCGGGCGACCGCGTGGCTGCAGCTGAGCGCGGGCGCCTCCCTGCCCGAGATCGCGGCGCTGGTGCGGCGGGAGACCTCCGACCTCGCCAGCACCTTCGAGCTGATCTCCGCCTCCTCCCTCGGCCTCGTCGCCGAGATGCGCGGCACGGATCCCGGGGTGCGGGCGGGTCCGGGCGGGGCGGTGCTCCTCGAGCTGCAGGCCTCCTCGGCGCGCATCCCCCTCGACGACGTGCTGATGGGCACCCTGGAGCTCCTGATGGAGCGGGGCGAGGTCGAGGACGCGGTGCTCGCCCAGTCCGAGGCGCAGCGGCGGGCGATGTGGGCGATCCGCGAGACCATCCCGGAGGGCGAGAAGCACGCGGGCGGCTCGGTCAAGCACGACATCGCCGTTCCGGTCTCGCAGCTCGCCGCCTTCCTGGAGCGGGGCGGCGCGCTGCTCGCCGCGCGGCTGCCGGAGGTGCGCCTCTCCTTCTACGGCCATGTCGGCGATGGCAACATCCACTACAACCTCGTGGTGCCCAAGGGGCAGGACCGGCTCGCCTTCACGCGGGCGATCGAGGCCGGCATCGCCCACGACCTCTACGCCATCGCGGCCGATCTCGGCGGCAGCTTCAGCGCGGAATACGGCATCGGCCGCTTCAAGCGCGACCTGCTCGTCCGCTACACCGACCCGACGCGGCTGCATCTCCTCGCGGCGGTGAAGCGCGCCTTCGACCCGGAGGGGATGATGAATGCCGGGGCGATGCTCGCCGAGCCCCCGGCCGGACGCGATCAGGCCGGAGCCGCCGCGGGCTCCGTCTCGTAGGTGCCCTCGCTCAGGTCGACCCGCAGCGTGCGCACGAGCGGCTCGGGCCTGACCTCGCGCCCGGTCCGGACCAAGCGGACGAGGCCGTGGCCGGCCAGCTGCTGAAGCGAGCGGGAGACGTTCGGCTGGGATCGGCCCGTCAGCCGGACGACGTCCGCGATCGTGGCGGGACGCTCGCGCAGCACGATGCCCAGGAGTTCGAGCGCCTCCGGCGACAGGGTGGCCAGGAGTTGTGCGGCCGGCCGAGGGGGCGGCGCGCACGCCCCTCGGGCGACGGCCCGCATCTCATCGCGAAGGCTTGCGAGGCTCGTCCGCTTCATCGTCGTCCTCCAGATCTTCGGCCACGCATTCGAACGGGACACCCTCCTCACGGCATGCCTGCTCGACGGCCGCGAAGAAGTCGCAGATCAGCGTGTCGGCATCGATGAACGCGTAGGCCACGAGCTCGTCGGTCCTCCGAAAACGGTGCCGATGGTCATAGACGCTGCGGCGCGGAAGGCCGTGCGCATTGTCGAATCCGAGGAGCCTCGTCCGATCCACGTCGTGCAGCGTGAAGGCATACTTGATGCCGTGCGGCCGGCCCGCCGTCACCGCCGATTCCGTGACGCGGAAGCGGAGGCTCCACCCGTTCTCGAGCCAGTAGCGGCGCCTGGCATAGGCCAGGAGACGCTGCATCGGCTCGTCGAGCATGCCTGACATATATCAGGCGCCGATATATGCGACAAGCGACGACTTGACGGTCCGCCCCGGAGCCCGCCCTCCGGCGAGCCCCCTCACGCCTGCGGCAGGTCCGGCACGATGCCCAGCGCGTCGAGGCCCTCGTCGAGGAGGTCGCCCGCATCGGGCGCGCCGAGGAGCTCGCGCGCCGCGCCCTCGCCCACGCCCTCGCGCTCCCGGGCGAAGCGCACCGCGTCGGCCCATTCCGCGGCCTCGTAATCGCCGCGCCCGACATAGAGGAGCGCCAGGAGGTTCGCGCGCTCGTCGTCGTTGAGGCCCGCGATCATGCCGCGCACCTCGCTCTCGGTGGCGTCGTCGGTGCCGGAGACGAGGACGTCCGTCGAGCCGTCGTCGATCGGGTTCGAGCCGGAATCCGGATCGGTCGCGCCCTCCTTCACCTCGATCGCCCGCAGACGCAGGATGATCTCGGTGACCTTGTCGACGGCGATGTCCATGGGTGACTCCTGAAACGGTGGGGCGGGACGCCCCGGCGCACCGACAACCCCCGAGCGGGCCGGCGGTTCGGCAGGTAGCGGGCGCAGCCGCCTGTGGGCCGCGGCGGGCGCGGTCCTTTTCGCCGGGCAGGGGCCGCGCTAACTCGGCTCGCGTGTCCACGATCCAGCCCCCCTCCCCGCCCGTTCCCTCCCGCCTGCGCCGCCTCGCGGCCGCCGGGCTCGCGCTCGCGACGATCCCGCTGGTCCCCCCCATCGCGCGCGCGCAGAACGAGGGCGCGGCGCCGGCCTGCTTCCTGACGGGCGGGGGCGGGCTGGAGATCTGCCGCAGCGGCGGCGAGGCGGAGGGCGTGCTCTTCACGCCCCGCCCCTGCGAATACGCGGCGGGCGTGCAGGTGCTGCGCCTCACCGGGGTGCGGGGCGCCCCGGGGCCCCTCCAGGCCGTCTACCAGGGCGAGACGCCGGCGCAGAAGGGGCCGGGGCGCCGCGCGGAAGGCCCCGCCTGCGAGCCGCGGCAGGCCACGAACCCCCTCGACGGCGGCTCCGTGCGCTCGGGCCGCAGCCCCGAGCAGCTCGCCACCACCCTGCCGCCGACGGGCTACCGCCTCTGGGAGATGGCCCGCGAGGTCGCCCGCCCCGAGCCCCGCCGCCGGCGCCG
>NZ_SMNT01000191.1 GCF_004348265.1 Methylobacterium segetis
GCGCGGCTGCCGAACCGGGACATGGCCGCGCTGCCGGCCGAGCCGCAGGCGCCCCTCCGGCCCGCCCCGCGCCCGCAGGCCGCGCCGCAACCCGCGCCGGCCGATCCGCGCCTGCGCAACGTCCTGACCCCGGCCGAGATCCGCCGCATCAAGCTGTCGCTGCGGCTGACCGCCGAGCAGGAGCCGCACTGGCCCGCCGTCGAGGCCGTCCTCACCGAGATCGGCGCGCAGCAGATGGCGCTCGCGCGGGCCGGCCAGAACACCGCGGATGCGTTCTCCGGCACGACGCTGCGCATCTACTCCGCCGCCCGCCCCCTGATCGGGGTCCTGCGCGAGGATCAGAAGGCGCAGATCCGCAATCGCGCCCGCGCCATGGGGCTCGAATCGGTCGCCTCTTATCTGTGATCCCGCCGCCGAACCGGCCCGGGACCGGTTTCGCGGGATGTGGGACCTTGCGGCAACAGTCTCCGGCCGGACGAGGCAGCGTGTCGGGGCCGCACCGGCGCGCCCGGAATTGCGCTTTTCTGTGAAGGTGTTCGCGGCAATCGAGCGAGCCCTTTCAGACATCGTCAACCCTGCCGCCAATGAGCGGTGCAGATATTGTATTCGCGCGTCCCAAGAGCCCGTTCGCGTGAAACCAAGATTGATTTCTGCGCGTTTTGGCGCATGGTGAATCACGACATGGCGATTGAAGGAGGGAAGGAGATGGTTCGACACGCACGTTGCTTGGCCGCAACACTCGCGCTCGCGTTCGGTACGCTGGGTGCCGGCTCGGCGCTCGCGCAGAACGAGGTGGTCTCCGAGGCGCGGCTCGCCAACGCGAAGCGGCACATGGAGCTCGTCTGCCAGCCCCTCGAGAACCGCCGGCAATTCGCCAAGGCGGCCCGCTGCTTCTCGAACGTGACGGCCTACCTCACCGATGCGACCGTCGCCCTGGCCGAGCCGGCGCAGCCGCGTCCGGTCCGCGTGGCCGTCGAGGCGCCGACCCGCGTCGCGCTGATCGCGCCCCGCCGCACGGGCGGCCTGCTCACCTCGAACTTCGTGCTCTCCGGCGTCGGTTTCTGACGCCGCAGATCCGGGACACCGAAAGCGCGCCGCAGGACACCCCTGCCGGCGCGCTTCCGCATGTCCGGACCCTCGCGCGGCCGCCTCAGCGGCGGGCGTCGAGGCTCCGCTGCGCATTCTGGATCGCCCGCTCGGCGACCAGCCGCGCCCGCCGGGCGTCCCGCCGCGCCCGCATCACGGGCGGGCGGGATGCGTGTTGAGCCGCCGTCGGGGCGCCCGTCACCTCGGCCTGGGGTCGCACCGGCGCCCCTGGCTTCGCTTGCGCCGCCTCGGGCTTCGCTTGCGCCGCCTCAGGCTTCACGGGCGGCGTGTCCAGCTTCGCGGGCGATGCCTCGGGCTTCGCGGCGGCCGGCGGCTTCTCCTCGGCCCGGGCCGGCAGGGCGGGCGCGAGGGCGAGAAGCAGCGCCGCGAGAAGGGCGCTCCGGCGCCTCGCGGCGGCGGGCAGGGTTCGGCTCGTCGGTCGGCTCATCGGCAGGGATCCTTCCCCAGTTGCGCGTGGCGGGGCACGCTGGTCACGGGTCACGGCCTCGGCGGCGCGGGCCGCGCCGGCAGGGAGACGGGCTGGATTCCCGCGTCCGGGCGCGCCACGGCATGCACGTTGCGGTAGCGGTTCAGCCGCAGGCCGATCATCGTCTCGAACTTGTCGCGCACCGCGCTCACCGACAGGCTCTGCATCTTCCCGTCGGCTGCCGCCGAGTAGAAGATCGGCCGGTTCGCCTCCGCGGGCTTCGGCAGCAGCTCGGCCGCCGCCGCATTCGGCGCCGCCACGGCGCGCGCGATCAGCCGCTCGGCGCCGTCGGGGCCGAGGAAGTGCACGAGGTAGGTCTCGCCGCCGGTCAGGGGACGCCCGAGGCGGCGCGCGATCCGCTCGCCGTCGCGCTTCAGCATCTCCGCGGCGAAGACGGCCGAGAGATAGGCGTCCCGGCGCAGGGCGAGGATGCGGGCGCGCTCGGCGCCGGGCAGGTCCCCGCCCGCGAGGCGCGCCTCCTTCTCCAGGCCGTAGGTGCCCCCGAAATCGCGCACGACGCCGAGCCAGGTCTTCTCGATGAACTGGAACAGCCCGGTCGCCGAGGAGGTCTGGGCCTGGACCTCGGTCGCGAAGCTCGATTCCTTGTCGGCGATGGCCATCAGGAGCACGGGGTCCATGCTCGTGATGCGCGCCGCCCGGACGATCTTCTCGACGAGGTGGCGCCGGATGCGCATCGGCCCGAAATTGAGGAGCTCGTCCGGATTGCGCGGGCCGGAGGATTCGAGCGCCACGGCGAGCGAGGCGTAGGCCGCGAGCTCCGGCCGGTCGGAGGCGCGCTTGCGCGCGTCCGAGAGGTCGCCGGAGAGGATCGACTTGCCCACGGAGGACGCGAGCTTCACGGAGGGCCGCGCGATCGGCCGCGCCTCGGCGAGCGGCACCCGCTTCAACTCGACGCCCGAGGGCACGAGCCGGATGACGGGGGTGAGGGGTGAGGCGGGCGCGGCGTCGACGTCCGAGACGTCGTAGAGCTGCTCGGCCACGTCCTGCGAGACGAGCAGGACCGACTCGTCGGCGGCGAGCGAGAGCAGGGCGGTCGCCTGCACGAGATCGGGATCCTCCTCCGGCTCCGCCGGCACGAGAAGCCAGCCGATGCCGATCGCGAGGCAGACGAACACCCCGATCAGGCCCGCCCCGAAGATCGGCCGCCGCTCGAGGTCGGGCAGGCGCAGGAACGAGGTCAGGGTCCGCCAGGGCGTCTCGGCGGCCTCGTCCCGGCGGGGAATCACCCGCGTCGCCCGCTCGGCGTGCAGCCTCTCCGCGGTGAACGCGGACACGGCCTCGAACCAGTCGATCGCGGGCTGCCCCTGCGCGCCCTCGCCCTCGAGCTGCGCCACGCGCTCGTCGAGGTGCTCGGCGAGGAGCCGCGAGGTCTTCAGGGCGCGGGCGAGGTCGGCGGGCTTCGCCGACCGCCCCCGGGCCCGGGCGTCGATCGCGTAGAACCAGTGCTGCAGCGGCGGTTGCGGCTTGGAGAAGGGGGTCCCCTGGCAGGGATAGAGCTTGAAGCCGCAGCTCCGGCAGGCGAAGGCGCGGTGCTTGCGCGTCGCCTCGAAGCCCGCCTCGCGGCCGCAGGCCTCGCAGGCGCGCTCCCCGTGCCGCAGCCGCATCACCTCCGCCAGGCAGGCTTCTTCCGAAACGCTGCCTGCAAAGGTCTCGAACGCCGTCACGTCAGCTCCCCCGGCGCGACATCAATCGTTCTGCCCTGGTCATGCGCGGACGATCTGTTGTTTTCGCCCGGAAGGCAATCGAAAATCGGATCGAGTACGGTACGGGCGGTGATACGCCGGTCTTCACGCGCGTCAGGCCCCGTTGCTGAGCTTGAAGTACTTGACGCTGATGCCGATCGGACCGCTCTTCGCGGCGTCTTCGGAGACGAGCTTGAAGAAGCGGTCGGCGCTGATCCCGCCGGCCTTCACGGCCGCCATCGCGCCGGCGAGCGGGCGGTGGCTCGCCAGCGCGACGACGAGTTGCGGCTGCGCGTCGGCGCTGCGCTCGTTGCCGACGACGCGCAGCTTGGCGGTGAGGGCGTCGCCGGCCTTCTTGGCGTAGGCGGCGAGGCTGTGGACGGTCCCCTCGTCCGAGATCAGCAGGAGCTCGACGGTGCGGTCGGCCTTGGTGTCGCTGGTCACGACGAGTTCGTCGCCGCTGCGCAGCGTATCCGCCTTGAGCGAGAGCGCGGGCTTGGCCGCGCCGCGCTGCGCGCCCTGCCGGGCGAGGTAGTCGACGAGGGGGCATTGCGCCGCCGTGATCTGGCGCAGGTTGATCTCCGGCTCGAAGCCGAGCGTGCGCTGGAACGCCTCGTCGAAGGCCATGAAGGGGGCGGGGGTCGAGCCGAAAGCCTCGATCGTCGCCTCGTTCATCGCCAGCGTCACGGGCGTGATGAAGAAGCACTGCCCGCCGCTGTAGCCGCGCAGGAAGTCGCGCACCTGGTCGAGGCTCGTCTCCCGCCGCTGCCGGCCCTGGGACGGAGGCGCCTCCGGCGACCCGCTCGGAGGCGGCAGGTGGGCGAGGGCGGGATCGTTGCGGGGGCGCTCGGGCGGCGGCTCCTCCAGCCGCGACTCCTCCTGCCTCTGCGGGTCCTGTCTCGGAGCATCCTGCCTCGAAGCATCCTGCCTCGGCGCATCCTGCCGCGGGCCGTCGACGGGCGGG
>NZ_SMNT01000192.1 GCF_004348265.1 Methylobacterium segetis
CCTGTCTCGCGAGGGCATGGCCCGCCGGGCGCGCCGCCTTCCCTGACCTTTCCTTCTCGGTTCGTTAACCTTGATCGTTGCCTAATGCCGGCTCGCCTCGCCGGTCGGTTTCGATGCCACTCACCTTTCGGGCCGCCACCTCGCCGCTCCGCGCCGGACGGATCGCGCTCGGCATCGGCCTCGTCGTCACGACGCTCTGGGCCGCGGCAGCGACCTATGTCCTCGTCTTCCACGACACCGTGCTGGCGCGCTTCGTGGAGCGGCAGGTCGCGATGCGCGCCGCCTACGAGGCCCGGATCTTGGACCTGCAGGCGAGCCTCGACCGCGCCGCCACCCAGCGCGTCGCCGATATCGACGGCGTGGAGAGCCGCCTCTCGGCCCTGACCGACCGTCAGGCCGGGCTCGAGCGCCGACAGGCGGCAATCGCGGACCTTGTCGGCGATGGCGTGCCCGACCCGTCCCGGACCGGTGCGCTGCCCGACGCGGGTCCGCTCGATCGAGAACTCCGCCCCGGCGACGGGGGTCCCGGCCGCCGCTCCGCCCGCGACGCCGGCATCCGGCTCGCCTGGCTGGAGCGGACGCTCGATCGCTTCACGGAGGCGCAGACGCGCAGCCTCGGCCGCATCGCAGCTCGGGCCGGGCGCGGTGCCGAGCGCCTGCGCAATCTCGTCGCCCGGACCGGCCTCGAACCGCACCGCCTGGAGCGTCCCGCGGCCGGTCTCGGCGGCCCGCTCGTGCCGGTCAGTGGCGACCCCTTCGCCCTGGCGCTCGCCCAGGCTCAGCGGGCGCGCGGCGACGAGCAGCGTCTGCGCCGGATCGCCGCGGACCTGCCGCTGCGCCGCCCCATCCTCGGCGCGTTCAGCCTGTCGAGCGCCTTCGGCACGCGTCTCGACCCCTTCACCAGAGGGCTCGCGCTCCATACCGGGCTCGATCTCAAAGCGGAATTCGGGGAGCCCGCGCGCGCCACCGCGTCGGGGCACGTCACCGCCGCCGAACCGGCGGGCGGCTACGGCAACATGGTCGAGATCGACCACGGCCACGGCGTCGTCACGCGCTACGCGCATCTGGCGCGCCTGGCCGTGACGCCGGGCCAGTGGGTGCGGGCCGGCGACGTCGTCGGCCGCGTCGGGTCGACCGGCCGCTCGACCGGGAGCCACCTGCATTACGAGACCCGGATCGACGGGGAGCCCGTCGATCCGCAACGTTTCCTCAGGGCCGGCGCCGACCTCGACGCGTGGCAATTCAACGCGCCCTGAGCGCCGGAGCGGGGCCCAGGCGCCCCGTTCCTCAGTCGATGTCCTCGACCGCGTCGGCGCCGCCGTAGAGGCGCTGGGCGAGCGAGGCCTCCATGAACGGGTCGATGTCTCCGTCGAGCACGTCGTCCGGGCTCGTCGATTGTGTCCCCGTGCGCAGGTCCTTCACGAGCTGATAGGGCTGCAGCACGTAGCTCCGGATCTGGTGACCCCAGCCGATATCCGTCTTCGCGGCGGCCTCGGCATTCGCCTTCTCCTCGCGCTTCTTCAGTTCGGCCTCGTAGAGGCGGGCGCGCAGCATGTTCCAGGCGGTCGCCCGGTTCTTGTGCTGGGAGCGCTCCTGCTGACAGGCCACCACGATGCCGGTCGGGTTGTGCGTGATGCGCACCGCCGAGTCGGTCGTGTTGACGTGCTGGCCGCCGGCGCCGGACGAGCGATAGGTGTCGATCCGGCAATCCGATTCCTTGATCTCGATCTCGATCCGATCGTCGATGACCGGATAGACCCAGACGCTCGCGAAGCTGGTGTGGCGCCGCGCGCTCGAATCGTAGGGCGAGATCCGCACGAGGCGGTGCACCCCGGACTCGGTCTTGAGCCAGCCGTAGGCGTTGTGCCCCTTGATGAGGAGCGTGGCGCCCTTGATGCCGGCCTCCTCGCCATCGGACCACTCGACGATCTCGACCTTGTACTTCCGGCGCTCGGCCCAGCGGGCGTACATGCGCTGGAGCATGTTGGCCCAGTCCTGGCTCTCTGTGCCGCCGGCGCCCGAGTGAACCTCGAGATAGGTGTCGAAGCCGTCCGCCTCGCCGGAGAGCAGGCTCTCGATCTGGCGACGCGCCGCCTCGGCCTCGACGGCGCGGACCCCGCGCTCCCCCTCCTCGATCGTGGCCTGGTCGTTCTCGGCCTCACCGAGCTCGATCAGGGTCTGGGCGTCCTCGAGGTCCTGCTCCAGCCGCTTGATGGCGGAGACCGCCTCGTCGAGCTGGGTCCGGTCGCGCATCACCTTCTGCGCGGCCTCGGCATCGTTCCAGAGTTCCGGGTCCTCGGAAGCCGCGTTCAGCTCCGCGAGGCGTTTCTCGACGGTATCCCAGTCAAAGATGCCTCCTCAGCAGTCCGATCGACTGCTTGGCGGCATCCGAGGCTTGCTCGATCTCGGCGCGCATCTAGGGGTTCACTCAATGGTGCGGATTGTGGAGGGGCCTGATACCGGCCCCGCGCCGGCCTGTAAACGGCGCCCGCCCTGCGACGCCCCGTCCCCGGAACCGAGCCGCGCCCGCGCGTTGGTAGGCACGATGGAAGCCGCAGGGAGTTTGGCGGGATGGCGAAGGCGAGCAGCGAGGAGGCCGAGGACCGGGCCAAGACCTGGGAGGCCTTCAACGAGGCCGTGAACATGACGCCGGCCGCGCTCCGCAAGCACCTCGACAGCGAGGCGAGCCAGGCGGTCGGACAGAAGACGGACGGGGCTGAGTCCACCGGCCACAGGGAGGGGCGGCGCATCCTCGAGATCAAGGACAGGAAGCGGGCCGACCTGACCGACGACGATTACGCCCATATGCGCAAGGTCGTCTCCTACGTCCACCGCCACCTCGCGCAGGGCGGCAAGTCACGTCAGGATCCGGATTCCGCCTGGCGGATGTCCCTGATGAACTGGGGCCACGATCCGAACAAATCCTGACGGGCCCGGATCGGGCGCCCGCGCCTCAGCGCGCGACGAGCGGCGGGACCGGAGCCGGCACCAGCACGAAGGCGCGCCGCTGGCGGCGCCCGCCGAGGCGCCCCTCCGTGTCGCTGTCGTTGTAATAGGCGGTTCCGGTGATCCCGAAGCCGCCGCCGTTCATCACGTGGGGCACGGGCAGGGCCGGCACCGCCAGCAGATCCTGCCGCCACGGCGGCGCCGTGGGTCGGCCGGTCAGGGGATCGACCTCCAGCACCGTCGGGCCTGGCTCGCCCATGTAGTAGGTCGGCACGCCCTGCGCGGCGGCACCGAGAGGGGCGGCGAGCGGCAGGCCGAGAAGGCAGGCGGCGAAGAGGGGGCGGATGATCGTCACGCGTGGTCTCCGTGCACGGGGCCGGTCGTCCCGCTTGATGGCCGGTGAGATGGGCTTTCCGGCCGCTCCGTCCGGTGCGGCGAGCGCCCCGACGGCTCGGTCCCAGCGCCTCAGCCCTTCGAGCGGAGGACCACCTGCGGCTCCCGGGCGACGGGGTCGCACTGGGTCTGGAAGGCGTTGAGGACGAGGGCTCGCGAATCGCAGACGTAGCCGACCTCGGGTCCCGGCGCGGGAACCGGGTCGCGGGCGATGATCGGGTTGGGCGCGCAGGCGCCGGCGGCGCCCGTGAGCAGGAGGGCGGCGAGCAGGTTCAGGCGGCGCATGCAACCCTCGGGACGCAGGTGGCGAAACAATCGCTCTGAGCCTTGCGGACGGGACCGGCGCCTGACAAGCGCCGATGACCGTACGGCCCCGCTTTGCCGCCGCCTGTCGCCCCGCCGCAACATGATCGAGCGGCGTTCCGATGCCCGATCCGTTCAGACGGCCTTGGCCATCGGCAACACGTTGTGGAGCGTGCGGTCCGACGTCTCCAGGAAGCGCCGGATGTTGCGCGCGGCCTGACGGATGCGCTGCTCGTTCTCCACGAGGGCGATGCGGACGTACTCGTCTCCGTGCTCGCCGAAGCCGATCCCCGGCGCCACCGCCGTATCGGCCTTCTCGACGAGGAGCTTCGAGAATTCGAGGCTGCCGAGTTCCTTGAACCGGTCGGGGATCGGCACCCAGGCGAACATCGAGGCCGAGGGCGCAGGGACCTTCCAGCCGGCCTTGGCGAAGGACTCGATCATGACGTCGCGCCGCTTCTTGTAGATCGCGCGCATCTCCGCGATGCAGGAATCCGGGCCGTTGATCGCGGCCGTCGCTGCCACCTGGATCGGCGTGAAGGCGCCGTAATCGAGGTAGGATTTCACGCGTGTCAGTGCGGCGAGCAGGCGCTCGTTGCCCACCGCGAAGCCCATCCGCCAGCCCGCCATCGAGTAGGTCTTCGAGAGGGAGGTGAACTCGACCGTGCAGTCGATCGCGCCGGGC
>NZ_SMNT01000193.1 GCF_004348265.1 Methylobacterium segetis
CGCGGGCGCGGTCTTCACGAACGGGAACAGCCCCGGCGTCCGGCTGGAGCAGCGGGCCTCGCCGGACGAGGGCACGCGGCTCGGCGACCTGACCACCGAGAACGACCGCTGAGAGCGCTCAGGCCCGGGCGGTCGCGAGCGCCTTCAGGTCGAAGGCCGGGTCTGCCGCCTGCTCGGGCTGGAGCGGCGTTCCCGCCGCGAGGAGGCGCCGGGCGATCATGTGGTCGCCGGCGCGGTTGACGGACTCGACCGCCCGGAGCGCCCCGTCTCGGAAGCGGAACACCGAGAAGGCGTCCCCCGAGCCGCGCAGGATGCTCGCGTCCTCCGGCCCGGCGAGGCCCGCGATCTGCAGCTTGTGGCGGCCCTGGTCGCTCCAGAACCAGGGCACCGCGCCGTAGGCGGCGGGCCGCCCGGCGAGCCGGCCCGCGAGGCAGCGGCCCTGGTCGATCGCGTTCTGCACCGACTCGATGCGCACCGTGCCGTCCGCGGTCAGCCCCTTCGCGAAGGGCGAGGGGAAGCGGGCGCAATCGCCGAGCGCCGAGATCGCGGGGTCGTCCGTGGCGAGGAAGGCGTCGACGCGGATGCCGTCGGCGACGGCGAGCCCGGCCTCCGCGGCGAGTTCGGCGTTCGGGACGACGCCGATGCCGACGAGGACGAGGTCGGCGGGCAGGATCCGGCCTCCCGCCAGCCGGATTCCGGTCGCCCGCCCGCTCTCGCCGACGACCGCCTCGACGCCGGCCCCGAAGACGAAGCGGACGCCCCAGCCCTCGTGCGCCCGCGCGAAGAAGGCACTTGTCTCGGCCGACACGGCCCGGGCCATCGCACGGGACGCGGCCTCCACCACCGTGACGGAGAGCCCCCGTGCCGCGGCGACGGCGGCGAATTCGAGCCCGATGAAGCCCGCACCCACCACGACCACGCGCTCCGCGGCCGCGAGCGCCTCCTTGAGATGATCCGCGTCCGCGAGGCCGCGGAGCTGGCGCACGTTCGCGAGGTCCGCCCCCGGAACCGGCAGCGCCCGGTTGCGGGCGCCGGTGGCGAGGACGAGGTGGTCGTAGGCGAGGCTCTCCCCGTCCGCGAGGATCAGGCGGCGGGCCTCCCGGTCGATCCGCGCGGCGCGGGTGTCGGGCCGCAGCGCGATGCGGTGCTCGGCGAGGAAGCTCCCGGAGCGCAGGTTCAGGCCCTCCGCGTCGGTCTTGCCGGCGAGATAGGCCTTCGAGAGCGGCGGGCGCTGGTAGGGCAGGCCGGGCTCGTCGCCGACGAGCAGGACGGGATCGGTGTAGCCCGCCTCGCGCAGGGAGGCCGCCACCTGGAAGCCCGCCTGCCCGCCCCCGACGATGACGATCCCGGCTGCGCTCACGCGCTGGCCTCGGCGCGCGGCTCCGCGGGGGCCGCCTCGGGCAGGACCTTGAGGCCCGGCAGCCAGCGGGCGCCGTCCTGCATCAGGTATTCCCAGAAGGCGCGGGCGGCCGGGCTCAGCACCTTGTCGGCCCGGCGCACCGCGTACCAGTCGCGCCGGATCGGCAGGCCCTGCACGTCGAGGGTGACGAGGCGGCCCGATTCCACCTCGGCCGCCACGGTGTGGGCGGAGAGGAGCGCGATGCCGAGGCCCGCCATCACCGCCTGCTTGATCGTCTCGTTCGAGCCGGAATCGATGCCGAGCTTCGCCCGCTTGATGATGACGCCGCTCATGAATTCCTCGAACACCGTGCGGGTGCCCGAGCCCTCCTCGCGCACGAGGAAGGATTCCTCGGAGAGGTCGGCGCGGGTCAGGCCCTGGCGCCCGGCGAGCGGGTTCGAGGGGGCGGCGATCAGCACGATCGGGTGCGGCCCGAAGATCTCGGCCTCGATCGCGAAGTCGCGCGGCGGCCGGCCCATGATCGCGAAGTCGATCTCGTAATTGCGCAGGGCCTCGACCGTGCTGCCGCGGTTGCCCACCGAGAGGTTGATCTCGACGCCGGGATAGAGCTGCACGAAGCCCGCGATCACCTGCGGCGCGAAGTACTTCGCCGTCGAGACCACGCCCATCGTCACGCGGCCGCCGCCGCCGCCCTTCAGCGTCCGCAGGCGGTCGGTGCAGGTTTCCAGAACCGTGTTGATGCTGTCGATCGCCCAGAGCATCTCGCGGCCCGCATCGGTCGGCCTGAGGCCGGTCGGCGTGCGGTCGAACAGGAGGAGCCCCGCCTCCTCCTCCAGCTGGCGGATCCGGGCGTAGAGCGCGGCGGAGGTGACGTTCAGTTCCTGCGCGGCCCGCGTCATCGTGCCGAGACGGGCGACGGCGGCCACGGCCTGGAGTTGCTTCAGGGACAGGTTGCGCATGTCTCGGTTCTAGTTTTTTTGTAGGAGCCCGCAAGTTTTTTTAGAATTCTTTCCCGCGCGGAGTGAAGGGCCCTGGTGTCGCGGCGGAGGCGGGCGGTATCATGCGGGCGCCTTCGCAGCTATGGGTTCGGGCACGGGCGGAGGCGGCGCGGGACGCGGCCCCGTCGGCGGACGCGGCCCCGTCGGCCGCGATGCAGAGGAAGGACGAAGATCCGATGACGACGGGAGGATTTGGGACGGTCGGTGCGCGGCTCGATGCGTGCTTGGCGCAGGCGGTCGACGAGGATCCGCGCCTCACGGACGTCGCCGCCGTCGTCACGGCCATCGCCGGGGCGGCGATCGACATCAGCGAGGTGATCGGCCGGGGCGCCCTCGGCGGCGACCTCGCGGCGACCGGCAGCCAGAACAGCGACGGCGACGTGCAGAAGGCCCTCGACGTGATCGCCCACCAGCGCGTGACCGAGGCGCTGCAGGCCGCCCCCGTGGCCGAGGTCGCCTCCGAGGAGGCCGAGGACGTGATGCGCCTGAATCCCGGCGCGCCGCTGGCCGTCGCGATCGACCCGCTCGACGGCTCGTCGAACATCGGCGTCAACATGGCGGTCGGCACGATCTTCGGCATCCGCCCGGCCGTGCCCGGCGCCACCGGCCCCGAATCCTTCACGACGCCCGGCACCGCGCAGCTCGCGGCGGGCTTCGTCACCTACGGGCCGGCGACAGCCCTGGTCCTCACCCTCGGCCTGGGCACGCAGGTCTTCGTGCTGGACCGGGCGGAGCGCGCCTTCCGGCTGACGCATCCGGGCCTCGACGTGCCGGTCTCGGCCAAGGAATACGCGATCAACGCCTCGAATGCCCGCCACTGGGACACGCCGATCAAGGCCTTCATCGAGGATTGCCTGCGCGGCGCGGAAGGCCCCCGCGACAAGGATTTCAACATGCGCTGGCTCGGCTCGCTCGTGGCCGACGCGCAGCGGGTGCTGATGCGCGGCGGCGTCTTCCTGTATCCGGGCGACAACCGCAAGGGCTACGCGCAGGGGCGGCTCCGCCTCCTCTACGAGGCCGCCCCGATCGCCATGCTGATGGAGCAGGCGGGGGCGGGCGCCACCGACGGCGAGCGCCGCATCCTCGACATCGAGGCGACGGGCATCCACGAGCGGGTGCCCCTCGTGTTCGGCTCCGAGGAGGAGGTCGCCTGCGTCGCCAAGTATTTCGGCGGCCGCAACCACGCCGCCGGCCGCTCGCCGCTCTTCGGCCAGCGCGGCCTGATGCGCGGCTGAGCCGCCGCCGGTTCCGCCGGAGGGGAACTCACGTCGATCAGCCCATGTCCGCCCGCCATCCCATCATCTCGGTGACCGGCTCCTCTGGGGCCGGGACCACCTCCGTCCGCAACACCTTCGAGCAGATCTTCCGCCGCGAGGACGTGAGCGCCGTCTATATCGAGGGCGACGCCTTCCACGCCTTCGACCGGGAGAGCATGCGGGCGAAGATGGCGGCCGAGCCGACGCTGAGCCATTTCGCGCCCCGCGCCAATCTGCTCCCGGAACTGGAGGAGGTGTTCCGCACCTACAGCGAATCCGGCAGCGGCCGCACCCGGCACTACGCCCACGACGCCGCGGACGCGGCGAAGTTCGGCGCCCCGCCCGGGACCTTCAGCGCCTGGGAGGATTTCCCGCCGGGCTCCGACCTCCTGTTCTACGAGGGCCTGCACGGCTGCGTCGTCAACGAGAGCGTCGACATCGCCCGCTACGCCGACCTCAAGATCGGCGTGGTGCCGGTGATCAACCTCGAATGGATCCAGAAGCTGCACCGGGACCGCTCGTTCCGCGGCTACTCGACGGAGGCGGTCACCGACGTGATCCTGCGCCGGATGCCCGATTACGTGCAGACGATCTGCCCGCAATTCTCCTGGACGGACATCAACTTCCAGCGGGTGCCGACGGTGGACACCTCGAACCCCTTCATCGCCCGCTGGATCCCGACGGCCGACGAGTCGATGGTCGTGATCCGCTTCAAGGACCCGAAGGGGATCGACTTCTCGTATCTCGTCTCGATGATCCACGACAGCTTCATGAGCCGGGCCAATTCCATCGTGATCCCGGGCGGCAAGCTCGACCTCGCGATGCAGCTCATCCTGACGCCGATCATCATGCAGCTCGTCGAGCGCCGCCGCCGCCTCGCCTGACCCCCTGCGGCACGGGCGCCATACCCGA
>NZ_SMNT01000194.1 GCF_004348265.1 Methylobacterium segetis
CGCCGCCCGCGGTGCCGAGGCCGAGCGTCTCCGAGGCCGGGCCCTTGATGACCACCACGTCCTGGATGTTGAAGCTGTCGCGGGCGTAGACGCCGAAATCGCGCAGGCCGTCGAGATAGACGTCGTTCTTGGCCTGGAAGCCCCGGATGCGGAACTGGTCGCCGTTGAGGCCGCCATTGCCCTCGCCCGCCGAGACCGTGATGCCCGGCACGTTGCGCAGGGCCTGCTCCAGGGTGGTCGCCTGCTGCTGCCGGATGACCTCGCCCGGGACGACGCTGATCGCCTGCGGCGTGTCCTGGATGCGGCCGGGGAGCCGCGAGAGGCCGGTGCCTTCGTTCAGCACGTTGGGGTCGCTCAGGCGGAAGCCCTCGACGCTGAGGAGCGGCAGGTCGGCGGCGACGTCCTGCGCCTCCGCGTCGAACGGCACGAAGGCGCCGAGCGTCGCCGCGAGTCCGAGGCCGACCGCATTCGATCCGCCCGTGTCCCTCATCGATAGTTGGGCACGCATCACCGATAGTCTCCGCTGAATGACCGTCCTTAGTGAAACTCTGCCGGCGGATGCAACGGTTATCCTGCGGTTTTCAGCGAAAGATACACAAGCGCAACATTTTAGATTTGCTCTAAATCGAGTTTGAAATCATTCTGAACTGCGGTCGATTACCCGCAATCGATGCTTTTCATCTGTGCAATGCATGGTATTGCGGCCGCTGAATGCGGCCCGCCGGGGTCTGCTCGCGGGATCGACGGCTCGGGCGTGGGATCGGACGTGCCACCTTCCGGATCAGCTGCCCGCGCGGGAAGCGGGATCTGCGGCGCGGCCCCGAACGTCTGGGATCTGCACCGGCATTCGGAGGCCGATTGGCGCGCCCTGTTCGCGCGGCGCCCGCAGGAGGCGGCGTCCTGGATCCGCTTCGCGGCCGGCAAGGGATTCCGCGCGGCGCAACTCATGCTCGGCCAGATGCATCTCGACGGGACGGGCGTGCCGCGCGACGCGGGCGCCGCCTACGCGTGGTTCGCGCGCGCGGCCGCCATCGGCAGCCTGGAGGCCCGCAACATGGTCGGGCGCTGCCACGAGCTCGGCTGGGGCGTGCCGGTCGATCAGGCCGAGGCCCTGCGCCATTACCGGCGGGCGGCCGCGGGCGGCCTCGCCTGGGCGCAGTACAATGTCGGCTGCCTCCTCCTCTACGGCACCGGCGTGCGGCGCGACCATGCGGAGGCGGCCCGGCATTTCGCGGCCGCCGCCGCCACGGGGCACGCCAAGGCGATCGGCCTGCTCGGTCGCTGCCACGAGGAGGGCTGGGGCACGCCCGTCGACCGGGCGGCGGCGCGGGCCTGCTACCGGCGCGCGGCCGAGGGTGGCGATTGCTGGGGGGCGCTCAATCTCGGCCTTCTCCTGGCCGAGGGCGGGCGGCCGGACGAGGCGGGGCCGTGGTTCGAGACGGCGCTGGCCACCGCGACGCCGAACTGCCTCGCCACGCTCGCCGATGCCCTGGACAGCGGGCGGCCCGCCGGCTTCGAGGGGATCGCTCTGCGGGCACGCCGGGCGCTGGGCCAGGGCGGAGCCGAGCCCACCCGCGCGGAGCCCGACGTCGCCGCCGCCGCTCCACCGGCCGCCCCGGCCCGCGCGCCAATGCGAGTCGCTCTCGCCGTGGCGGCCTGGCTCTGCCTGCGCCGGGCCTTGACGGCGCAGCGCGGCACCCTCCCCCGCCGGAGCGGGGATCTCCCGCGCCGCCCCGTCCGGACGAGGGTCCGGGCGGGGCGGCCGGGCCGGCCTCAGGTCAGGAGACGGCCCTCGTGGATCCCGTACTGGAGGTAGTGCTCCAGCGGGTCGATCTGGGCCTGGGCCACGTCCGGGTTCTGGGCCAGGTAGGCGTTGGTGTCGAACGCCTCGCTCGGGTTGCGGCCCTCCCGCCAGCCGAATTCCTGGTAGTGGATCAGCGGGTTGATGCCTGCCGCCGCCACGTCCGGGTTCTGGGCGAGATAGTAGGTCGTGTCGAAGAAGGCGCTCGGATCCCGGCCCTCGCCCGCGCCGTAGGTGAGGTAGTGCTGAAGAGCCCAGCTCTCGGCTTCCCGGCCCGCCGGGGTCGCGGCCGCGACGTCCCGGTTGTTGGCGAGGTAGTAGCCGGGGTCGAAATCGCCGGTGACGTTGCCGGGGCCCTCGCCGGCCAGCACGCTGCGGCCCTCGTCCTGGCCGTAGGCGAAGTAGTGGGCCAGGGCGTTCAGGTTCGCCTGGGCCACGTCGCCGTTCTGCTTGAGGTAGGATTCCGCGCTGAACCCCTCGCTCGGGCTGCGGCCCTCGCGCTCGCCGTAGGCGAGGTAGTGGCTGAGCGGGTTGACGCCCGCCGCCGCCACGTCGGGATTCTCGGCGAGATACTCCGCCGTGTGGAAATAGGCGTTGGGGTCCCGGCCCTCCTTCCAGCCGAAGGTCGCGAAATGGTCGTCGGCGTCGACATGGGCACGCCAGACGTCGAGATTCTTCGCGTAGTAGTAGATGTCGTCCACCACGCGATAATTGTCGTTGTTCTGGATCGTGCCGTCGCTGAAGCGCAGCGTGTCGATGCCCGTGACGTCGTGGACGATGCCGTCCGGCCCGACCAGGACGAGCTTCTCCCCGTCGAGGCTGACCTTGGCGTCCGTGAACGCGAAGCCGAAGCTCTGCTCGGCCCGCGGCACCTCGCCGACCACGGTCACGTCGAGACGCGTCTGCGCGAAGCCGCCGTGGCCGTCGCTCACCGTGTAGTAGAAGGACTCGACCGCCGTGGCGCCGGCATTCAGGCTGTTCGCGCCGATCGCCTGGTAGCTGTAGCTCCCGTCCGCGGCGAGCCGCAGCGTGCCGAAATTGCCCACGACCTCGACGCTGCCGTCGCCCGTGACGGCGTGGCCGAGGCCACCCGCGAACTGCACCGCGGCCACCCGCAGCACGTCACCGGTGTTCACGTCCTGGTCGTTCGCGAGCACGTTGCCGGCGATCGCCAGGGCGTGGGCCGTGGTCCGCGCGCTGTCGACGACCCCGGTGGGCGGAATGTTGGCCGGGTCCGGCACCGCGTCGATCGTCAGAACCACGGGCGCCCCGCTGGCGCCGCGGTTGCCCTGGGCATCGGTGGCGTCCACCGTGAACGTGTAGGTGCCGTCGGGCAGCGGCGGCACCTCGACGCTCCAGCGGCCGTCGCTGCCCGTCGTGCCCGTCACCGTGGCGGGTCCCTGCGGGGTCCCGTAGGTGACGGTGACCGTGCTGCCGGGCTCGGCCGAGCCCGTGAAGACGGGCGAGGGATCGGCGCTGGTGCCGCCGCTCGTGCCGTCGACCGTGGGCGCGGCCGGCGCCACGCTGTCGATCGCGATCGGCTGGCCGCTCGCCGTCGCGACGTTGCCGGCCGCATCGGTCGAGACGAGGCTCGACGTGACGGTGCCGTTGAGGCTCGACAGGTCCGCCGTGTAGCGCCCGTCCGCCCCCGCCTGCACGGTGACGCTGCGCGTGCCGTCCGTGAAGGTCACCGCCGCGGTGGCGTCGGGGTCGAGCCCGCTCACCGTGAAGGCCGTGTTGGCGGCTTCCGCCGCGCCCGCGACGCTATCCGCGGGCGGAGCGACGGCGAGGGCGACCGGTGCGCCGGCATCGGCCACCGTGTCGATCACCACCCGCAGGGGCTGCGATGGCGCAGAGACGTTGCCCGCCGCGTCGCGGCCGGTGGCGACCACGTCGTAGGTGCCGTCGGGCAGCGTCGGCAGGTCGACCCGCCAGGTCCCGTCCGAGGCGACCGGCACGGTCAGGTCGTGCGGGCCGGCGGCATCGGTGTAGCGGAGCACGACCGTGGTGCCGGGCGTGCCGAGACCCGTGACGGAGGGCGAGGTGTCGCTGGTGATCGCGTCACCCGGCGTGCCGGTATCGGCGTCGATGCCCGCGATCAGCGGCGTCACGAGGTCCGAGGGCTGCGCCCCGCCCTGGTCGACATCCACGGCGTTGCCGCTCCCGGTCGCCCGGTTGCCGGCCACGTCCGTGATCACGACCGTCGATGTCACGGTGCCGCTGAAGCTCGACAGGTCGACGGTGTAGGTTCCGTTGGCCTGCGCCACGGCGTCGACGCTGCGGATGCCGTCCGTGAAGGTCACGGTGGCGGTGGAGCCGGCGTCGAGCCCGGCGAGGGTGAAGGCGGCCGCGGCCGCCTCCTGGGGCGTCAGCGCGCCGCTGGCCGGCTCCGCCACGACGAGGGTCACGGTCGGCGCGGCGTCGGCCGTCGTGTCGATGGTGAGGGCGAGCGGCGCCGAGGCGCGGCCCGTCTCGCCGTTCGGGCCGGTCGCGCTCGCGGTGAAGCTGTAGCCGCCATCCGCGAGGCTCGGGAGCGCGAGGCTCCAATTGCCCTGCGCGTCGATCGCGCCGGTCAGCGTGTGCGGGCCGGCCGCGTCGGTGTAGCTCACCGAGACCGTTCCGCCCGCGATGCCGGTGCCGGTCAGCACCGGCGCGGGATCGTTGGTGATGCCGTCGCCGACGAGGCCGGAATCCTCGCCGAAGCCGGTGATCACCGTGCGTGCCGGCTCCCCCGGCACCGGGACGTCGACGGCCCGCGAGGCCGGGATCAGGCTCGCGAGGTTGCCCGCGGCATCCGCGATGTCGGAGCCCGGCGCCAGCGAGAGCGTGAGCGTGCCGCTGCCCGTCACGTTCGCGACGGTGACCGTGTAGCTGCCGCCCGATCCCGCCACCGCGC
>NZ_SMNT01000195.1 GCF_004348265.1 Methylobacterium segetis
GGTGATGGTCGGCGCGTCGTTGGTGCCTGTGAGGGTGACCTCGACCGACCGGGAGACCGTCCCGCCCTGGCCGTCGCTGAGGGTCACGGTGAAGCGCTCGATCCGCGTCTCGCCGGCCGCGAGATATTCGAGCTTGCCGGCCTCCACGCTGTAGACCCACTCGATGCTGCCGCCCGTGCCGCGCCCCGTCGTGTCGGTGACGACCCGCGCGGTGAGCGCCCCCAGCACGTCGCCCGCGGGCGCCGCGGCCACGGTATGGGTATCGGTCAGGTCGAGGTCGGCGAAGCCGATGCTGCCGGCGCCCGTCAGGCTGCCCGCAGGCGTCCTGAGCTCGGCCAGGCCGGCGGCGACGCTGCCGCCCGTGATCGTCGGCGCGTCGTTGGTGCCGGTAATCACGAAGCTGACCGGCCGCGTGCTGGCGCCGCCATTCAAGTCGCTCACCGTCACGTCGTAGGTCACCGTCAGCGACTCGCCCGCCGCCAGGAAATCGGCGAGCCGGTCGGGCAGCGCGAAGGTCGCCGTCACCTGCCCGGCGGCGCCGCCCGTCGAATCCGCCGCCAGGCCGAGGCCGAGCGCGCCCGCAAGGGCCGCCTGCGTCGCGGCCGGCAGGACGCCCTTCGAGGCGGTGGCGGAGGCGAGCTTGGCCGAGAGCGTGTGCCGGTCACCGAGATCCGCGTCGGTGAAGCTCAGCGTCGTCGTGGCGCGGTCGAGGGCGTCGCTGCCCGCCGTGCCGGCCCGCTCGGAGAGCGCTGTGGCCGCCCGCAGCGAGACATTGTCGACAAGGCCGCCATAGCCGTCGTTCAGGATTTCCCGGAAGGCCAGGGTACCGCTCGGGCCGGTCGCCACCACGGCGTAGCTGTGGCGCTCGAAGGCGGTGGAGGCGGCGGTGACGCGGTCGATCACCTGCCCGTTCCAGAGCACCTCGAAGGTGTTGGTCTCGGGCCGCGTTCCGGCGCGCAGGGCGGTGTCGAAGCTGAAGACGTAGGTCTGGCCCGCCTGGGTGGCGATCGTCTGCGATACGGTGTCGAGGGCGTTGGCGTAGTCGACCTCCATGACGGCGCCGGCGGCCGGATCGACGCCGTAGGCCCAGGAGGGATAGACCTCGACGAGGCCGCCGGTATTGGCCCAGCCCTGGCCGCCGGCCGAGAAGTCGCCGTCGCGGACGAGTTCGCCCGAGGCGAGGATCGGCGCGTCGTTGGTGCCGGTGA
>NZ_SMNT01000196.1 GCF_004348265.1 Methylobacterium segetis
CGTTGACGCGGATCGCGTCCACGGCCGTCGTGCCGTCCGGATAGGCTTCGATGACGTAGCTCTCGACGGTCTGCCCGGCGATCGTGGAGGGCTTCTGCGTGGCGGCGAACCAGTTGCGGCCGTCGATGGCATGAAGCACGCGCCCGACCGCCGTGGACGACTTCTTGTCCAGCGAAAGTTGCTTCGAGCCGGTGTAGAGCGTGGTCGCTGGTCCCGTGAGCCGGGTGAGGGCGACCGCAAGCTGAACGAACTCCGCAGCGCCGAACGCGTCCTGCGTGCCGTTGTAGCTCTGCGTGTTGATGATGAAGGCGACCGTGGTGAGCGCCGATGGAACCGGATCCACAAGGGTGATCGTACCGCCCGTGGTCGGATCGCTGTTCCGGGTTTTCGAAGCGATCAGGTAGCCGTCACCGACGAGCTTGTTCCGCGAGCCGAAATGGATCGTCATGCCCGGCTGCACGGTGGTCAGGTCGAGGCCCGCCACGGTGACGAGATTGGAATTCGCGGCAACGGAGGCGGTGCCGGTCGAGGAGTAGTAGAGAGACATGCGAAAGCGTCCCCGGGTTGAGGATGGCGGCGGGCGAAGATGCGAAGAGACGAGCGCGGTCAGCGCTTGAGGACAACCACGTACATATTTGCGGAGACAGTAGCGCCTGAGTTTGCGCCACCCTCCCACTTGAACATCAGTGATATACGATGATTTCCGGTTCCGATGACACGCATCGCTGTGTAATCAATCGGACCGGTTTGATAGGTTGCCTTGGTTGTATTTCCGCCCGCTGTGACACTATAGCTTTGCTGGCCGCGGCCACTATTCAGCGGCACACCGTCGATTGCTATGGCGACCGTCAACGCGGATGACTGCTGCACATTGGCTGTGCCATTGGCTTCAACGTAGACGTCGGCCGTTGAAGCAATCAGCACCGACCAATCGCCATCGGCGTAGAAGTCGTATGAGCAGCCTGGGATCTCACGAAATCCGGGGCTGCTCGGGCGCGCATCGCCGACACCGCCTGAGCGCACGACTCGGTCGGAAGAACCGTTCGGCGCGATGAGGCTCGTCGTTACTACGAGGTTCGGGATGGTGAGGGTCTGTCCGTCGAACTGGAACGGGTACGTGAGCCCTCCGTTGGCCGTGATCGCGAACAGGTTGGCGTCGATCACGAAGCGCGACGAGCCATTGTCGAGCAGGTCGATGTACCAGCCCGCGCCGCGGATCTGACCGCCGCGGTTTACGGTTGCGTAGGCTTCGAGGCGCACCGACACGCCCGAAACGCCCGAGCGGGCGAACAGCGAGAAGCGTCCCTGCGCCGTGCCAGCGTTCGTGACCGCCGACACGTCGTTGATCAGCGATGCCTGCGCGCTGTCCTGGCTGGCCCGGGTGCTTGCCTCCTGTGCGACGGCGGCTTCGTTGTTGCCGACCCGCGTGGTCAAGCCCGTGATCAGCGATGCCTGCGCGTTGTCCGCCTGAGCCCGGGTGCTCGCCTCTGTGCTGATCGCCGATTCCGCGTTTCCCACGCGGCTCGTGATGCTGGTGAGGCTCGACGCCTGCGCCTGGTCGCCCTGAGCCCGAACCTGCTGCTCCGTGACGATGCTGGCCTGCGTGTCTTGGATGCGCGCCACGAGGGCGGCAGCGGCCGTGACGCTTGAGACACCGCCGCCCGCAAAGGCCGTGGTGATCGCCGAATAGAACGCCTCATTCTCGCCCTGAGCCGCCAGGAGCAGCGTCTTCGACTCCGCGACCGACCGGCCCTGCTCATCGAATTTCGCGGAGATCGACTGCTGCGCAATTGCCTGCGAGTCGAAGAGCGCCGCCGTCGCCGTCGTGAGGTAGCTCGTCAGCCCCGCGATAGTGGTCGGAAGGAGAGCGCGGTCGGCAGTGTCCGCCTGCCCCGCGTTCACGGCGTTGAAGATGACGCCTTCCGATGCCGAGATGCGCTGCTCGGCCGTGGTCAGGCGCGCCTTGGTGGCGTCCAGTTCCAGCGACGTAGCGCGGGACGTGATCGCGGCGTCCTGCGCGTCGAGGCGCTGCTCAGCCGTGCCGACGCGGGAGCCGAGCGAATTGAATTCGGCCTTGGTCGCCGTGTTCGTGATCGTGCCCTGCAACGCGTCCAGCGTCGTCTGCACCGTGGTGATGGACGTGATCAGGCCCGACAGGTCGCCGGTCTGCACCGATCCGTAGAGCTTGATCTGCGCGACGGCGGCGTTGAGGTCGACCGACAGGTTCGTGATCTGAGTCGTCGTCTCCTTCTGCAACCTGTCGACGGCGTAAATCCGGGCGCGGCCCTCGCCGGTCAGCACCTCGAGGCCGGCGGCGCGAAGCTGATCGCCGAGTGTCGTCAGCGCCAGCGTGTTGCGGACCGCCATCTCGCTCAGGAGGTCGAGATCCGCACGCACCGCGGTGAGTGCCGGGTCGAGCGCGGTGGCGCGGATGTTCGGGTCGGGGCTGAGGGCCTTCCGGATCTCCTCGGCGCGCGCGGCGACGTCATCCACCTTGTCGATCTGCGCCTGAATGTTCGCGGAGAGATCCTCATAGTCGATTTGAATCAGACCGACGGTCTGGTTGCTGACCACGAGCGAGGGACAGTCGACCGCCACCACGAAGAACGCGCCGCGCACGCCCGCAGGCGTCACGCCCGCCACGCGCACCATCATCTGATCCGAACCGCCGACCACGGCCTCGAAGGTGGTTCGGTCGCCCTCGTAGGCGCGCACCCACTGACCGCCGTTATCGTAGGAGACGTCGGCGACGTAGCTCGCGGCGTTGCGCGCCGGCTGCCAGCCCGCGCTGAGCACGAGGTTGAGCTGCACCTGCGTGATCAGGGCGCCGAGCCCCAGGATCACCGGCATCGCGTCCGAGAACAGATCTGGGATCTGGATCAGCGGCGGGACGCCGTTCTCGGTCGTCGCGTAGACCTCGGGAGCGTCCAGCACGCCCGTGAGGTGGATATGCTCGCCGTCCTGGTCTGGATCACCCTCGGTGATCAGGACCGGAAAGGTGCGGGGCTGGCCCGGCGAGAAGGCGAGCCAGGGGCGCTCCTGCGTATCCGAGCGGGCCAGCGCGCCCGCGAGCGTCATGCCCTGCTGCCCGGCGGTCACCTGCGCTTCGGTCGAGGA
>NZ_SMNT01000197.1 GCF_004348265.1 Methylobacterium segetis
CCGCGTCCGGCGTGTAGGTGTAGTGGCCCCGTGCATCGATCGCGACGTGGCCGTGGGTGGCCTCACCCACCAGCGCGACGATGAGGTCGTCCACCGAGGTGTCGGGGTCGATCGCGGAGAGCTGTCCTGCGAGAACGCCATCCTCGTCGCCCGAGGCGGCGGCGTCCGCGGCGACCGGCGCGTCGTTGCTCCCCGTGATCGTGAAGGCGATGTCCTTGTTCAGGCCGCCGACGAGACGGATCTCGACCTTCTCGGTGACGATGGCGCCGGCCTGGAGCGCGTTCGTCGCGCTGCGCGCGTTGTCGAGGGCGTAGGTCAGCGTGTTCGCTGCGGTATCGAGGAGGGTGGTGCCGTAGGTCCCGGCCTTGGCGAAGGTCGCGGGCGTGAGTTGCGTCCAGCCGGCGGTGTCGTAGGCGGGCGCATTCGCGGCGCGCACGAGCCTCACGACCGATTCGGGCACGCCCGCGGTCTCGGCGCCGGCCTCCACCAGGATCTCGCTCGGCGGCGAGGCGCCGAGGCCCGGCGGATCGAAGGCGTGCGGCAGCACGCCCGTCACGACGAGATCCGTGACGAGGGTGGTGCCGTCCGTGAAGGTGACGCTGGCCACGACCGTGTTGCTGTCGCCGAGATAGGGCTTGAGCGCGGCGAGGTTCGCGTCGATCTTGAGGCCGAGCGGCGTGGAGACGAGGTTCGCCTTGGTGATGCCGGGCACCACGCGCGCGTTCACGCTCAGCGTGAAGGCGGCGATGCTCGCCGAGGGCACCGGCGAGCCCAGAAGAGAGGCCGAGAGCGCGCTCGGCGTCGTCACCTTCTCGGCCCCGCCGGTGTTGTCGATCGGATCGAGATAGGTCAGCGAACTGTCGCCGATGCCGATGGCCGAGATCTTCGCCTTGTAGACCTCGGTCAGCGTTTTCACCTCGTCGGCGAATTTCGCGATGATGGCGGCTTGGTTGGTGGGGCTCGGATTGATGGTGACGACGCCGGTCGTCCCGCTGGCCGGCATCTGGTTCGCAGGGGTGGCGGCGTTCTGCGAGGTCGGCTCGCCGTCCGAGACGAAATAGACGAAGTTGCTGGCCGTCCTGTTCGGGTCCATCACCGCGAGCGCCGAGATGGTGCTGCGCAGGGCGTCCTCGTAGTTGGTGCCGCCGGTGGCCCGGAGGGTCTTCAGGTAGCTCGTCGCGCTGGAGACGCCGGCCGCGTCCAGCGCGAAGACCGGCTTGGCCTCGGGCGCGGACCCGTTGACCCCGAAGGTCTTCCCTGCCGAGTCGAAGGGCACGATGGCGAGGCGCGTCGAGGCCGGGTTGAAGCCCTGGGCCAGGATCTTGTTGCTGAGGGCCGTGAGCGCCTGGATCTCGGCGTCGATGCGGGTGTTGGCGGTCCCATCTCCATTCAGGTCGCCGATGCCGTTGGCGAAGAAGGTCTGCTCGCTGCCGGACGTATCGACCACGTAGACGATGTTGATGGCGGGCTGCTGCACGGTGCCGAGGCCGATCGTGGCCGTGACCTTGGTGCTGCCGTCATTGGCGCGGGAGGCCCCGTCGAGCTGCAGGAACACGGCCTGTTTGTTGCTCGTCAGGACGGTGCTGCTCGTATCCGTCTGGTTGCCGGGCACGAAGGCGCCCGAACCCTGAACCTGCACGGTGGCGCTGGCCGTGTCGGTGCCGCCGCGCCCGTCCGAGACCGTGTAGGCGAAGCTCACCGTCGCGGTCTGGCCCGCCGCGAGGCCGGCGAAGGTGCTGCCGGGATCGAACACGGCCCGGCCGTTCTCGATCGTGACCCGGCCCTCCAGGGGCTGCGTCACCGCCGTGATGGCGAGGGCGTCGCCGTCGGGATCGCCGTCGTTGGCGAGGAGGTCGAGGACGGTGAGGCCCTCCCGTGCGGCCGTCTGCTGGTCCGCGGCGGCGACCGGCGCGTGGTTGGTGCCCGTCACCGTCACCGTGGCGGTCCGGGTGACGGCGGCGCCGGCCGAATCCGTGACCGTGTAGGCGAAGCTGTCCTGCGCGGTGATTCCCGCCGGCAGGTTCGCGAAGGCGCCGTTCGGATCGTAGCTGAACGTGCCGTCGGCATTCAGCGCGACATGCCCCCGCGTCAGCGTCGCATCGAGGCTGAGCCTGTGGGTGTCGCGTGTATCGACGTCGGTGTAGGCCGGGAGCAGGACGAGCGGCGGGCTCCCGGTCGCGGCCGTGGCGCCGGTGATGTCGAGGACGACCGGCGCGTCGTTGGTACCGGTGATCGTCACCGTCACGTCCTGACTCGCGGTACCGCCCTGGCCGTCATCGACCG
>NZ_SMNT01000198.1 GCF_004348265.1 Methylobacterium segetis
GCTCGATAGATCCGGAGCGACGTCCGACGAAAACGGCGGGCTCGGGCAATGTCCGAGCCCGTTCGGCTTTTCACGGAGCGGCCGTAGGCCTGAAACCTTCTCCGAGCCGGAGCATCCAAGGGTCCGTCGATCGAGGTGGCCGCCTCAAGGCGATGGCATCCAGGCGGACGGGCTCGGGATCCGGAGAGACATTCACGGCCCGAAACGGAAGGATCGGAGGAGAGCACGATGCATGTGCCAGCGGCGGCATTGGTTGAGGCCGCAGCCTTCACGCTCGGATGTATCGCGATCCACAGGATGCGCCGGCATGCGCTGCGTCTGACGAAAGTCCTGGTGGTGGTGCTGATTGCGGTCGCCCTCGTCTGCATCATGGTGGATACCCTGCTCCACCCGGGGGCCGTGGCCGACGAGTACGACATGCTGTCCGCTCTCGAGGATGCGCGCTGATCGCGCCTCCTGAGTCGCTCGCAGCGTCCGCGAGGCGTTGCGGCGACGTCAGTCCGGGTTGGGGCTGTGATACGCGCTCCGGCGACGATTCTGGCTCCGCCCGCCTCGGCTTCAGCGTTCGGCTCTCGCGGATGTCCCGACCTGCCTGCAGAGAACCCTGCCTTGGGCGCGCGTCAGGGATCGTCGACCTTCGGCATGACGATCGAAGAGGTCCGCGGCATCGTCGCGGCTCACGATCGTCCCGCCACCGCAGGGCGGCAGAGGGCGCCGGCAGGGTGTTCGGCCAAGGCGCCTCTACTTGATACCCAACGATCCGAAACGCGCTCCGACCGGCATCGCCGCGCGCGGATCCCGGGCGAGCCCGGCCCAGCACCAGGACAGGCCGGCAGCCAGCAGATCGCAGGAGACGAACAATCCGATCGCCCAAAGCCCGGACCAGGGCCATTGCTGAATGATGGCCATCCCGAGCAGCACCGAGATCAAAGCCAACAGAATGACCGCGGCGCGGGAGGTCTTCACCTCGTGGATGACGGCCCAGACAGCCCTGGCGATACCCGATGCGATCAGGACGAGGCCCAGCACCAAGGTCAGGGCGACCGAGGCCTGAAGGGGCTGCAAGACCGCGTACAGGCCGCCAGCGACATACAGCGCGCCGGCCAGGATTCGAGCCGCGCGGGAGTGCCAGGGCTCGCGCGTCTGGGCCACGGCTTCGATGATCTCCGCCGGACCTGCGATCAGCAGCAGCACGCCGTACCAGAGCGTGCTGGCGACGGTGAACGCCACCGTCATGTACAGGCCCGCCACCCCCAGGACGAGGAGAACGGCGCCCGCGGCCGTGAACCACCATCGGCTGGGACGCGCGCCAACGTTCTGATTCCTCAAGGCCGCCACGTCGCTCATGCGCCGCCTCCCTGGAACATGCCGCCGCAATCTACACGGGCAGCGAACCCACGCTTGATCCGACGAGACGGATGCCGGTCGGGCCTTGGCTTGCGATGGTCACCCCGGGGCGGAGCGACCGGTAATGGACTCCGCGAGGATCTGGATACGGTACAGGACGAAAGCCGGCCGGCCTCGCTTGGCAGTGGAGCCCCGGCCCGCTCGTGCTAAACTGGCCCCTCATCCTGTGCCTGACGCCAAGGATACTTGAGAACGCCATCGGCCGCCCGCGTTTCGGGCGCCCTGATCTGATCTCATGAACCGGATCCGCCCATGTCTCTGATCCTCAGGGGACAGGCTAGCGGCCGCCGATTGGCTGCAATCCTCCTGCTCGGTTGGCTCGTTCCGGCTCCCGCGGCACGCGCCGCGCCCGGCGCGCCGGCGACCATCGTCCGTCCGTCGGCGGAAACCGGCGGTGTCGTCGTTGTCCGTGGAGGCTTCGGCTGGGGCAATCGCCACTGGACTCAGCGCGAGCGCAGAGCCGGCACCGGGAAGGCGCCACGGCGAAAATATCCCTGATCGGCTCGATGGCTGAGGAGGCTCGACATGGGTGTGGGCATGGCATCCGAACGGCGGCTGCTCTCGGAAGACGAGCTTGAGCGGGTCAAGCTCAGCCATTATCCCGATCTCGGCAAGATCGAGCCGGAGGAAGCGCTCGCGCTGGCCAGATGGCTGCGCGAGAGACGCGATCGCATCCGGGGCATCGTGGCGACGCGACAGCGCGCTCGGCGAGGCAAGGCCCCGTCATCCGGCATCGGGGCACCCGAAGCCAGCGAGCGCGGGCTTTCCGAGAAGAAGCAGGTCTTTGCCCGCGCCATCCGGCGCGTGAACGCGCGTCTCGACCGGGAGCGGGCCGAACGCCGACGCGAGCGGATCCGTGGAAATTTCGACGAAGCCCTGAAGCGCAAGCGCTCCTCGGTCCGACATCATCCGGACGCGGGCGATCGGTCGAAGGATGGCATGCGGCCGGTCGGGAGCGATCGGCGGACGGTCACGATCGAGCCAGGCGAGATCGGTCGCGCGTCGCAGGCGGGCAAGGACGCACAGGCCAGGCGCGACGGCTGACGAAGCCGGCACCTGCGCTCGAACTCGGTTGGCCCGAACCGCGTACCGGCCCCGTATCGGAGGCACGCATGGCTCCCGCCCCCGCCCGGCAGGATTCCGACCCGCTCCTCATCGACCTTGCGCTGCAGGGCGGGGGCGCGCACGGCGCCTTCACCTGGGGCGTTCTCGATCGCTTGCTCGACGAGCGCCGGTTGGAGATCGAAGCGATCTCCGGCACCTCGGCCGGAGCCATGAACGCCGCGGTCCTGGCTCATGGCTACGGGAAGGACGGGCCGGCCGGAGCGAAGGCCGCGCTTGAAAACTTCTGGCGACAGGTCTCCGATGCCGCGAGGTTCAGCCCGTTCCGCCGCGGCCCGTTGGACGTCCTGCTGGGGCGCTGGAGCCTCGACCATTCGCCGCTCTTCGCCGCCATGGACATGATGGCGCGCGTCGTCTCGCCGTACGATCTCAATCCGGCCGGCGCCAATCCGCTTCGCGCGATCCTCGCGGACACGATCGATTTCGAAGGCCTGACCCGCAGCCCGATCAAGCTGTTCGTCACCGCGACGAACGTCCAGAGCGGCCGAGGACGCGTGTTCCGCAACGCCGACCTCACTCCCGACGTGCTGCTGGCCTCCGCCTGCCTGCCGACGCTGTTCCAAGCGGTCGTGATCGACGGCGACGCCTACTGGGACGGAGGTTATGCCGGCAACCCCACGATGACGCCGCTCATCCGCGATTGCGACTCCCAGGACACGATCCTGGTTCAGATCAATCCGATCGATCGGCCGGGACCGCCAACCTCGGCCCGGGAGATTACCAACCGCCTCAACGAGGTGTCGTTCAACGCCGTCCTGATGAAGGAACTCAGGATGATGGCGCTGCTCAAGCACGTGGCCAGCCCGAGCGACGACGAAGGCGCGCGATGGGCGCGGATGCGCATCCACCGGATCTCCAGCGCGATGATGCTGGAGCTCGGCTCCTCATCCAAGCTCAATGCCGAATGGCCGTTTCTCGTCCTGCTTCGCGACGAGGGGCGACGGGCAGCCGCCGATTTCCTGGGCCGTCATCACGTCGACCTCGGCCGGCGCTCGTCTCTCGACCTCGATGGCTTTCTCCACGGGATCTGATCGATGGGGCT
>NZ_SMNT01000199.1 GCF_004348265.1 Methylobacterium segetis
AGCCAGGACGTCACGGTCACGATCACCGGCACCAACGACGCGCCGACGATTACCGGCGGCAGCTTCGCGGCCGGGCTCACGGAGCAGGCAACACCGGCGGGCACGCTGTCCGCCGCCTCCGTCATCGCCTTCGCGGATGTCGATCTGCGCGACGTCCACAGCGTCACGATCGCTCCGGTGGGCACGGTGCTCGGCAGCGCCTCGGTGACCCAGCTCGCGGACACGACGGGGACGGGCGCGGGCGGACGCTTCGCGTGGTCCTACGGCGTGGAGGCGGGCAAGCTCGAGTACCTCGCGGCCGGCGAGACGCGCGTCGAGCGCTTCAGCGTCACGCTCAGCGACGGCCAGGGCGGGACGGTCGTCCGGCCGGTCGAGGTCACCCTCACCGGCACCAACGACGCGCCGATCCTCGCCTCGGGCGAACTCGTCCGCGACGGCGACTTCTCGGCCGGCGGCCAGGGCTGGGCCAATACCGGCGGCCTCGTCGAGGTCTATCCCTCCTGGGCCTACGGCGTCGATCCGGCCGCCGGCGCCGTCATGGAGGTCGACTACGCCAACGCCCTCGACACCGTATCGCAGACGATCGCCACCCAGGCGGGCCAGACCTACGTCTTCAGCTTCGACACCGCCCTGCGCGCCGGAACGCGGCCCGAGACCAACACCTTCGAGGTGCTCTGGAACGGGCAGGTGATCGACCGCGTCACCGCCGCCTCCACCGCCTTCGAGCGCCACAGCTACGCCGTGGTGGCGACCGGCCCGAGCGGTACCCTGGCCTTCCGGGAAATCCTGAACGACGGCTATGGCGGCCTTGTCGACAATGTCTCGCTGCGGGCGGCCACAGCGCTCTCCGAGCGGGCCGGCACGGCGGGCAGCGACGCCCTCGACCGCGCCACGACGACGCTGAGCTTCACCGACGCGGATCTCGGTGACCGGCACACGCTCTCGGCCAAGCTCGCCTCCGCCACCGCCTCGAAGGGCGTCCTGCCGGCCGCGACGCAGGCGGCCCTTGCGGGCGCGCTCGGCCTCGGCCTGGCGGCGGATTCGACGGGCGGCGCCGCCGGGCAGGTGACGGCGACCTTCGCGCTGCCCGACCGGCTCGCCGATTTCCTGGCGGCGGGCGAGTCGCTGACGGTGACCTACGACGTGACGGTGAGCGACTTGAATGGCGGCGCCAGCACGCGGCCGGTCAGCTTCGTGATTACCGGCACCAACGACGCGCCGAC
>NZ_SMNT01000200.1 GCF_004348265.1 Methylobacterium segetis
TAGCGCGCCCAGGGATGCAGCGCGCACGGAAGTCGAGAAAGGCATGGCACTTCGAGTCCCAGCCCCGATCTGGCGTTCATGGTGGATGGGGCCGTTGGCAGCTTAAGGGCGAAGCGCGGACCTCCGTAGCCCGCAAGGTCGATGCAGCGGTACATTCGGCGCCGTTGTTGCGCGGGCGCGACAGAGCAGCCGACGCCCACAAGGCGACGTGTCGCATACTGCGCGCCTGCCCCGCCAGCGAGCATCAGTGAAGCAACCGAAGGCGTGCTTGAATTTGCTCCAGAGAAGCTTGTGACGAAGGGCGAGTCTCGGCCGTTTGGCGGCCCGAAATGGAGCTGCACCGGCCCACCAAGTCGGTGAAAACGCACAGGTCGATGCGAGTCAGGATGCCGACAAAGGCAAACAACAGCGCTCAACGTGATAAGCTCAACGCGACAATACCGGCCAGGCGACCCTATGGATCAAGCACCGCGTTTTGCGTTTTGTAAAGTTTCGGGTGAAGCGCCCCTTCCCCCAGGACAGCGCGTGACAACGATGGGGCCAGTGATGCTCACCCAAGCATTGCCTAGAAACAGGGTACTGATAACAGCGGCCGGCATGCTGGTCTGCACGATCACCAGCTCCCTTGCGATAGCGCAGCCTCTTCTGGTGCCGGTCAAGCCGAGCGTGGCGGGCAGCATCATTTTGAGTGGGCATTCGACGGCGCCCGTTCAGAGCCTCTTCGAATCCGGGCCACGTTACTCAGCGGCGAATGGACGTCTGCGCGTCGGCGTCGGCAGCGAAGCCCCGAACTGGATGCGGATCGGCGTATTCCAGAACGTCTCTGTACCGGGGCTGAGACC
>NZ_SMNT01000201.1 GCF_004348265.1 Methylobacterium segetis
CGGCCAGCGCGGTGCCCGGCGTGAAGGAGAAGGTGCCGTTCGCGGCCGCCGTCGTCGAGCCGAGGATCGTCGCGCCGTTCGAGATCGTGACGACCGAGCCGGCCTCGGCCGTGCCGGTGATGGTGGGGGTGCTGTCGTTCGTGGGCGCGAGCGGCGCGATCGTCGGGACGCGGGGCGCGGTGAGGTCGAGCTGGAGCGACAGCGCCGCCGAGGCCGGCGAGGCGTTGCCGACCGCGTCGCGGGCCACCGCCGTGAGGTTGTAGGCGCCCTCCGTCAGCGGCGTCTCGGGCGTGAAGGTGAAGACCCCGTTCGAGCCGGCGATCGCGGTGCCGAGCACGGTCCCGCCATTGGAGATCGTCACGGTCGCGCCGGCCTCGGCGGTGCCGGTCACCGTCGGGGTCGAGTCGTTGGTGAGGCCGCCGCCGGAGAGGAAGACGGGCGTCCCGGGGGCCGTCGCGTCGACCCGGAGGCTGATCGCCCCCGAGGCGGGGCCGAGATTGCCGGCCGCGTC
>NZ_SMNT01000202.1 GCF_004348265.1 Methylobacterium segetis
CCACTGAGGCGTACGTCAACAAGAGCGACTGCATCGCCAACGCACGGCGCAACGGCATGGATTGCGACCCACAATAGGACCCATCTCCCTCCGGGCCCGCAGCCCCGGCGCCTCCGCCTCCGGCCCGTCCCATGCTAGGGGCAGGCCGGAGAACCGGATGGAGCCGCCATGGGAAGCCCAAACAGCCCAGGAAGCCGGAAGAGCGTCACCGACCTGCGGCGCGCCGGGGCGATCGCGATCCTCACCCTGGCCTCGCCGCCGGTGAACGCCCTCTCGGAGGCCCTGCGCCTCGGTATCCGCGACGCGATCACGGCCGCCGGAGAAGACCTGGAGGTCGGCGCGATCGTGGTGATCGGCGCGGGCCGGATGTTCTGCGGAGGGGCGGACATCACCGAGTTCGGGCGGCCCTGGCAGGGGATCGGCCTCGGCGCGCTCCTCGACCGCGTGGAGGACACGCAGAAGCCGGTCGTCGCCGCGATCCACGGGATGGCGCTGGGCGGCGGCCTCGAACTCGCGCTCGCCTGCCATTACCGGATCGCGACGCCCTCCGCCCGCCTCGGCCAGCCGGAGGTGAAGCTCGGCCTCGTGCCCGGCGCCGGCGGGACGCAGCGCCTGCCCCGCCTGATCGGCACCGAGAAGGCCCTCGACATGATCGTCTCCGGCGATCCGATCGACGGGCGGACGGCCCTCGATCTCGGCCTCGTCGACGCGCTCGCCGCGGAAGACCGGCTGGAGGCGGAGGCGATCGCCTTCGCGGAGCGGGTCATCGCGGAGGAACGGGGGCCGCGCCGCATCCGCGACAGCGACGCGCGGCTGGAGCCCGGCCGCGTCGGCCTGTTCGCCGCGGCCCGGGAGGCGGCGGCGCGGCGCTACCGCGGCTTCGAGGCGCCCCAGGCCTGCATCGCCTGCGTGGAGGCGGCGGGCACGCTGCCCTTCGCGGAGGGGCTCGCCTTCGAGGAGCGGACCTTCTTCGCCCTGATGATGGGCGAGCCGTCGATCGCCCAGCGCCACGCCTTCTTCGCCGAGCGCGAGGCGGGCAAGATCCCGGATCTGCCGGCGGCCACGCCGAAGCGTCCGGTCCGGCGCGTCGCCCTCCTGGCCGGTGCCGCGGACCTGGCGGAGGTTTTCTCCAGCGCGGGTCTGCCGGTCGTCCTGGGCGAGACGGCGACCTCCGAGACCGTCGGCGCCTGCGATCTCGTCGTCGCCCCCGCGGATGGGCCGATGGCCCGGCTCGACGCCCTCGCGGGACCGGATGCGATCGTCGCCCTGACCGGCGCCGAACCCGACCTCGACGCGCTCGCCGCGGGAAGCGCGCACCCGGAGCGGATCGTCGGGCTCCGGGCCGGCGGTTCGGCCCCCGGTGACCGCCTTCTCGAAATCATGCGCGGCCGCGCCACCGCGCCGGACGTGCTCGCGACGGCGATGGCTCTCGGGCGCAGCCTCGGCCGGGTCGCCGTGGCGACGCGCCCGGGCGGCTTCATCGGGCCGAGGATGCTCGCCCGCCTGCGGCGCGAGGCCGACCGCCTCATCCTCGACGGGGCGAGCCCCGCGCAACTCGCCCGCGTGCTCGACGGATTCGGGCTGGCGACGGCTGGGCTCGGCCTCGCCGACCGCGCCGTCGCGTCGCCCGAGCGGGACGAGGCGGTACGCCTCGCCGCCGATCACGCCGGGATCCATCGCCGGGCGGTCTCCGACGACGAGATCCTGGAGCGCTGCCTCGATGCCCTGGTGAACGAGGGCGCGCGGCTCCTCGACGAGGGCGTGGCCCTGCGGGCCTCCGACATCGACGTCGTCTGGGTCAACGGCTACGGCTGGCCGGCCTATCGCGGCGGGCCGATGCACTGGGCGGACGGACTGGGCCTGCCCCTCCTGCGGGACAGGCTCCGCTCCCGCGCGGAAAACCTCGGCCCGGATTTCGCGCCGTCGCCGCTCCTCGAACGCCTCGCCGCCGAGGGGCGCCGCTTCGGCGATCCCGGCCGGGCGCAGGGGTAGAGGCTCAGGCCGGTGCCCGGGCGTAGAGGCCGGCGAGCAGCGGGTAGACGTAGTGGCGCTCGGCGGCCTCGGCGTCGATGCCCTGCGCCCAATCATCGAGTTCCGAGGCGGCATCGATCATGCTGTTGACGACCTGCGCCGCGATCGAGGGGTCGCAGGCGCGGATCGAGCCGTCCGCGACCCCGTCGACGATCGGGAAGGCGACCCGGTCCCAGAGGCGGTGCATCGTGCCGGTGACGCCGCCGCGCAGGCTGTCCGGCAGGGCGCCGACCGCGATCCAGCGGAGCAGGGGGCCGGATTCCGAGAGCTGGTGGCGGACCAGCGCGCGGCTCAGCGCGGTGAGGCGCTCCCAGCCCGTTCCGCCCGCCTCCTCCGCCGCGTCCTGGGTCCGCCGGATCCGGTCGAAGGTGCGGGCGAAGCAATTGGCGACGAGGTCGTCCTTGTTGTCGTTGTGGTGGTAGAAGGAGCCCTTGGTGACGCGCAGCTGAGCCGAGATCTTCTCCACTGAGGCGCCGCGGTAGCCCTGCTCGTTGATGAGGCTCGTGGCCGCGCGCAGGAACGCATCGGTCGGGCCGCCCTCGGCTGCCGGAACCTCGACGACGCGCCCCGCGGCGGGCGGCCAGGGGCTGAGAGGCCCCGCAAGGCCGCGCAGGAGGATGTCCGCCACGCGGCTCGCGACCCGGGCGTAGTCGTCCGGCTCGTAGCGCTCGATCCAGACGCGCAGGGTCTGGACGATCGAGACCAGAAGATGGGTGCGGGCGTTGCGCTCGATCCGGCCGAGATCCGGCAGGGCCTCCGGCCCGAGCACCAGGGCGCGCATCCGGCGGAAGAAGGCGTTGTAGGCGGAGAACACGGTCTCCGCCTGCGGGTCGGGCAGGGCGCGCACGTCGTGGAAGCGGATCAGCGCCGGCTGCTCCCCCGTCGCCATCGCGGCGAGACCGCGCGCGTAGCGGTCGAGGAAGGCGCGCAGGCGCGCCTCGGGCGTCGGCTCCGCCTCGGCCTCCGCGATCAGGGCGTCGAGCCACGCGATCTTGGCGAGGAAGCAGGCCGCCGCGAGATCCTCCTTGCGGCGGTAATAGTAGGTGATCGAGTTCGTCATCAGGCCGACGCTGCCCGAGACGTCGGCCAGCGAGGTGCCGCGGATGCCCCGCTCGTTGAAGCGCTTGGCGGCCGCGTCGAGGATCGCCTGACGCTTCTCGGCGAAGCGCTTGGTCTGCCGCGGGACCGGGCTCGTGGTGTCCGACATACCCAGGGTTGAGCACGGGCGCGCCGGGCTGACAAGCGCCCTCGGGCCGCGCCCGGCCGCCCCGCATACCCCGAACACGAAAACGGGGGCCGGAGGGCCCCCGCTCGCTGCGTCCGCGAGGCGTATCCGCCCGGTCAGACCGGGGCTGGCTCGAGCCCGGCCGGCACTGGCGCGGCTTGCGCCGGCTCCAGCACCTTGCCACGCGGCCCGATCCACTGGCCGACCCAGCGGCGCTGCCAGAGGTAGAGGCAGCCGAGCACCAGCGCCGCGAAGGCGGCGTAGCCCACGAAGCCGATGGCGAAGGAGCCCGTGTACTGCTTGGACAGACCCATCACGTTCGGCAGGATCGCGCCGCCGAGCGCCCCGACCTCGCCGATCATCGAGCCCGCCACCGCCGTGTTCGTCGGCCAGCGGAGCGGGACGAGCTGGAACAGCGCGCCGTTGCCGGCCCCGAGCGCGGCGAAGCAGAGCATGAACAGGATCGTGGTCAGGGCGAGCGAGGGCGCCGAGGTGAGGAGCAGGAAGGAGGCG
>NZ_SMNT01000203.1 GCF_004348265.1 Methylobacterium segetis
CAGCGCGCCCGCCCGCGCGGCGTCGCCCTCCGCCAGCGCGGCGACGATGGCCCGGTGCTCGCTCACCGCGCAATCCGACGAGTGCGGGCGGGCGTAGAGGGACAGGATAAGCGCGCAGCGATAGCCGAGCTCGGCCACGTAGCGCCGGAGCACGGCGCTGCCCGTCATCTCCGCGAGCAGGAGGTGGAACTCGGTCGCGAGGCGGATCGAGGTCGCCTCCGGGCCGCCCGCCGCCGCCTCCTCGCCCGCGATATGGGCGTCGAGGGTCGCCATCTGCTCGGCGCCGAGGCGCCCGGCCAAGCGGGCCACGACGAGGCGCTCGAGCCCGATCCGGACGTCGAAGGCGTCCCGCGCCTCCTCCCAGCTCGGCGTCGCCACGACCGCGATCCGGTTGCGGCGCAGCTCGACCAGCCCCTCGGCGGCGAGCTGGCCGAGGGCTTGGCGGGCGATGGTGCGGCTGACGCCGAAGCGTTCGCCCAGCGCATCCTCGGGCAGCCGGTCGCCCGGCGCCAGCGCCCGCTCCACGATGGCGCGCCGGAGCGACCGGCAGATCGCGCCGACCCGGTCCGTCGCGTCGCGTCGTCTCTCATCGTTCATGCAGGACCTGCCCCGGCCGCGACCGCACCATCCTCCCGCCGGCGAGGCCCGCTGGGCGGCCGGAGGAGGGGCGCACCGCCGTACAGGCACGGACGGGAGAGGAAAGCTAGACCGTACGGAGGCAAGTTCGAAGCCGCATGCGGGGCTCGGCCCGGACGGGCAGGCCCCGCCGGGCCGGATCGTCGCGCTTCCGCCGCACTGACCTGCTCCAACCGGGCCGAGCCCTCATCCCCGGAGCCCCCGCCGTGTCCCCACTCGTTCGCAGGCGAGCCTCCCGGCGCGCGGTGCGCCGGCTCTCCTCCGGCCTCGCCTCGATCCTGAAGGCGACCGTCCAGTTCGGCGAGGCCGCGTCCCGCCAGGGGCAGAAGACGCTCCGCGAGGCCCGGAAGACGGTGAAGCCGCCGCGGGAGGCGGCCCCGGGCCGGGCGCCGGGCCGCTTCGTCGAGATCGACGGCCTGCGCGTCCACTACATCGCGCGGGGCCGGGGGCGCCCCGTGGTGCTGATCCACGGCAACGGGACGATGGCGGAGGATTTCGCCATCAGCGGGCTCCTCGACCAGCTCGCCGAACGCTACCGGGTCATCGCGATCGACCGGCCCGGCTTCGGCCACACGGAGCGGCCGCGCCACCGGATCTGGACGGCCGCCGCCCAGGCGCGGCTCGTCGAGCGCGTGCTCGATCAGCTCAACGTGCGCAATCCCGTCATCCTCGGCCATTCCTGGGGCACCATCGTCTCGCTGGCCCTCGCGACGCGGTCGGGGCGGGACCTGCGCGGCCTCGTCCTCCTGTCCGGGTTCTACTATCCGGCGCGGCGCGCCGACGTGGCGATGATCACGCCCCTGGCCATACCGGGGGTGGGCGACGCCGTCCGCTCCCTGATGCCCAGCACGATCGGCCATCTGCTCGCGCCGCACGTCTTCCGCCACGTCTTCAAGCCGCAGGCCGTGCCCGCCCGGTTCAAGGCCCGCTTCCCGGTCGGGATCTCGGTCCACCCGACGCAGGCTCGCGCCAGCGCGGAGGACACCGCCACCATGAACGCGGCGGTCGCCCTGCTGCAGGACCATTACGCCGATCTGCGGCTGCCGGTCGCGATCCTCAGCGGCGACGCGGACGCGGTCGTCGATCCCGCCGAGCAGTCGCAGCGCCTGCATGGGGCGGTCGCGGGCAGCACGCTGACGATCCTGCCCGGGCAGGGGCACATGATCCACTACGCGGCCCGCGCCAAGATCGGGCGGGCGGTGGACGCCGTGATGGCCGCGCGGGCCAAGAGCCTGCACTGGCTCTGAGCCGGGCGGCCCGCCCGGACGATCCGCCTCACGCGGCGGAGGCCGCGCCGCCCTCGATCAGGCGCAGGCTGCGGCGCAGGCTCTGGGGCGGCTGGCCGAAGAAGCGCAGGAAGGCGCGGCGCATCCGGTCGCGGTCGGCAAAGCCCGTGTCCCGGGCGACGACGTCCATCGTGTGGCGCCCCTCCTCGAGCATGACCTGCGCCGCTTCGAGCCGCAGCCGCTCGACGCCCTTGGCCGGCGACTGGCCGGTCTCCTCCCGGAAGAGGCGGCTGAACTGGCGCGGGCTGAGGCTGGCGGCCTCCGCGAGCTCCTCCACGGTGAGCGGGTTGCGCAGGTGCTCCTTGGCGTAGAGCAGCGCGCGGCGGACGCGGTCCGAGCGGGGCTCCAATTCGAGGAGGGCCGAGAATTGCGACTGCCCGCCCGGGCGGCGGTGATAGACGACGAGCTTGCGCGCCACCGCGCGCGACAGAGCCGCGCTGTGGTCGTCCTCGATCAGGGCCAGGGTCAGGTCGATCGCCGCGCTCATCCCCGCCGAGGTCCAGACAGTGCCGTCGGAGGCGAAGATGCGGTCGTCGTCGACGCGGGCGAGGGGGAAGCGTTCCTGAAGGTCGCGGGCATGGGCCCAGTGCGTGGTGGCCGTGCGGCCGTC
>NZ_SMNT01000204.1 GCF_004348265.1 Methylobacterium segetis
ACTCGGCGAGCACCCGCGAGGCGCGGGCGATCGGGTTGGTGAGGTAGAAGTCGAGGATCGGGGAGCGGAACGGCTCACGCGCGGGCGTGCCGCCGAGGCCGGCCAGGGTCTCGAGCGCCGCGGCCGCGTCGGCGGGCTCGACCGCATCGACCGCCGCGAGATGCGGGTGGTCGGCGTAGAGCGCGCGGCGGAGCGCGGCGAGCGAATCGTACGGCAGGCGCCTGCCCAGCACGTCGGAGAGCGCGCGCAGGATCGCCCAATCCTCGCGGGCATCGCCCGGCGGGAAGGACGAGCGGTTCGCCCATTGCACGCGGCCTTCGAGGTTCACGTAGGTCGCGTTCTTCTCGGTATAGGCCCCGCCCGGCAGGATCACGTCGGCGCGGGAGGCGCCGCGGTCGCCGTGGGTGCCCTGGTAGATCACGAAGGCGCCCGGCGCGATCTCGACCTCGTCGGCGCCGAGATTGAAGACCACGTCGAGGGCGCCCGGCGCGATCATACCGGCGAGATCGAGGCCCCCCTCCCCCGGCACGAAGCCGAGATCGAGCGCGCCGACGCGGGCGGCGGCCGTGTGCAGCACGCCGAAACCGTTCCAGCCCGGGCTCACCGCGCCGACATCCCGGGCGAGAGCCGCGGCGGCGGCGAGGATCGCGGCGCCGTCCGGGCGCGCGAGCGCGCCCATGCCGACGAGGACGATGGGATTGGCGGCCGCCTTCAGCGTCTCTGCGAAGCTGTGGCGGCCCGCGGCGAGATCGGCCAGCGTCTCGGGCCCGGCGCCGAGATGGATGTGGGGATAGGTGAGGTCCGCCGGCTCGCCGATCATGCCGACCGGCAGGGGGCCCATGCGCCAGCGCTTGCGGATGCGGACGTTGAGCAGGGACGCCTCGAGGCGCGGGTTGGCGCCGACGAGCAGGATCGCGTCCGCCTCCTCGATACCGGGGATCGTCGGCCCGAACGTGTAGGCGGCCCGGCCCCAGGCCGGATCGAGGGCCTCGCCGGCCTGCCGGCAATCGAGGTTCGCGACGCCGAGGGACGTCATCAGGCCCTTCAGCGCATATGTCTCCTCGACGGCCGCGAGATCGCCGACGAGCGCGCCGACGCGCTTCGGGTCCGCGCCCTTCATCCGGGCGGCGATGGCGCCGAAGGCCTCGTTCCAGGTGGCCGGGCGGAGTCGGCCGTTCTCGCGCAGGTACGGACGGTCGAGGCGCTGCAGGCGCAGGCCGTCGACGGAGTGGCGGGTCTTGTCCGAGATCCACTCCTCGTTGATCGCCTCGTTGACGCGCGGCTCGATCTGCATGACCTCGCGGCCGCGGGAATCGACGCGGATCGCCGAGCCCACCGCGTCCATCACGTCGACCGAGTCGGTCTTCGTCAGTTCCCAGGGGCGGACGTTGTAGCTCTGCGGCTTGTGCACGAGCGCGCCCACCGGGCAGAGGTCGGCGACGTTCCCCTGCAGCTCCGAATGCATCGCCTGCTCGAGGTAGCTCGTGATCTCCATGTCCTCGCCGCGGCCGATCGCGCCGAGATCCGGCACGCCGGCCACCTCCGCGAGGAAGCGCACGCAGCGGGTGCAGTGAATGCAGCGGTTCATGGCGGTCCGCACCAGCGGGCCGATGTACTTCTCCTCGACGGCGCGCTTGTTCTCGCCGTAGCGGGTCGAGTCGACGCCGTAGGCCATCGCCTGGTCCTGCAGGTCGCAATGGCCGCCCTGGTCGCAGATCGGGCAATCGAGCGGGTGGTTGATGAGGAGGAACTCCATCACCCCCTCGCGGGCCTTCTTGGTCTGCCCGGAGCGCGTCAGCACCTCCGGCGGCTCGCCGTTGGGGCCGGGCCGGCAATCCTTGACCGCGTAGGCGCAGGAGGCGACGGGCTTCGGCGCGCCCTTCAGCTCCACGAGGCACATGCGGCAATTGCCGGCGATCGACAGGCGCTCGTGGAAGCAGAAGCGCGGGATCTCCGCGCCCGCGACCTCGCAGGCCTGGAGCAGGGTGTACTCGGCCGGGACATCGACCTCGGTGCCGTCGACGACGATCTTGGTCATACGTGCTTCTCGGTCTCGAACTGCATCGCGGCGGGCGGGCTCACTCCGCCGCCATGGGCACGGGGTCGGAATGCGGGTTGGCGCTGTAGCGGTCGATCCGCTTCTCGATCTCGGGGCGGTAGTGGCGGATCAGGCCCTGGATCGGCCAGGCCGCCGCGTCACCCAGCGCGCAGATCGTGTGCCCCTCGATCTGCTTCGTGACGTCGAACAGCATGTCGATCTCGCGCTTCTGCGCGCGGCCCTCGGCCATGCGCAGCATCACGCGCCACATCCAGCCCGTGCCCTCGCGGCAGGGCGTGCACTGGCCGCAGCTCTCGTGCTTGTAGAAATAGGCGATGCGCGCGATCGCCTGGACGATGTCGGTGGACTTGTCGAGGACGATCACCGCCGCGGTGCCGAGGCCCGAGCCGAGGTTGCGCAAGGTGTCGAAGTCCATCTTGGCGTCGATGATCTGCTCGGCCGGCACCAGCGGCACCGAGGAGCCGCCGGGGATCGAGCAGAGCAGGTTGTCCCAGCCGCCCCGCATGCCGCCGCAATGCTTGTCGATCAGCTCGCGAAAGGTGATCCCGAGCTCCTCCTCGACGTTGCAGGGCTTGTTCACGTGGCCGGAGACGCAGAACAGCTTGGTGCCGGTGTTGTTCTTGCCGCCAAGCCCCGCGAACCACGCGCCGCCGCGGCGCAGGATGGTGCCGGCCACCGCGATCGACTCGACGTTGTTGACCGTCGTCGGGCAGCCGTAGAGGCCCATATTGGCCGGGAACGGA
>NZ_SMNT01000205.1 GCF_004348265.1 Methylobacterium segetis
CGAGGCGCTCCTCGCGGCTTTGGCGGAGGCGGTCGCGCGGGTGCCGGTGCCGGAGGGCATCGCGCCGGCGACGATGGACGGGCTGCTCGGGGTGCGCGGCGTCATCGAGAGCGAGGAGGCGGAGAGCGCGGAGACCGAGTCGCTCGCCCGCGACCTCGCGGAGGGCGTGGTGCGGCTCGTGGCCGACCTCGTCGAGGCGCGCCGGGCCGAGGGGCGCGCTCTTCAAGAGATCATCAATGGACACCTCGGCACGTTGATCGCGATCATCCAGGCCGCGGAGGATTGTCCGGCCCGCAAGCCCGATGCCGTGCGCGCGAAACTCGCCGCGAGCGTCGCCAGCCTGACCGAGGCGGGCACCGGACTCGACCCGGACAGGCTCCACCAGGAGGCGGTGCTCCTGGCCGCCAAGGCCGACGTGCGGGAGGAGCTCGACCGGCTCCGCGCCCACCTCGCCTCGGCCGCGGAGCTGATCGCGGGCGGAGGTGCGATCGGCCGGCGGCTCGACTTCCTGGCGCAGGAGCTCGGCCGCGAGGCGAACACCCTGTGCGCCAAGGCCAACGACATCACCCTGTCGCGGATCGGACTCGACTTGAAGGCCGTGGTGGAGCAATTCCGCGAGCAGGTTCAGAACGTCGAGTAGGGTGCGTCGGGGCATGATGCGAGCCAGCGGGCAGGTCGAGATGGGGAGCGGGCGCCGATGAGCGCGGGGGCGCCGGGGGGCCGGCCCGGATCGCAGGGCGAAGCCGAGGGCCGGATCGGCCGGCGGGGCCTGATCCTGATCCTGTCCTCGCCGTCGGGCGCGGGGAAAACCACGCTGACGCGGGCCATCGCGCAGGACGGCGGCTGGGGGCTCGAACTCTCGATCTCGGTGACGACGCGGCCGCGCCGCCCCTCCGAGATCGAGGGCAAGCATTACCGCTTCATCGACCGTGAGGCGTTCGACAGCCTGCGCGCCCGGGACGACCTGCTCGAATGGGCGGAGGTGCACGGCAATTTCTACGGCACGCCGCGTCGGCCGGTGGAGAAGGTCCTGGCCGAGGGCCGGGACATGATCTTCGACATCGACTACCAGGGCACGCGGCAGGTCCGCTCGAAGCTCTCGGACGACGTCGTCACCGTCTTCATCCTGCCACCCAGCATGGCGGAGCTGCGCCAGCGCCTGGAGCGGCGGGCGGAGGATTCGCCCGCCACGATCGAGAAGCGGCTCGCCAATGCTCGCGTCGAGATCCAGCGCTGGAGCGAGTACGATTACGTCATCGTCAACGACGACCTCCAGAACGCCTTCACCTCGCTCCAGGGCATCCTGACGGCCGAGCGCCTGAAGCGGACCCGCCGCACGGGGCTCGGCGCCTTCGTCGACGATCTCCTGAGCGAGAGCGAGGCGCGGTAGGGCGGCCGAGCCGGGCCGCGTTTCCCGCCCCTTCCGGAGCCGGCGCCTCGATATCGTGAGGTCCTGAGGCGCGTCTTCTGAGGGAAGAGCGCGGAGCTACGCGGCCGCGCTCGCGACAGGCCGGCACAGCCAGACCCGCATCGCCTCGAAGGTGGCGTTGGCCGCCCGCGAGGCGGCCTCCGCCTCCGCCTCGCCGGTCAGCGCGTCGAGGCGGTCGCGGAAGCTCGCCCAGAGCGCGCCGGCCCGCGCACCCCGGCCCCGGTAATAGGCGCAGCCCGCGATCTCATCGAGCCCGTGAAGCGCCGCGATGCGGCGGCCGATCACCTGTCCGCCGAGGGTCGAACCTTCGAGCACGTAGAGCGAGCCGAGCGCCGAGGCCGTGCCGTCGAGGCCGGGCGGCGCGGCTTGAGGCAGGCTCTCGATGGAGACGGCGTCGAGGCCGAGATGGCGCAGGTCCGAGGCGAGCGGGTCGAGCCGGCGCCGCTCGTCGAGGAAGCCCGGATCGCCGAGCGCCTCCGCGATCGCGGGCTCGTAGGCCGCGTGGAAGCCGTGGAAGCGGGCGAGGAGGTCGCGGTAGCCGGGAAGCGTCGCGACGCGCGCCTCCCAGTCGAGGTCGCGCTCCAGCGCCTCGTGCGCCGCCGCGGTCTCCGCCCGCAGGCGGGCGTGCAGGCCGCTTCCGGCGCTCACGCGGTGATCGTGAAGCAGGCGCCGGGCGTGTTGGCGACCTCGATGCGGGCGTTGATCTGGTCGAGCATCGCCCGGATCATCTTCATGCCGAGCCCCGTCCCCTGGGGCCTCGCCTCGGCCCAGCCCTCGGGCATGCCGCCGCCGTCGTCGCAGACCTTGAGCCGGACCCCGCCCCCGGCGGAAGAGGAGACGCTCACCTCGACGCGGCCGCCCCCGGTCGGTCCCGCGGCGTACTTGAACGCGTTGGTGACGAGTTCGGTGGCGATCAGCGAGAGGGCCACCGCCTTGCGGTAGGGCACCATCACGCCGGATTCCGCCACGAGTTCGACCGCGTGGCCGTCGCCCGCCATGCCGGCGAGATCGCTGCACAGGTTCTCGATGGTCTGGCCGAGATCGACCTCCTCGACGCTCTCGGCCTGATAGAGGCTGTCGTGCACCCGGGCGACGCTCATCACCCGCGCGGAGGTCTCCGCGAAGGCCTGGCGGGCATCCGGGTCGGCGATCTGCCGGCGCTGCATCTGCAGGAAGGCGGAGACGATCTGGAGCGAGTTCTTGACGCGGTGGTCGATCTCCCGGGTCAGTATGTCCTTCTGCGTGAGGAGCTTCTCCTTGTCGGCGAGGAGGCCGGTCAGCTCGTCGATCTTCCGGCGCTGGCGCAGCACCACGCCCTCGACGGCCTGCGCGAGGGACTGGGCCAGGGAGACCTGCCAGTCGGCGAAGGGCGTGGCGAAGCCCGTCCGTTCCTCGACCCAGCGCTCGAAGGAGCGCCGGGGCAGCACCGCGACGGGGCCGCTGCCGGGGAGGACGGGCTTGCGGGGGTCGCCCCCCCAGGTCACCGTGCTCGGCACTTCCGGACGGAACCAGAGCAGCAGGTGCTCCCGCGCCGGGTCGACGAAGGCGGCGAGTAGCCCGCTCGCGATCTCGCGATAGGCGGCGGCCGGCTGGAATTCGGCGGAGAAGGCGCTGGACGCGTAGGAGGAGGCCTCCGCGGGCAGGTGCTCCCTCAGCCAGACGGCGAGGTCCCGAACCTCGGCCTCGGCCGGGGTCTTGCCGATGAGGGTGACGCCGCCCGCCGAGACGACGCCCGCGCCGGTCGCCCCGAAGAGGTCGAGCAGGGTCATCGTGCCCGCCGTCAGCGCGCCGACGAAATCGTCGGAGCGGGTCAGCTCGCGCACGAGGCGGCCTTCGGTGTCGAGATGCGCCTGCTGTTCTGCCCAGAGACGCCGCCCCTCGATCTCCTGCACCCGCATGGCGAAGGCGTCGGTGATCACGGTCGCCGCGGCGCGCGTCTCCGGCGCCACGTAATGCGGCTGCCGGTGATGCCCGATCATCAGGCCCCAGAGCTTGCCCTCGACCATGATCGAGATCGACATCGATCCGTTCACGCCGAGATTGCGCTGATATTCCAGATGGATCGGCGAGAGCGTGCGGTGCTGGGCGAAGGTGAGGTCGATCGGCCCGTTCCCGGCGGGCGGCGCGGCGACGAGGGGGACC
>NZ_SMNT01000206.1 GCF_004348265.1 Methylobacterium segetis
TCGGGTCAGCTCGGGCCTTCAGAACGGCCGAGTAAGAGCCGTGCTGGCAGGAAAGGGCCGCGGTTGCTGCTGGGGTTACACTTACGGGGCGCTACGCCATTCGATAAATTCGAACGGGTCTGAGTGCGATTGCACGGAGGGCAGGGACAAGCCGGCCGACGTGCGGCCGTATGATTTTGTGAAATTTCGTCTGCCCTTGTGCAGTCCCGCAGAACCGAGCTACGACGCGATTCTGTTACTTCTAAGCGGCAGGTCGTAGGTTCGAGCCCTACCGGGGTCGCCACGCCGGCTTCGGCCAGACAGGGATACGGGACACGTCACCGTGCGGACCTTCCGCCGCTCCGAACGCCCGCGGGGCGGTCATGAATCATGATGGAGAGAGACCTCTGGATCTCGCTGGACCGGGGCGTGTCTCCCGTCGTCCTGTCGGCACGCGGAGCGGCACTCGGCCTGCGCGGCTTCGTCCACGATCGCGCTGAGCGCGTCGCCTCCCTGCACCTGCGCCTCGTTCAGGGTGGCCGGACCGTCGAGGTCAGCCGCCTCTTCCTCCAGGACGGTCTGCTCGGGCCGACGGAAGCCGGAATCGGCGATCGCATCGACGGCGGCTTCTACCTCTCGGCGGTGTTTCCGCCGGACCCGGGCCTGAGCAACGGGGCGGCGTTTCTCGAAGCGACCGTGAACTGGGGTGACGGAGCTTCGAGCGAGATCCGCCTCGCCGCGGTCGATCTGATCAGGGCCGAGCCGGTTGCGGAACCCACGGGAGAGAACCGCGCGCTGGGACGGGTCGGCATCGCCATGGCGACCCACAACCCCGATCCCGCCCTGTTCGCCCGGCAGATCGCATCGATCCGCGCGCAGACCCATCGCGACTGGATCTGCGTCATCTCGGACGATCAATCGAGGCCGGATGTGCTGCGCGCGATCGCCGAGACGATCGACGGCGACTCGCGGTTCCACCTCCTGCCGCCCGGCCCCAGGCTCGGCTTCTATCGCAATTTCGAACGGGCCTGCGCGTCCCTTCCGGACAGCTGCGGCTTCGTCGCCTTCAGCGATCAGGACGACGTCTGGCTTCCCGAACGCCTTGCCCGCCAGGTCGCGGTTGCGGAGGGCGTCGATCACGCCTGCTGCTACTCGGATATGGAGGTCGTGCGGCCGGACGGCAGCCTCATCTCGCCGACCTACTGGGTGCACCGGCGGCCTCGATATGGAAGCCTCGGCGGCCTCCTGCTCGCGAACGTCGTCACCGGCATGACGATCCTCGCGCGGCGGGAATTGATCGAGGAGGCGCTGCCCTTCCCGGCCGCACCCGGGCTGACCTATCACGACCATTGGATCGCCCTGCTGGCTGCCCGCCGCGGCAGCCTGCGCTACCTCGCCGAGCCGCTGGCGCGCTACGTCCAGCATGGAAGCAACCACACCGGAGCCCTGGTGCGGTGGAAGAGCTCGCGCACCGTGCTGCGCGAGAGCCTCGCCCGTGTCTCGCGATTCACGCGGCGCGGCATCTTCGGGCATCGTCTGCGCAGCGCCGCGAGCGAGCCCGGCATCGTGAAATGGATCGACACGGAGCCGGTGCGACTGCGCATCCTGGTCGACCGCCTGACCGAGATGCCAGGCGGCACCAAACGGTCGGACCGGGCCCTGCGCCGCCTGAGCCAGAGCTTCGGGCCCTTGCGCCTGCTCGCCAGCGGCGCCGATTGGAGCGACCGGTACCGGAGAGGCATCGCGATCGAACTCGTCCTCGGCGGCCTGTTGAAACGGGTCCTCAACCGCAGCCGGCGCGCCATGCGGGTCGCGTCCGATGGCCCGGAAGCCGATGGACGCGCGGCCTGAGCCGACGGCGCCGGTTCACCCCCGGTTGAAAAGCCGCTAAGCCGCGCCTGGAAGTCGGCGTTCACGGGTCGGACAAGGGCATTGCGTCTCGTCAAGAATCTGAGGAGCCTCGCGACGGGCGGGCAGCGGTGGCTCGCGGCGCGCTCCGCCGCACGCCCGTGGTTCACCCTCTACGGCAGCGGCGTGCTGGTCGGCATGCCGGCCGCTTCGCCGAATGCGGAGGTCCGGGTGTCGCTGCGCGCGCCGGGAGAACCGACCCGCACGTTACCGACGGGGCGCACGCTCACGCTCGGGGGCACCCGCTACGCGCACGCACTCTTCGATCCTGCTCTTCTTGCCGGCCACAGCACGCTCACGGTGAGCGTCGCGATCGGCGCCCGCACGCTCCGCCGCCACTTCGAGGTCGGTCCCGGCCGCTATGCCGGCCGCATCGACGGCGTGCGCAACTACGCGGTCGAAGGGTGGATCTCCCCGCTCTTCGCGCCACGAGGAGGGGAGCCGCCCCCTCTCGTCCGGCTCCTCGTCGATGGGGTCGAGGATGGGGCGACGTCCCCGGACCAATTCCGGCGAGAGCTGATGTTCGGCGGCGTGTGGGGCGGCTGGAACGGGTTCCGGCTGCCGGTGCCGCCCGCGGCTCTCGACGGTGTGCCGCATCATCTCTCCGTCCGCGTCGCCGACACCACGATCGAGTTCGGCCCATGGGCGGCCAAGCCCAAGTTCCACATCGACGCCGCGAGCCCGAACCGCGTCGCGGGGTGGTTCTTCGATGCGGCCTCCCTGGATGCCCCGACCTCGATGCGGCTCGTCTCCGGTGACGACACCCTGGCCGAGGTCGCGACCCATTTTCGGCCGGACCTGAAGGCCGCGCACGGGCGCGACGCGACCGGTTTCGCGTTCTACGACCTCGAGATCGACGGAGACCTCGACCTCATCGCAGGGCCGAAGGACGGGGGCGTGCGCATCGCCCGCTTCGCGACGCGGACGCTCGCCGCGCGGATCGCCGAACGGCGGGCCGAAGCGCGCGCGGCGCTCCTGTCCGAGCCCCTGCCCGAGACCACGCTGGAGACCCGGCGTGCGGTCCGCGCGAAGATCGTCGAGGTGGAGCGGGCAGAC
>NZ_SMNT01000207.1 GCF_004348265.1 Methylobacterium segetis
GGACCGAGGGGATCGCCGCCGCGTCGAACGAGACGGGGCCGGCGGGCGCTGGGTTCGGCACGGAGGCTCCCGTCACCCCCGGCAGGCCGACGGGCGGCGCGCCGAAGGAGCGGGCGGCGAGCGCCGAGGCGTCCGGCTGCAGGCCCTGGGGCAACCCGCCCGCGGGCGCCGAGGGGACACCCAGGCCGGCGCTCGGCAGGGGCGCGCCGCCGGGCCCCTGCGGCAGGCTCTCGAAGCCCTGCGGCACCTGCGGGCTCGCCGGGAGTTCCGGCGCGAAGGGCTGGCTTGCCGCCTGCCCCTGCCCGTAGATCTCGCGGGCGAGGCGCCCGACGAGATCCGCATGCGCCAGCTCGCCGGGGTTGCCCGCCGGCAGGCCCAGGCTGGCCGCCGGCAGGCCCAAGCTGGCCGCCGGCAGGAAGGCCGGCGCCTTAGGCGTAGTCATGGTAGTTGCCCAGGAGCACGTTATCGAGACGGGCGATCGCGTCCTCGACCAGCACGGCGGCCGAGAAGTAGCGGGTCACGAGATGCGAGGCGATGGAGTGGTCGTTGGTGCCCATGTAGCGCACCGACAGGCCGGGCTCGATCTCGCCCGTGACGCCCGACTTCTGGAGGGCGACGACGCCCTGCTCGCCCTCGCCGACGCGCAGCAGCAGGATCGAGGTGGTCTGCGCCCCCGTGACCGGGTCGGTGTCGATCGGCAGCTTGTCGCTCGGCACCAGCGGCACGCCGCGCCAGGTGATGAAGGGCGCGCCGAACAGGTGCACCACCACCGGCGGCACGCCGCGGCGGGTCGCCTCCCGGCCGAAGGCCGCGATGGCGCGCGGATGCGCCACGAAGAAGGCGGGCTTCTTCCAGACGAGCGTCAGGAGCTCGTCGAGATCGTCCGGGGTCGGCGGGCCGCCGCGGGTCGGGATGCGCTGGCGCGAGCCGACCTCGTGGAGGAGGCCGAATTGCGAGTTGTTGAGGAGCTCCCACTCCTCGCGCTCCTTCACGGCATCGACCGTGAGGCGGATCTGCTCGCGGAGCTGGTCGATCTCGTTCGAGTAGAGATCGGTGACGCGGGTATGGGTGTTGAGGATCGTCTGGATCGTGGAGAGGTGGTACTCGCGCGGATCCACCTCGTAGTCGACGAAGGTGGTCGGCAGGCGCGGCTCGCCCGCATGCACCGCCAGGAGCTCTATACCCTGCTCGCCGTAGGAATTGGTGTGGCCCTTGAGCCGGTCACGCTCCTCGATGTGCTGGGTGATGCGCGAACGGATCGCCTCGTCCTCGATCGCGGCCCGGTCGAGGGTGAGGAGCGTCACGGCCGAGAGCGCCTTCACGGCCGGGGCCGGCCCGGCCTCGCCGACGAGGGTGTCGTCCCCGAAATAGTCGCCCCGGGTGGCGAGGCCCTGGCGCAGCCGGCCCTTGTAGGGGCCCGACAGGCTCAGCTCGACCGTGCCGTCGGCGACGATCGTCAGGCTGCGTTCGGCCGAACCCTCCTCGCTGATGACCTCGCCGGCCTGATGGCGGCTCTCGGTGAACTTGCCGGCCAGCGTCGCCAGTTCGGCATCGCCGAGCCGGCTGAACAGCGGCACGGCCCGCAGGGAGCCGGGGCGGATGACCCGGCCCTTGTCGTCCGTGGCGAGATCGATGCGGCCGGGCTTGGCCAGCACCACGGCGCGGCGGTTCACGCGGTAGACGCCGCCGGGCACGTCCACGAAGGGCAGCAGGCGCAGGAGCCAGCGCGGGGTGTTGGCCGCGTTCTGGACCGATGTGACGGTCGCCGTCGCTAGATTGCGTGCCGCGGAGGCGCTCACGCTCAAACCCGGTCCGCTCATCGTCTCACGTCTCCGTTTTCTCAAGGCACGAGGAAGCGGCGACCGGCTGCGGGCTCAAGCCCGACCGATCCCGATACGCCGCAAGGTCACGTCACGCAGATGTCGGGCCTAGCGCAGTCGAGCGACCGCGCCGGGACTGCACTGTACTGGAGCGCACCCGAGGAAGTTGTCGATACTCTTGCCCGGGGCGCGGCTGAACTGCACCTGATTCCGGGTTAGTGCGGTCTAGCCTCGGCCCGGCCGAGGGGTCAATGGAAGCACCTTCTAAAATTTAGGGCTTCCATGGAACAACCTTGCCTTGAATAACAGATGCATGGAAAGGCATCCTCTGAAAAGCGATCTCAGAAGAACATTCATCTATCCGTTGCCGCGGCAAGCGACCCCTCGCGAACGATCGTGCGGAGGACATTTTTCCCCCGTTTCGCGCCGAGTCAGATTCCATCGCCGAAGCCGAAGAACTGGTCCATCGTGAGGGCCGGCTGCTCGTCGAGCGGCAGGCGCGAGACGACGCGCGCCGGGACGCCCGCCACGGTCGTGTGGGGTGGCACCTCGTGCAGCACCACGGCGGCCGCTGCGACCTTGGCCCCCTCGCCGACCCGGATGTTGCCGAGCACCTTCGCGCCGACGCTGAGCAGCACGCCGCGCTCGATCTTGGGGTGACGGTCGCCGCTCTCCTTGCCGTTGCCGCCGAGCGTGACCGATTGCAGGATCGAGACGTCGTCGGCGATCACCGTCGTCTCGCCGATGACGACGCCGGTGGCGTGGTCGATGAACACGCCCGAGCCGATCCGGGCGGCGGGGTGGATGTCGCAGCCGAACACTTCGGAGATCCGGCTCTGCACGTGCAGGCTGAGCGTCGCCCGCCCCTGGTGCCAGAGCCAGTGGGCCACGCGGTAGCCCTCCAGGGCGGCGAATCCCTTGTAGAACAGGAACGGGTCGAGATACCGGCGGCAGGTCGGGTCGCGCTCCCGGATCGCGACGAGGTCGCGCACCGCGTGCGCTTCGGCATGCGGGTCGGCTTCGAAGGCGGAGAGGCAGAGGTCGCGCATGGACAGGCGCGCGAGGTCGCCGTCGCCGAGCCGGTGCGCGAGGCGATAGGCGAGAGCCTGGGCGAGGCTGCGCTGGTCGAGCACCGTCGCCTGGATGATGCCCGCGTAGAGCGGCTCCTCGATGAGCGCGGCCTCCGCCTCGGCGCGCAGGTCGGCCCAGACGTCGCGCTCGTGGGTGCTGCGGCTCGTGGCCCGCAGCGGCGGCTGGGTCGTGATCGCCGCGGTCACGGCCGCGACTCCTGCAACCCGCGGGCGCGCCTCGCCCCGAGGGCGGTCCGGCCGATCGTGCGCGGCATGGGATTACTGCACACGCCGGAACAGGTCCGGCAGGTAGCGCCGCAGGGTCTCGTGACCCTCGAATTTCACGTCGACGGTCTGCGGGCGGCCGCCCTGGCCGTGGATGCTGACGACGCGGCCCCTGGCATGGCGCCAGATCCCCAAGACTTCGGCGACGTCGAGCCGCTCGAACACCACCTGATCGCCGCGCGTCATCGTCGCTGAGGCCATGGCATCATCCTTCGGAAACGGGCCGACCGGGCCGGTCGTACCGTGTGCGTGAGGCTGCGTGAGAACCGGATCCGGGCCGGCGGGAAGAGCTTTCCGGATGTCCGCGCCGGGGGAGAAGATTTCGGTCGCGGTTGGCACGG
>NZ_SMNT01000208.1 GCF_004348265.1 Methylobacterium segetis
CGAAGGTGAAGGTGGCGTCCCAGACGATATGCCAGACCACCGGAATATCGCCCGGATGGATCACCCCCGTGGCGAGCGCGACCGCCGCGCCTGCCAGCGCGCTCCATCCGATCCCGAGGCCCCTTGGCTGCCAGATGACGAAGACGAGGGTGACGAGGAAGATGGCGAGCGCGAGCATCCGGGCGTTTTCTTCTTATGGGTCGGGGTTGGGGTTCAGGCAGTGCCGACGCGGCGGCCGTGCTCGTCCACGACCCGCTCGCCATCCTCTTTGACGAACTCGCCTTGCTGCCCCGGCAGGAGGTCCAGCACGGCTTCGGACGGCCGGCACAGCCGCACGCCCTTGGGGCTGACCACCAGCGGGCGGTTGAGAAGGATCGGATGCGCCTCGATGGCATCGAGCAGCTGCGCATCGGTCAATGCCGGATCGCCAAGGCCCAGCTCGGCGAACGGCGCGCCCTTCTCCCGCAGTGCGTCGCGGACGGGCAGGCCGGCCCGGGCGAGGAGCTGCACCAGCAGCGCCCGGGCGGGCGGCGTCTTCAGATACTCGATCACATGAGGCTCGATTCCGGCGTTGCGGATCATCGCCAGGGTGTTGCGGGACGTGCCGCAGTCCGGGTTGTGGTAGATGATGACGTCCATCAAGCGACCTCCGGCCGGAGCGCGGTGGCACCGGCTTGTTGGCCGATCTCTCTGACTTTGGCCGACAGGGCCGCCTGGTCGAGGCTGCCGAGCGGCAGGGCGATAAAGGCCGCGATGCGGTTCTTCAGGTAGCGCTGCGCTGTCACGAAGGCGCGCTTGCGCTCGATCTCCGAGCCTTCCGCAGCGGCAGGGTCCTCGATGCCCCAATGAGCGGTCACGGGCTGACCAGTCCAGAAGGGGCAGGGTTCGCCGGCTGCGTTGTCACAGACCGTGAACACGAAATCCATCACCGGAGCACCGGGCGCGGCGAACTCGTCCCAGGACTTCGAGCGCAGCCCGTGCACGGGGTAGTCGCTCTCCCGTAGCGTCTGCAACGCCAGCGGATGCGGCTCGCCCTTGGGCTGGCTACCGGCGGAGTAGGACCGGAAGCGGCCTTGCCCATCCTGGTTCAGCATCGCTTCCGCCAGGATCGAGCGGGCCGAGTTGCCGGTGCAGAGAAACAGGACGTTGTAGACGCGATCAGGCATAGAGGGTGTCTCCGGGTGGGCAGTTGCAGGCGGCGAGGGCGGCGACGGCCGGGGTGCAGACCTCCGGGTGGCCCTGACAGCAGTCGCGCATCAGGAACTGGATCAGGTCGGACAGGGCCGGATAGGCAGCACTGTAGATGATCGAACGGCCCTCGCGCCGCGAGGCGACCAAGCCCGCATGGCTCAGCTCCTTGAGATGGTGGGATACGGTCGCGGCAGAGACGCCGACCGCCTCGGCCAGAACGCCGGAGGCGAGGCCGCCTGGTCCGGCGGTCACGAGCGACCGCACCAGACGCAGGCGGTGTTCCTGCGCCAGGGCCGCAAAGGCGGCGAGGGCTTGCGGTTCATCCATTTTCGTTACAATCTTCAAACGATATTTTGAACGTACAAGAAAGACGTCCCTTGGACAAGCTCAGCCAGCCCTTCAAAGATGGCCTGCCGAACCTCAGCCAAGCGCATTTCGAGGTGCCGACCCGCGACAGCCTAGACGCGGCGGCGCCGTTCACCCATGCGCCCCGCTTCCTGATCCTCTACGGCTCGCTGCGGGAGCGCTCGTTCAGCCGCTGCCTCGCGTACGAGGCCGCCCGGCTCCTCGAAGCCATGGGCGGCGAGGTGCGGATCTTCCACGCGGACGGCCTGCCCCTGCCGGACGATGCGACCGCCGACCACTTAAAGGTGCAGGAGCTGCGCAATCTCTCGATCTGGTCCGAGGGCCAGGTGTGGGTCTCACCGGAGCGGCACGGTACCCTGACCGGCGTGATGAAAAGTCAGATCGACTGGCTGCCCTTGAGCGAGGGCAGCGTGCGGCCGACCCAGGGGCGCACCCTTGCCGTGATGCAGGTCTCCGGCGGCTCGCAGAGCTTCAACGCCGTGAACGCCTTGCGCGTGCTCGGCCGCTGGATGCGGATGATCACCATCCCGAATCAATCGTCCGTGCCGATGGCCTACAAGGAGTTTGACGACGCGGGCCGGATGAAGCCGGGGCCGCTCTACGAGCGGGTCGTGGACGTGTGCGAGGAGCTGGTGAAGTTCACGCTCCTGACCCGAGAGCGGGCCGACTACCTGGTGGACCGCTACAGCGAGCGGAAGGAGCGCGCGCCGGAGCGGCTGAGCGCGGTGGCCGCCGACATTGGCTTTGTGAAGCGCTGAGACCAGTCCCGGGAAACAACCCGAGGAGCATGCCGATGCTGACCCTTGAACGCCCGCACACGATGGCACCGGCCGCCGCCAGCGACATACCGCTGGGTGCCCTGCGCGCTGCCTGCGATACGCAGCCGGAGACGCCCATGGGTGTTCAGTCACGCCAGGCGGACGATCCAACGCGGCTGCCACGTCGCCGAGGTGAAGGCCGAACGGTTCGCCGCCCTCGAACGCGGCGCAAGCCCGGAAGCTTGATCGGATACCCTCATCCTCTCCGGGACGTGACCGAGGGCGACCGCACGCAAATGACCGTCGGCAAGTTCGCCGCGATCATCCGCACGGTGTCCTAACACGTCGGCCCCGACCTGGGCGCCCGCCCGAATCGACGCCATTCCCACCTGGCGGGAGGCATTCCGCGACCCTTGACCTTCCCACCATGGGAAGCCCCATCTGTGCGGGACGCCACCACAGGGAGAGCGTCATGTACCGCTACAAGGTCGACAGGATGGGTTGCGGAGGCTGCGCCAAGTCCGTGACCCGGGCCATCGCCGGCATCGAGCCGGGCGCCCTGGTCGAGGTGGACCTCGGGGCCAAGCTCGTGACCGTGTCCGGCGCGACCGGCCCTGCGGACCGCATTGCCGAGACCATAGTCGCCGCAGGC
>NZ_SMNT01000209.1 GCF_004348265.1 Methylobacterium segetis
TCTTCACCCTGAACGTGGTGCACCCCGCCCCCGGCTCGCAGGCCGTGATCAGCGGCTCGCTCCAGGACGGCTACATCGCCGGCGCCACCGTCTTCATGGACTCGAACAACGATGGTGTCCGCCAGAGCTTCGAGGCCCAGACGACGACCGACGCGAGCGGCCATTTCACCCTCGTCGGCAAGCCCGGGGCCATCGTCGCCACCGGCGGCCCGGGCGCACTCGATACGGCCACGAACCTCGCCTTCAACGGCGTCTTCAAGGCGCCGGCCGGCTCGACGGTGGTGTCTCCCCTCACCACGATCCTCGTCGAGCTGATGGGGCTCGGTGCGAATCTCAGCTCCGCCCAGACGGAGCTGCGCGGTGCGCTCGGCCTCGGTGCCGGGGTCGACGTCACCCAGATCGACCCGATCGCGGGCATGCTGAAGGAGGGCGCGACGCCCCAGCAGATCGCCCTCTACGAGCACCTGTTCGTCGCGGCCTCGCAGATCCTCAACACCGTCGCCCTCCTCCAGGCGGCGCTCCCCTACGCGAACCCGATGCACGACATCGTCGAGATGATCGCGACGGGCCAGCCGTTCGACCTCTCAGACCCGGCGACGGTGCACGCCCTGGTCGACCGCTACCTGCCGCCGTCCACCTTCGCGTCCGACGTCGAGGCCTTGCTCAACGGCCACAACGCCCTCGTCGCAGCCCAGGCGACGGCGGCGGACGGCATGGCGTTCCTCGTCGGCGTCGCGGCGGTGAGCCGCGTGGCGCAGGGCGAGACCGCGCCGGCGCTCGCCATCGCCTTCACCGACGAGGATGTGGCGGCGGTGCGGGCGAAGTTCACCGGCGACAGCCTCGGCGTGCAGGTCGGCTACGCCAAGCACCATATCGGCGACGTCGACGGCGACAGCCGCCCCGAGGGCGACGGAGACGCGGTCGCGCCCGGCGTGACCCTGGCCGCCGCCGGCGCTCCGACGAAGGCGGGTCTCCTCTCGCTCTCGGGCTCGGTCGGTCCGGCCGATGCCGGGATCACCGTGCACATCCTCGACAACGGCCGGGAGATCGGCTCGACGAAGTCCGGCCCGGACGGGGCCTGGAAGGCGGACGTGCAGATCTCGGGCGAGGGCGAGCACGTCGTCACCGCCTCCGGCACCGACGGCGCCGGCAATACCGGCAAGAGCCTGCCGATCAGCGTCACCATCGACACCACGCCGCCGGCCAAGCCCGTCGTCGCCCTCGACCACGATACCGGTGCCTCGGCCAACGACCGCGTCACGAGCGATGCCGAGATCACGGTCACGGCCGGGGAGATCGGGGGCAGCCTCGCCTACAGCATTGACGGGCACGGCTTCGTCGCGGTCTATGACGAGAGCGACCTCGCGGATGGCGCGCACACCGTGCGGGTCCATCACACCGACGCCGCTGGCAACGTCTCCGAGGACGGCGTCCTCAGCTTCGTCCTCGACCGGACGGCTCCGGACGCGCCCGTCGTCAGGCTCGCCAACGATACCGGCCTGCCCGGCGACAGGATGACGAAGGACGCGAGCCTCGCGATCGTGCCGGCCGAGACCGGCGGCCGCTACGGCTACAGCGTCGACGGCGGCGCCTCGACCGAGAGCTACGACCCGGCCACGCTCGGCAACGGCCAGCACACCGTTGCGGTCACCCACACCGATGCGGCCGGCAACACGTCTGCGGCCACATCGCTCGCCTTCGTCGTCGACCGCGAAGCTCCCGCCGCACCCGGCGTCGCACTCGCCGCCGATACCGGCCTGCCGGGCGACAAGCTCACCCGGGATGCCGCCCTCGCGGTGACCGGGACCGAAGCCGGCGCGAGCCTGAGCTACAGCATCGACGGCAAGGCCTACACAGACGGCTATGCCCCGACGCTCCTCGCGGACGGCGAGCACACGGTCGCGGTCCGGCAGACCGACGCGACCGGCAACGTCTCGGCCGCAACCTCGCTCACCTTCGTCCTCGACCGCACGCCGCCTGCGGCCCCCACGGTCGGCCTCGCCCGCGATACGGGGGCGGCCGGCGACCACCTCACCAAGGACGCGAGCCTCGCGGTCGTGACCTCCGAGACCGGCGGCACCTACACCTACAGTGTCGACGGCGGGACCTATTCCAACGCCTACATGCCCGCCTCCCTCATGGACGGCGAGCACACGGTCTCGGTCAAGCACACCGAAGCCGCGGGCAACGTCTCGGAGGCCGGCTACCTGAGCTTCACCCTCGACACGTCGGCGCCGGGCGTCCCGACGCTGGCTCTCGCGAACGATACCGGCACTCCGGGGGACCGCCTGACCACCGATCCCCGGCTCTTGACGACGGGCGTGGAGACGGGCGGCAGCTTCAGCTACAGCGTCGACGGCAAGGCCTACGGTGCCTACGACCCGACGTCCCTCACGGACGGCCAGCACACGGTCTCGGTCAAGCACATCGACGCCGCGGGCAACGTCTCGGTGGCACGCTCGCTGACCTTCACGCTGCACTCCA
>NZ_SMNT01000210.1 GCF_004348265.1 Methylobacterium segetis
CGGCGCCCCGGCGCGTGGATCTCCCGCGGCAGGGGCAGGCGCGGGTGGCGCGCGCGCTCGGGCGCGCCGACGCTCGCGGCCGGGCGCCGCAGCAGGGTCTCGACGGGCACGGCCGGGTCGGCGGCGAGCGAGACGAAGGACGAGTTTGCCCCGTTCTCCAGGAGCCGCCGCACGAGGTAGGCGAGGAGGTCGCGGTGGCCGCCGACCGGCGCGTAGGTGCGGCAGGCCGTGCCGGGGCGCGTCGCCAGGAGCCGCCCGTAGAGGGCCTCGCCCATCCCGTGCAGGCGCTGGAACTCGTAGCCCTCGGGGCGGCCGGCCCACTCCGCGATGCTCGCGACGGTGAGCGCGTTGTGGGTGGCGAATTGCGGGAAGAGATGGGGCCTGTGCGCGAGGAGCCGCTCGGCGGCGGCCATGTAGCTGAGGTCGGTCGTGGCCTTGCGGGTGAAGACGGGGTAGTCGGCCAAGCCCCGCTCCTGCGCCCGCTTCACCTCCGTGTCCCAGTAGGCGCCCTTCACGAGGCGCACCATCAGGCGCCGCCCGAGCCCGCGGGCGAGGTCGGCCACGTGGTCGATCACGGCCAGGCAGCGCTTCTGATAGGCCTGGACCGCGAGGCCGTATCCATCCCAGCCGGCCAGCGAGGGGTCGGCGAGCACCGAGGCGAAGACCTCGAGGGAGAGTTCGAGCCGGTCGGCCTCCTCGGCATCCACCGTGAAGCAGAGGTCGTGGGCCCGGGCCGCCCGGGCGAGATCGAGGAGGACGGGCACCACCTCGTCCATCACGCGCGCCCGGCCGAGGGGCTCGTAGCGCGGGTGCAGGGCCGAGAGCTTGACCGAGATGCCGGGCCGATCCGGCAGGGGCGCGTCGCCGGCCGACCGGCCGATCGCCGCGATGGCCCCCGCATAGGCCGCGCGGTAGGCCTCGGCGTCAGCGGCCGTGCGGGCGCCCTCGCCCAGCATGTCGAAGGAGTAGCGGTAGGGCCGGCCCTCGGGCGTGGCCGCGCGCCGCAGGGCCGCGCCGATCGTCTCCCCGAGCACGAAATGGCCGCCCATCACCCGCATGCCCTGGCGCGCGGCGGTGCGCAGGGCCGGCAGGCCGATGCGCTTGGCCAGCGCGGCGAGCACCCCCTCCGGCGTCTCGCCGGGCTGGATGATCCGGGCCGAGAGGCCGAGCGCCCAGGCCGAGGCGTTGACGAGGAGCGCCTCCGAGCGGATCGCGTGGTGGGCGAAATCGCCCTGGCCGAGCTTGTCCTCGATCAGCCGGTCGGCAGTGGCGGCGTCCGGCACCCGCAGCAGCGCCTCGGCGAGCACCATCAGGGCGAGGCCCTCGCGGGTCGTGAGGCTGTATTCGCGCAGCATCGCCTCGACGCCGCCGAGGCCCCCGTGCTCCGTCCGGATGGCGCCGACGAGATCCCGGGCGAGGGCGTCGACCCGCCCCTCGGCCGCCGCATCGGGGGAAGGGCCCGCCAGCAGCCCGCGCACGAGAGCCGCGTCGTCCGGCGCGTAGGGCGCGGCGAAGGCGGGGAGGGTGGGCGAGACCGGGAGCGGCATGGTGGCGATCTCGAGCGGGCGCGGCCCGGCGCTCCGCGGCAGGATCCGTGCCGGAAGGCGCTCACCGCACCGGCCGGCGCGGTCGGATCCTAGCACGGGATCGGGGCGGGGCCGTCACTCCGCCTGCGGCGTCTTCCGGTCCTCGTAGGCGCTGTGAGCCGGCTCGCCCTGGTCGCCGGGCTCCGTCGCGCCGGGGGAACTCGCGCCCTCGGAGGGGCCGGTGACCGTCCGGTCCGGGTAGGCGCGGGGGCCGGCGGGGGGCTGGGCCGGATCCTCGCCGGGACCGGGGGTGGTCGGGTCGGGGGCGGTGACGCGGCTCATGGGCCGTCTCCTCGAAGTCGATGCTCCAGGGAGACGGCCGGGCGGCGGGGCGGGTTCCGCCACCCCGCTGGACGTCTGTCAGTTGAGGGCTTGGTGCTCGCGCGTGATGAGCCGATCAGCTCGGCCAGGAATGCCACCTGGCATCCGGTTCGCTCGGTTGACGGGGTCGATTCCGCGGGGCGTCCACACGCCGGCGACCGGCCGGTGATTGGTGTCCGGGAGGCCTGAACCTGTCAACCGGTCGTGATGCGGGCGCTCCGCAAGACAATCTCCGGGCGAAGATTGGCGGAAAGGCGGCGCATCTCCGGCAAACCGCGTCCGGATGGCGCGGGCCTCATCCATTTGGAGGATGTCTTTCCGGCCGCGCCGCGGCTTCCTCACGCCGCAAGAACGAGGTGTGTCATGCAGCGTGTGAAGAATCAGCCGACCTGGCTCGCCCGGCGCGCCGAGCGCCTGCGCGTACGCCGCGGCAGCGCCCGCGTGGTGCGCTGGATCGCCTACGCCTCCGGCGCCGAGGGGGCGGAGGCGCCGACGGACGGCGCGACGGCGGCCATTCCGGACGGGGAGGCGCGGGCACCGGAGGCGGGGGATGCGGACGCGTCCGGCAACGTCGTGCGCCTGCGCCCCCGCGCGGCCCGGGGGCCGGCAGAACCCGTCTGAGTGCCGCGGCCGGCCGCACGACGACCTCTCGCGCGTCGACAGGCTCTTGCGATCCGGCAGGCTCTTGGGATCCGGCAGGCTC
>NZ_SMNT01000211.1 GCF_004348265.1 Methylobacterium segetis
GCGGCCGCCTCTGCCGCTCGCTCCGCCCCGTCGGCCCGCCCGGCGACCGCTGCTCCGGTCCGCGCGCCGATCACGCCGCGCCCGCCCGCCGGCGAGCCGCGCCGGACGATCACGGCCGATGTCCGCAAGCCGCGCGACCTCAGCTTCATGGCGAAGCCCGCGCCGGCTCCCGAGCCCGAGAAATCCGCGACACCCGCCACCGCCGCGCGACCCGCCGGCGCGACGGCGGCTGCCCGCCCGGCCGGCCGCCCCGCGGTCGCTGCCGAGGAGGAGGGCGACACCAAGCGCGTGATCCGGCGGCCGGGCATGCCGCTGAAGATCATCACACCGCCCAAGACCCCCCGCTCGCCCGGCGGCGACCGCAATCGCGGCCGCCTGACGATCGCCAATGCCACCGCCGGCGAGGAGGAGCGCACGCGCTCGGTTGCCTCGTTCCGCCGTCGCCAGCAGCGCATGAGCGGCCACCGGCACGTGGAGCAGAAGGAGAAGATCGCCCGCGAGGTGACGGTCCCGGAGACGATCACGATCCAGGAGCTCGCCAACCGCATGTCGGAGCGCGCGGTCGACGTGATCCGTCTGCTGATGAAGCAGGGCGAGATCCACAAAATCACCGACGTGATCGACTCGGATACCGCCCAGCTCATCGCCGAGGAGCTCGGCCACACTGTGCGCCGCGTCGCCGAATCGGACGTCGAGGAGGGTCTCACCTCCGACGAGCCCGATTTCGAGGAGGATCTCGATCCCCGGCCGCCGGTCGTGACCATCATGGGCCACGTCGACCACGGCAAGACCTCGCTGCTCGACGCGATCCGCAAGGCGAACGTCGTCTCGGGCGAGGCCGGCGGCATCACCCAGCACATCGGTGCCTACCAGGTCGCGGCCCCGAGCGGCGACCTCATCACCTTCATCGACACCCCCGGCCACGCGGCCTTCACCTCCATGCGCGCCCGCGGCGCTAAGGTGACGGACATCGTGGTGATCGTGGTGGCGGCCGATGACGGCGTGATGCCCCAGACTGTCGAGGCGATCCAGCACGCCAAGGCGGCGGCTGTCCCAATGATCATCGCGATCAACAAGATCGACAAGGCCGACGCGAATCCGCAGCGGGTCCGCACCGAGCTGCTGCAGCACGACATCCAGGTCGAGTCGATGGGCGGCGAGACCCTGGAATTCGAGGTGTCGGCCAAGACCGGTGACGGGTTGCCCGACCTCCTCGAGGGTCTGCAGCTCCAGGCCGAGATCATGAACCTTCGCGCTAACGAGAAGCGCGACGGCGAAGGCACGGTCATCGAGGCGCAGCTCGATCGCGGACGCGGTCCGGTCGCGACGGTCCTCGTGCAGCGCGGCACCCTGTTCACCGGCGACATCGTGGTCGCGGGGGCCGAGTGGGGGCGCGTGCGGGCGCTCATCGACGACAAGGGCGAGAACATCCAGTACGCCGGGCCCTCGGTTCCGGTGGAGGTTCTCGGCTTCAACGGCACGCCGGATGCCGGCGACCGTGTCGTCGTCGTGCCGAACGAGGCCCGCGCCCGCGAGGTCACCGAGTACCGGGCGCGCATCAAGCGCGAGCGGCTCGCGGCCCGCACCGGTGGCGCCAACCGCTCGCTCGTCGACATGATGCGCGATCTCAAGGAAGGCGCCGGCCGCAAGGAGCTGCCGATCGTCATCAAGGGCGACGTGCAGGGCTCGGTCGAGGCGATCTCCGGTGCGCTGGAGAAGCTCGGCAACGACGAGGTCTCGGCGCGCATCCTGCTCGCGGGCGTCGGCGGCATCACCGAATCCGACATCACCCTGTCGCAGGCCTCCAAGGCCGTGGTCATCGGCTTCAACGTGCGCGCCCACAAGGAGGCACGCGAGGCGGCCGAGCGGGCCGGCACCGAGATACGCTACTACAACATCATCTACGACCTCGTGGACGACATCAAAGCCACGATGTCCGGCATGCTCCCGCCGACGCTCCGCGAGGAGCGCCTCGGCGAGGCGCTGGTCCAGGAGGTCTTCGAGGTCTCCAAGGTCGGCAAGGTCGCCGGCTGCCGCGTCCAGGATGGTGTGGTGGAGCGCGGCGCCCATGTTCGCCTGATCCGCGACAACGTCGTGATCCACGAGGGCAAGCTGAAGACCCTGAAGCGCTTCAAGGACGACGCGAAGGAAGTCACCTCGGGCCAGGAATGCGGCATGGCCTTCGAAAACTTCGAGAACATGCGCGCGGGCGACACGATCGAGTGCTACCGGGTCGAGGAGATCCGCCGCACGCTCTGAGGCGGTCCTTCCCTCCGGTCCGGATCGATGGGCGCGGCCTGCCTCAGGCCGCGCCCTTTCTTTTGGCGACCGGGGACGCTCTTAACGTTGACGCTCGATTCGTGCGGGGCGGCCCAGGGGCGCCCTGTTCAGGTGCATCTGCACCGCTTAGCCTCGGGCTCAACGAGACAATCATGCAGAGGCGGTCGACGGGCCGCGAGGACGGGGGCCGATGCTGAACTCCTACGTGATCCGTCGGGCGCTCTCCGACGGCAAGCACCGGAAGATCTTCGTCGAGCGCCTCACGGAGCCGCTGCACCTCAACCTGATCTCGCTCGGCGTCGCCCTGTTCGGCTCGTTCCGCGCCAAGGTCGCCTTCGACCTGATGGTGCGCCAGCAATACGCCTTCCCGATCCTGTTCGCGGCCGAGGAGGCGAAGAAGCGCGGGCTGTCGCGGATCACGGTGCTGGAATTCGGCGTCGCCGCCGGGGCCGGCCTCCTGAACATGTGCGAGCTTGCCGAGCGCGCCGAGGCCGCGACGGGCGTCGCCATCGATGTCGTGGGGTTCGATACCGGCAGCGGCATGCCGCCCGCGATCGATTACCGCGACATGCCGGAATATTTCCAGGAGGGCGATTTCCCGATGGATTTCGAGGCCCTGCGCCGCGCCTTGCCAGGCCGGTGCCGCCTCGTGATCGGCGACGCGGAGACGACGATTCCCGAA
>NZ_SMNT01000212.1 GCF_004348265.1 Methylobacterium segetis
GGTGCGATCGTGCGCGGCATGTCGCGCCAGGCCGGCAACGAGATCGACGAGTTCGTGGTGAGCTCGCTGCGCAACACACTCCTCGGCCTGCCGCTCGATCTCGCGGCGCTCAACATCGCCCGCGGTCGCGAAGCCGGCGTGCCGGCCTTCAACGTCGCCAGGGCGCAGTTCTACGAGGACACCGGCAACATTGACCTGAAGCCCTACGACAATTGGCTGGCGCTCGCCCAGAACCTCAAGAACCCGCTCTCGATCGTGAACTTCGTGGCGGCCTACGGCACGCATCCGCTGCTCCAGGCCGAGACCACGATCGAGGGCAAGCGCGCGGCGGCGCTCGCCCTCGTCATCGGCAGCCAGGAAACTGTTCTTGGCGATCCGACCACCCCGGCCGATGACCGCGTGATCAATGGTGCTGCCGTCGACGATCGGCTCGACTTCCTCAACTCGACCGGCGCATGGGCCGGCCACGAGTCCGGCCTCAACCTCGTCGACCTCTGGATCGGCGGGCTGGCGGAGCGCAAGACCGAATTCGGCGGCATGCTGGGCTCGACGTTCAACTACGTCTTCGAAAATCAGATGGAGAACCTCCAGAACGGCGACCGTCTGTACTACCTCAGCCGCCTGCAGGGCCTGAACCTTCTGAACGAGCTCGAGGCGAACACCTTCTCGGCGCTCGCCATGCGCAACTCCGATCTCGGCGACACGACCTCCTCGCACGTGGCCGGCAACCTCTTCGACACGCCCGACCTGACGCTCGAGATCGACCAGACGAAGCAGATCGACACCGATCCGGTCCAGGCCAACGCGATCCTCCAGGCGATCGACCCGAAGGTCACCCGGCATGCGCCCGGTGCCGACGTCAACAACGACGGTCACGCGGATGGCGGCTACATCCGCTTCTCGGGCGGCGAGCACGTCGTGCTCGGCGGCACCGAGGGCAACGACACGCTGATCGGCGATCGCGGCATCGACACGCTCTGGGGCGACGGCGGCGACGACTACCTCAATGCCCAGACGGAATCCGACCAGGTCTTCGGCGGCGACGGTGATGACATCATCGTCGACCCGTTCGGCGACAACTTCCTGCGCGGTGACGCGGGGAACGATGTGATCAGCGTCGGAGCCGGCCTCAACATCCTCTTCGGTGGCGAGGGCCAGGACTTCATCATGGCCGGGCTCGATGGCTCGGAGGTGTTCGCCGGCCGCGACAACGACTTCGTCATGGGCGGGAACGGCAACGAGAACCTCATGGGCAATGAGGGCGATGACTGGATCGAGGGAGGCGACGGGTTCGACTCGCTCTCGGGCGAGAACTCGCAGCTCTTTTTCAACTCGACCATCATTGGCCACGACATTCTGAACGGCCAGAACAACGACACCGACTATGACGGCGAGTCGGGCGACGACATCATGTTCGAGGGTGCCGGCATCCAGCGCAACAACGGCATGCTCGGCTTCGACTGGGGCATCCACAAGTTCGACCCCAACGCCGCTCGCTCCGACCTCGCGCTCGGCATCGTCGCGGCCGGCATCCCGACCGTGGCCGGGTTCGATCAGCAGCAGGACCTGACGCTGCGTGACCGCTTCGACTCGACCGAAGGCCTGTCAGGCTGGAAGTTCGACGATGATCTCAAGGGCTCCGACTCCCCTATCGGAGCGGTCGGTGCCGGCGGCGCCGAGGTCATCGGCGGCACGATCTTCGACAGCGCGCTTACCGTGGAGGGGGTCGCCCGGATCCACGGCCTCGCGGCGCTCCTCAACGGCATCGACGACAGCGACGTCGACGAGTTCGGAGTGACGCATCCCGGCATCATCCTGAACACGAGCAACGGGGCAAACATCCTTCTCGGCGGCGGCGGCAGCGACACCATCCGCGGCCGGGCCGGCAACGACATCATCGACGGCGACTCCTGGCTGAACGTCCGGATCGCACTCTATGCGGATAAGAGCCGCAGCGGCACGCCCACCATGACGGCCGAGAGCATGTCGTCTGCCGTGACTGACCTTGCCGGCAACGTGCTTTTCGGCGGCAAGGCACTCTCCGCCCTGATGCTCGATCGCACGCTCAATCCCGGGCAGCTCGAGATGGTTCGGGAGATCCTCGACGGGGATCCGACGGATGCCGCAAACGACGTCGCGGTCTACGCCGGCGTCCGGGCTGGCTACACCTTCGGCAGGAACACCGACGGCAGCTGGACGGTGACCGACACCGACGCGACCGACGGTGACGAGGGCACGGACAAGCTCTGGAACATCGAGACGCTCCGGTTCTCGGACCGCGACGTCCTGATCGTCAACCGGCCGCCGACGGGGCAGCTGACCATCACCGGCTCGGAGAACGTGCTCACCGCCAACACGGCCGGCATCGCCGATCCGAACGGTCTCGGCACCTTCTCCTTCCAGTGGCAGGTCTCGGCCGACGGGCTCACGAACTGGACGAATTTTGGAGGTGTGACTGCCAATCCAAATCTCACGATCGGGAATGTCGGCGATCCCCGCTTCTTCCAGGTGATCGCGCGCTACACCGACCAGTCCGGCTTTGCCGAAAGCCTGACCTCGAACATCACAGCTCGGGTCGGCAGCAACACGGTCGGTGATACGATCACAGGGTCGACAGGCCCGAACCTGATCAACGGCCGGGGCGCCAACGACACCCTGAACGGGTCGGATGGAAACGACATCATCAACGGCGGGGCCGGAAACGATACGCTGAATGGCGATCTCGGCAACGACACCCTGACGGGCGGCGACGGCAACGACGCCGTGAACGGCGGAGCTGGCGACGACACGATCATCATCGACATCGACGGCACGGGTGACGGGGTCGACACGCTCTCTGGCGGCGCGGA
>NZ_SMNT01000213.1 GCF_004348265.1 Methylobacterium segetis
AGGCCGCGGGGCCTGCCCGCTCTGAGGCCGCGAGCCCGCTCCGGCGCTTCGGCGCCTGCAGGCGGGGCGCCTCGGCGGTCGAGTTCGCGCTCCTCGCCTGGCCGCTAATCGGCCTCGTCCTCGGCATCCTCCAGTACGTCGTCGTCGAGTATGCGGGGGTTCTCCTCAGCGACCGGCTCCATATCTCCGCCGGCAAGCCGGAGACCGAGCTCCTGCTCGGCGACCGGGCGGCCTACCGGGCGCTCGTGTGCGGGAAGATCGTGGTCGTGCCCTCGGCGACCTGCCGGGCGCGGCTCGTCCTCGAACTGGCGCCGCTCTCCGCGGGGCCCACGGCGCCGACGCCGGTCACGGGCGCCACCTTCTCGGCGGGCCTGCCGAAGGAGGTCATGCTGCTGCGCGCGGCCCTGCCGATCCCGATCGTCATCCCCTTCGTCCCGGCGGTCACGGTGCGATCCTCCGTGGTCTACCGGAGGACGTGATGGGCGCGCGGCGGACGGGTTGGCGCGCCGGCCTCGCGAGCCGGGAGGGGGGGCTCGCGGTCGAGTTCGCGCTGCTGGCCTCGATCATCCTCCTCGTGTTCGGCGGCCTGATCGACCTCGTCAGCCTCGTCGCGAAGACGCGGGAGATGGAGCGGTCCTCGACCCACGTCGCGGCGATCCTGACGAGCTGCCCGCGCCAGGGCAGCGACGGGTGCCTGAACCGGACGATGCAGGATTACCGCGACCGGAAGGCGAACGCGCTCCTCGGCCTGCCCGCCTCGGCCACGGTCGGCATCGCGCAGATCTCCCGGGTCCGGGGGGCGCTCAACGTCTGCTCCGGCCCCATGACCTATCTCGAGACCGAGGTGGCCGCGCGGGCGCTGTCCGTGCTCGCGGACGGGGACACCGCGATCGTCGTCGTGATCCAGTCGGATCACCGGACGCTCCTGCCCGGCATCGCGCGCCTGTTCATGAGCCGGACCGACAGGACGCTGCGCCGGTGGACGATCTCCGTCTACGACAGCCAGGCGGTGAGCTGCGGCGTGTCGTGACGCGACGGCGCGGTCACACCCGCGCGGCCGGCTGGCTCGGGTCGACGAGGTAGCCGAGGCCGCGCACGGTCTGGATCAGGTCGACGGCGAGCTTCTTGCGCAGGCGCCCGACGAAGACCTCGATCGTGTTGGAATCCCGGTCGAAATCCTGGTCGTAGAGGTGCTCCGTCAGCTCGGCGCGGGAGACCACGCGCCCGGTATGGTGCATCAGGTAGGAGAGCAGCCGGTACTCGTGGCTCGTGAGCTTGACCGGGTTGCCGTCGACGAAGACCCGGCCGGAGCGGGTGTCGAGGGTGACGGGGCCGCAGGTGATCTGGCTGGTGGCGTGGCCGGCGGTGCGGCGCAGGAGCGCGCGCACCCGCGCCATCAGCTCCTCCATGTGGAAGGGCTTCGTCACGTAATCGTCCGCGCCCGCGTCGAACCCGTCGACCTTGTCCGACCAGCGGTCTCGGGCGGTGAGGATGATGACGGGGGTCTTGATGCCGGCCCGGCGCCATTTCTGCAGCACGCTGACGCCGTCCGCCTTGGGCAGGCCCATGTCGAGGATGATCGCGTCGTAGGGCTCGTTCTCGCCGAGATAGCCGCCCTCCTCCCCGTCGAAGGCCTTGTCGGCGACGTAGCCGGCCTCCTCCAGGGCGTTGACCACCTGCCGGTTGATGTCCCGGTCATCCTCCACGACGAGCAGACGCACCTTGGCTCACTCCGTTGTCTAGTACTGCCCGGCGACCTGCCCGGTCTTGGCGTCGACCATGACGTGCACGAAGTGCCCGTCCCGGCGCAAGGCGGTCAGCATGTAGACGAGGCCGTCCTCGTGACGGCACAGGCTCGCGCGCTGGATTTCCGCCCGCGGGATCACGGTGCGGGCGGCGCGGATCGCCGCCACGGGCTCGATCACCCGGCGCTCGGCCACCGCCTCGCGCAGGTCCGCCGGGGCGAGGCAGTTCTCGCTGCGGGGCGGGGGCGCGCTCTGCACCGCGTTGAGGCGGGCGGCGGGCTGGTTCGTCTCCTCGGCGAGCGTGCCGAGATCGCCCGCGGCGACGGCCGCGAGCGTCAGGCAGGCTGCGAGGAGGGCGAGGGCGTAGCGCATGGGCAGGGAATCTCGGCCCCGGGCACTGAATAGCCCCTGAATACCCGCGCGCCCAGCCCGCCACGATTGCGCGCGCGGCTCGGGTTGCGGGGACGGGGCGGAGGCGGGCTCGGGACGCGACGATCTCATGGGCTGCTACGGGGTTCCGGCAGGTCTTACGGCCGAGGCGGCGTCCGGTTCCCGACGGGCCTGTGGGATGTCAGGGATCGGCCGGGCAGGTCTGCGCGCGGCGTTCGAGGCTCGCCCGCAGCACCGTGCGGATGAGGCCGTGGCGCTCGACCTCATCGAGGGCCGCGCTCCGCAGCGCCGCGGCGGAGAGTTCGAACCCGCGCCGCGCCGCGCGCAGGCGCCGGGCGGCCCGGTCGGCGCGCCGGGC
>NZ_SMNT01000214.1 GCF_004348265.1 Methylobacterium segetis
GGCGCGAGAAAATACTGAGTTCGCTGAGATGTCGATCGCGCTGATCACGGCGCACGGAACGCCACAGGGGAGCCCGCTGCCATGACGATCCCTCTGCGAACGGGGCAGGCGATCCGGTTCGGAGCCGGGGAAGCCGGCCTCCGCGCGATCGGGACGGGTTGGTCCGCCCCCGAGCCCGGTCAGGTCTGGTCGGACGGGCCGGAAGCCTGGCTGCATCTCGGCCTCGGGCACGTTCCGAGCGGATCACGGCTCGTGATCCACGCCTCCCCCTATCTGGGGGACGGCAGCGACCATCAGCCGGTGCTGCTCTTCGGCAACGGGGCCTTCCTCCATTCGGGCCGCCTCGAGCGGGACGGAACCCTCGCCTGCTCGATCCCGACCTACCTGACGCCGGGCCTGATCGCGTTCGGCCAGCTCGACCTCGCCTTCGCGCTGCCCGGCTGCCGGATCGACCGCGGCGGCGCGGATTCGCGCAGGCTCGGCCTCGCGCTGCACGCGCTTCAGTTGCAGGCCGCCTGAACGGGGCCGCCCGCCCCGATCAGCGACGCAATTCGAGCGGCGCGGGTGCCGGCGGCGGGGGCAGCGCCACGACCGGGCGCGGCAGCACCTCGCCGACGCCGAGCCAGCTTCCCTGCACGGCCCGCTTGAGGCCGGGCAGGTCGTTCCCGTCGATCGCCGCCAGCGGGAAAGTGTCGAGGCCGAGCGAGGCGTAGACGTTGGCGCGGGCGTTCTGCACGGCGGCGTGGGCGAGGTCGTACTTCACCTCGGCGACGAGCGTGTTCATCTCCTCGCGGATCAGGGTCTGCTCGCTGATCGAGTCGGCGGCGGCCGAGGCGCGCAATTGGCCGACGAGGCGGCGCTGCACCCGCCGGAACTCGGAGGCCGTTCCGTATTCCTTGAGCGCCAGCGCGTGCCGGATGCGGCTCACGTGGACCTGCGTCATCACCGCCATGGTCACGGCGAGCGCCCGCTTGTCGAGGAGCTGGTCCTGCGCCCCGACGAGCGCCTTGCGCTCCGGATACTGGAACACCCGCATCAGGTTCCAGCTCGCCCGCGCGCCCCAGCCGACCCAGTTCGCGTTGTAGAGGAGCCGGTTCGTGTCGGCGTTGCCGCCGACGAAGACGTTGAAGCCGGGCAGGAGTTCGAGGAGCGCGGCCTCGGCCTCGCGGCCGTTGATGCGCTGGCGGTAGGCGACCTCGCGCAGCTCCGACCGGTTCTGGAGGGCGACGCGGATCAGCTCGTTCTCCGGCAGGCCGAGCTTCAGCCCCTCGTCCACCGCCTCCATCTCGGCGAGCTGGAACGGGAGGTCCGGCGGCAGGTTCATGAGCGCGGCGAGCTGGCTGCGGGCGACCTGCAGGTCCGCCTCGACGCGCTGCACCTCGCGCTTGATCTCGATCAGCTCGCGCTCGTAGGTCAGGGCCGTCACCGGCGAGGTCTGGCGCTCCGCGTAGAGCTTGCGGGCATTGCCGATCGCGGCCTGCGCCCGGCTCTCCAGCGCCCGCAGGCGCTTCGCGAGGCGCTCGCTGGTGAGCGCCCGCCAATAGGCGGTGCGCACGTCCTCGATGATGCGGCTGACGACGCGCCGCCGCGTCTCCTCGGCGATCAGCACGCCGTCCGCGGCCTGCTGGGCGCGCACGTAGGAGAGGCCGAAATCGAGGATGTTCCAGCTCAGGGACAGGTCGCCGAAGGCGTATTGCTTGTCCTGGCTGTAGGAGGGCTCGAGCGACTGGCGGCCGGTGATCGCCGAGATGCTGGAACTCGCCGCGTAGGTGTCGCGCCCGGCATAGGCGCTGTTGGCGACGAAGCCCGGCAGCATCTGGTAATGGGCGAAGGTGAGCTCGCGCACCCGCACGGCGGTCTGCATGATCTCGACACGCTGATCGAGATTGTATTTCAGCGCCCGCGCGAAGGCTTCGTACAGGTCGATCCGCGGCCCCGGCAGGGGCTGTCCCTGCCCGACCCGGGCGAGCTTGTCGTCGGCATAGGCGCTGAGTTCGGCCGGGCCGAGCGGCTGCGGCTTCACGATGCAGCCGGACACGCCGAACCCGATACCGATTGCAGCCGCAACCATCGCCGCATGCGCGCGCGCGTGCGGCCGGCCGCGGTCGACCGCCTCGAAGGTCATCACTGGAAATCCCCCGCGTCGGCGCAGCGGCCACGGCACTGGCCTGCCTGCTGCAACCGACCCCGAATTGGTAAACTTTCAGGGTAAACGAAGGATGAAACGGTGCACTTCCGCACCCTTTCGCCGGCCCTCGGTACTCGCGCCGCGCGAGCTCGGGGGCTCCCCTCAGGGCGTTCCGGCCAGGGCCTGCTCGATGAGGTCGAGTTCGCGGCTCGCCCGCAGCTCCGCGGCACCGAGCTGATCGGTGAAGAGCGGCGCGCGCGCCTCCGTCTCGGGTTCCGGGGGCGGCGGGGCGGCCCGCGCCGCGGGAGCCGGCTTCCGGCCCGCTCGGATCTCGCCGGTCTCGGTGTCGAGATCGAGCGGCTGGCGGATCACGCGGCCGTCGGAGAGCGTGAATTCCACCGCCACCGAGACCCGGCCGCCACCGGCCGGAGGCCGGCCCCAGAAGCTGCCCCGGCCATCCGTCTCCAGCCAGGACGGAGCCGGCCCCCCATCCGCGCCGCGGAGCGTGACGGCGGCGATACCCGCCGCGTCGGGGGCGAGGTTACGCAGGCTGAGGCCGAACGCGTCCGGGCGGCGGATGGCTTCCACGACCACGTCGCGCAGCACGCCCCCGGCGCCGGTCTCCTCGGCGAGCGTGAAGCCGAGCGAGCGCCCGATGAAGGGCCGGGCCGAGAACCACGGCGTCTCCAGGCCGATCTCCGGGACGAGCCCGTCGCTCCCGAGCCGCGCGAGCCGCTCGGTCTCCTGCTGGATGGCGGGGCGTACGGGCACGATGTCGATGCCGTTGAGGGACCGCACGCCGTTGACCGCGGCCACGACCGCGCCCTCGGCGAGCACGACGTCCGAGACGCTCTCCAGCCTGCCGAACGCGGCGACCGTGGGCAGCACGATGCCGGTCGCCGTGACCGCGGGCGGCGGGAGCGGGCTCGCGTCCCGACCGGCTCCGGGCGGGGGGGCGAGCGGCGAGGGCGGCATGAGCGCCGCCGGCGGCATGGGCGGGCGCACCTCGATCGGGTTCGGGGTGACGGTCACCGCCACCGTCACGAGCGTCTCCCCGCCCTGCCCGTCGGAGACGAGGACCTTGAACTGGTCCGGTCCGAAATAGCCGTCGTAGGGCTCGTAGACGTAGCCGCCATCCGCCGCGAGGGCGAGGCTGCCGTTCGCCGGCGGCGCCGCGAGCCGGAAGGCGAGCCTGTCGCCGTCGCGGTCCGAGGCGACGACGCGGCCGCCGGCGCTGGTGTTGGCGGGCAGGGTCAGCGGGTCGGCGCTGGCCTCGGGCACGTCGTTCACGGGATCGACCGTGACCGGCACCGTGACGAGGGTGACCCCGCCGTTCGGGTCGGCGACCCGCAGGGTGAAGCTGTCGCTGCCGTGGAAGTCGCGGTTCGGCAGGTAGGTGTAGCTGCCGTCCGGCCGCAG
>NZ_SMNT01000215.1 GCF_004348265.1 Methylobacterium segetis
GGCGTGCAGCGGGGCGACGCCTTCGAGGTCGTTACGCTCGGCACGCAGGCCGACGACATCCTGACGGCCGTGCAGGGCTCGCGCTCCTACTACATCAACGGCGGCCAGGGGAACGACACCATCACCGGGGGCACGGCCAACGACTTCCTCGTGGGCGGCGCCGGCAGCGACACCCTCTCGGGCGGGGCCGGCAACGACAGCTTCATCGGCGGAGCCGGCAACGACGTCATCTCGGGCGGGGCCGGTACCGACCGCGCGATCTTCTCCTTCGCGCTGAATGCGGCGAGCATCGGCGTGACGGCGGACGGTGCCATCACGATCACGGGCACGGAGGGGACCGACACCTTCCGGGGCATCGAGCAGTTCCAGTTCAGCGACCGCACCATCGACGTCAACGACGGGTCGCCCCTGGTGGACGACCTGTTCTACCTGATCCGGAACCCGGACGTGGCCGCGGCCGGGCTCGACCCCGAGGCCCATTATGCGGCCTACGGCGCCCGCGAAGGCCGCGACCCGAACGCGTTCTTCTCGACGGACGGCTATCTCGCCGCCAATCCGGACGTGGCCAGGGCTGGGATCAACCCGCTCGACCACTACGCCCAGTTCGGCTGGCGCGAGGGCCGCGACCCGGGCGTCAACTTCGACAACGAAGCGTACCTGAAGGCGAACCCGGACGTGGCGGCGGCGGGGATCAATCCGCTCGCGCACTTCCTCGCCAATGGGCAGGAGGAGGGGCGCTCGGCCTCGCCCGCGATCGGCCGGACGAATGACATCACCCCGGCCGGGTTCGACGCGGAATACTACCTCCTGGCCAACGGGGACGTCGCCGACGCCGCCCGGGCGGCCGGCGGAAGCAGCTTTGCCTACGCGGCCCAGCACTACGAGACCTACGGCTGGCACGAGGGGCGCGACCCGAACGCGGTGTTCGACACCAGCGGCTACCTCACGGCCTATGCCGACGTGGCGGCCGCCGGGATCAACCCGCTGTCCCACTACAACGCGTTCGGCTGGCGCGAGGGCCGGGACCCGGCGGCGAACTTCGACACGTCGGGCTACCTTGCCGCCAATGGCGACGTCGCATCGGCGGGAATCAACCCGATGACGCACTACCTGCAATACGGGTTCTACGAAGGGCGCGCCGCCGTCGACGACGGCACCTTCCTGGCCTGAGCGGCTCCCGATCCGGGCTCCGCCCGCACGAAACGAGCGTGGCCGGCGCCTCAGGCGCCGGCCACGCTCCACCTGTCTGATCCGGCGCCGATCCGTCCCGCGAACCGGGATCCGCCTTGCCCCAACAGGCGATCGGGCCAGCGCGAAACGGCCCGCTTCCCTTATATCAGCGCGGCAGGACGCTCGACCCCATCAGCGCCTCGTCGATCGAGCGAGCGGCCTGGCGGCCTTCCCGGATCGCCCAGACCACGAGGGACTGGCCGCGCCGCATATCGCCCGCCGCGTAGATCTTCTCGTGCGAGGTGCGGTAATCGTTCTCGTTCGCCGTCACGTTGCCGCGCTTGTCCATGGCCACGCCGGATTGCTCCAGCAGGCCCTTGCGCACCGAGCCCGCGAAGCCGATCGCCATGAAGACGAGATCGGCGGGGAGCACGAACTCGGTGCCCTCGACCGGCTGGCGCTTGGCATCGACCCGGGCACAGACGACGCCCGTGACCTTGCCCTTCTTGCCCTCGAGCCGCAGCGTCGCCGCCTGGAACTCGCGCTCGGCACCCTCGGCCTGGCTCGAGGAGGTGCGCATCTTGGTCGGCCAGTAGGGCCAGACGGTCAGCTTGTCCTCGCGCTCCGGCGGGCGCGGGCGGATGTCGAGCTGGGTCACCGAGAGCGCGCCCTGGCGGAAGGCGGTGCCGACGCAGTCCGAGGCCGTGTCGCCGCCGCCGATCACCACGACGTTCTTGCCGCTCGCCAAGATCGGCAATTCGCCGTTGCCCGGCATCGGCTCGGCGCCGACGCGCCGGTTCGATTGGACGAGGTAGGGCATGGCGTAGTGCACGCCCTCCATTTCCTGGCCCGGCAGCTGAGGGTTGCGCGGGTCCTCTGCGCCGCCCGCGAACAGCACCGCGTCGAACTCGGCGGTGAGCTCCTCGACCGACTTCGTGACGCCGATATTCTGGTTGTAGTGGAAGACGACGCCCTCGGCCTCCATCTGCTTCACGCGCCGGTCGATGTGGCGCTTCTCCATCTTGAAGTCGGGGATGCCGTAGCGGAGCAGGCCGCCCGCCTTCGGCTCCCGCTCGAAGACGTGGACGTCGTGGCCCACGCGGGCGAGCTGCTGGGCCGCCGCCATGCCGGCCGGGCCCGAGCCGACGACCGCCACGCGCTTGCCGGTGCGCGTCTCGGCAGGCTCGGGCTTCACCCAGCCCATGTTCCAGGCGCGGTCGGCGATGGCCTGCTCGATCGTCTTGATCGCGACCGGCTGGTTCTCGAGGTTGAGCGTGCACGCCTCCTCGCAGGGGGCGGGGCAGACGCGGCCGGTAAATTCGGGGA
>NZ_SMNT01000216.1 GCF_004348265.1 Methylobacterium segetis
CCGGACGCGCTGATCTCGTTCATCGACGGCAAGCCCTACAAGACGCTCAAGCGCCATCTCTCGACCCACGGGCTCGACCCCTACAGCTACCGCCAGCGCTACGGCCTGCCCAACGACTACCCGATGGTGGCCGCGGCTTACGCCGCCCAGCGCTCGGAGCTTGCGAAAGCGATCGGTCTGGGACGGCCCGGCTCATTGGCCGATGCATCCGCTGAGGCTGGCCAAGCCACAGAAGGCCGTGGGCGCAAAAACGCCTGAGGCTCCGAGATTAGCAGCCATGATCGTGGTCTGGATGCCAATCCCGGCATGAGCCCAAGGATGTGGCCTACGGAACATGTCGCCGGACGTTTTCCTGTGGAACAGCGTGCCCCACCGCCGCAGTCGATGCTCCGACCGGTCGTGAATCATGGGGCATCGCTGGCACAGCGCATGGAGATTGCCGTTCTCGTCGTTGCTCGTGTCATGACCCCAATGGGCGGTCGCGAGCACGGCTCTCGTCATGTGGGCGAGCCAGATCGGCCGACCGGCCCTTGCAGAAAGGTGGTAAGCTCAACGCTCGCTCCTAAGCATTTTTGCCTATGACAGCCTGCATGCCGGCGGCGCAGCGCGGAGATATGCAATCCATGGAAAGGCATAATTTCCACTCTCATGCCTGTCATTTCAGTTTGCTTGTCTTATTGTAAATACCGTACATATATTATTTGATTTGTACTATTATTTGTTTGGGACTGCGTGCCGCTTTTGATGAATAAATAGCAGTGCAGATGCGAGCGTCCTCAGGGTGGGCGGGGTGCCGCAGATGTCATCGTGCGAGTTGCTGGCCTGTTCCGAGCTGAAGCGCGGGCAGGCACATAGAGGCTATGCCCTGTGCGAGCGTCCGAGATCCGCCTTTGAGCGGTGACGCTGAAGACAAAATCGGGAGCAGGAGGCTTAACAACGCCGCCAATTACAAATTTCAGCATGACGGCCGGGTGCTCAGGAGGCTTTCTCTCTGAGAAAAACATGGAGGTGAGGCCGTGCGAAACATTGCCATGATCATCAGCGCACTTGCGCTGGCCACCGCCGCGTTCTGGTCGGTCATTCTGACAAGCCCCCCGACTTCACATGCTGCGATGGTCTCCCCTCCTGCCCAAGCAGAGACCTCGACAGCTGACCATTGCGTCCCGTTCAGCGCTTGCCCGTAGAGGGACAAAGGGGCGTTTTGCAACGAGACAGGTCATAGATTGGGGCCAACGGCTGTTCTCAGTCGTCATCTCCCCTCTGCCCGCAGCTTTCGCGGGCTCCACTCCAGTTCGCTGACGCCTCCGGCTCGAAGGAGCAAAATGGAGTGCGTGCTCCGCGCGCAGAGACCGAGTTCGCTCAACCCCCGCATCCTTGCTCCCGCAGCGCTCCTCCACGTAGTCGATCTCACGAGCCTCGTGGCGCGCTTCGTCCCCATGCGTGACCCGGACGCACGCGTATCAGGCACCCCGACCCGTCCGGTAGCGCGCCGCAACTCCGCTTCCGCCCCTGCCGCCTCGCAGTAGGGCCGCTCACTCACGTACAGCCGTGCGCAGCGGCGCAACTCGTACGCCAAGCCCTTTCCAGCGGCAGGGGATCACCTGGACAAAGGGGCGACGCACGCAGCCGAGCAGGAGCGCGCCGACGTAAGGGCTGCCCGCGAGGCTTGGTTCGAGGCCCAGCCCGAGCTCGACCCGGACCGGCTGGTGTCCCTCGACGAGACGGCCGCAGCCACCAACCTGGCGCGCGCCGAGCCGCGCGCGATCTCCGAGAGAACCGGGATCCACTGGTCCGTCAGCCGGAAGACGCAGATGGACGCGAACTACAAGCTGCTCAATCTGCCGGCCTCCTAGTTATTGGAGGAGGATCTCCCTCCGCCGAGGGATCTGCCGGAGCCGGAGCCGATCCGACCACGAAGGATCGCTCCGGCTCGGGAATGATCCGCTCCGGCGCGGGTTTCGTCCCTTCGTCGCCGATGCTCTCCCATTCCGAGGCGGGCCAGCCTTTTTCCGGCTTCCGGTCGGACTGGCCGCCGGTGCAATCGGAGGTGGCGGAGATGTGTCAGAAGTGGGATCTCAGAAACGAGAAGTACTGGAGTGCATTGGGAAGGCCGAGGGTCCCACGTTCCGACAATCCTTTGAAATTGATGACTTTATCGAGTCCCCTTGGGAGCGCCAGTTGGCTCTATGCCGCTGGCCGGCTCACGCTTCCGATATCCCTCCGCCGATCGTCACCGACGGCCGCCGGACGGGCACGCCCGCTCCGCTTCGGATGCCGGCCCGACTTCGCACCCTCGCTTTCCACCCCAGCGCCCCGCCCCTGATTGTGCGCCGGGGTCGTGGCCCTTGCACTCCCTCTCAGCTCCGGCCAAGATCGACTTAAGGGAGATCTCGCCAGTCTCGAGGAAGCGATCGATGCTGTCTGCCGACAAACTTCAGGACATGGCGATCGAGGTCTGGAAACGTGGCGGCCTCGACGCACTCGTGAAAGTTTCTCCTTTCGGCGAAAAGCCCGATCCGAGCCGGACGATCGGCTATTGCACCACATTCAAATACGTTGTGGGCAGAACTCCTGCTCAGATGGAAGAAATCGTCGGCATCAAGGTTGGCAGCAAGCTGTCGAATGGCGCGGAGATATTTGCCGTCTCGCCGCTTCCCAACAGAGGTTCTTTCGACCTCAAGGGATATACGCAATGCCCCGGCGGGGTCCCAACCGATAGCCCGGCGTATGTTTCGCATCCCGTCTATCCACCGGGTCTCGGGGCGCCGCAGTGGGACTTGGCAAGAGTGCCACAATCGCACCTCATCTGGCTGGCCACGGTGAGACCCGGCGCGACGTTCTCCTTCCCGGCGCGAAATCTCCCGAAGCCGTGAGAGCCTTCGCCGCCGGGGCACGTCTAGCGCCAGGGGCGTGGTCGGTAACGAACGCATTCGCCGACGGATCGGCCCCGATTGCGGCACCGTGAGAGGCGGACGCCGCTTCGCGGGCGCGAGCTCTGCGGTTACGAAGGCGGAGCTTCGAGGCTGATCGCGACGGCGGCGCTGTGACCGAAACTCTCCTCATCGGCGTGATCGGCCATGTCGATCACGGCAAGACCTCCCTCGTCCGCGCGCTCACCGGAACGGATACGGATCGGCTCGCCGAGGAGAAGGCGCGCGGCGTGTCGATCGTGCCGGGCTTCGCCGTGCTGCGCGTGGCCAATGGGACGGGCGGCACGATCGATCTCGTCGATCTTCCGGGCCACGAACGTTTCGTCCGCGCCATGATCTCCGGCGCG
>NZ_SMNT01000217.1 GCF_004348265.1 Methylobacterium segetis
CGCCCGGATCCACGGCCTCGCGGCGCTCCTCAACGGCATCGACGACAGCGACGTCGACGAGTTCGGAGTGACGCATCCCGGCATCATCCTGAACACGAGCAACGGGGCAAACATCCTTCTCGGCGGCGGCGGCAGCGACACCATCCGCGGCCGGGCCGGCAACGACATCATCGACGGCGACTCCTGGCTGAACGTCCGGATCGCACTCTATGCGGATAAGAGCCGCAGCGGCACGCCCACCATGACGGCCGAGAGCATGTCGTCTGCCGTGACTGACCTTGCCGGCAACGTGCTTTTCGGCGGCAAGGCACTCTCCGCCCTGATGCTCGATCGCACGCTCAATCCCGGGCAGCTCGAGATGGTTCGGGAGATCCTCGACGGGGATCCGACGGATGCCGCAAACGACGTCGCGGTCTACGCCGGCGTCCGGGCTGGCTACACCTTCGGCAGGAACACCGACGGCAGCTGGACGGTGACCGACACCGACGCGACCGACGGTGACGAGGGCACGGACAAGCTCTGGAACATCGAGACGCTCCGGTTCTCGGACCGCGACGTCCTGATCGTCAACCGGCCGCCGACGGGGCAGCTGACCATCACCGGCTCGGAGAACGTGCTCACCGCCAACACGGCCGGCATCGCCGATCCGAACGGTCTCGGCACCTTCTCCTTCCAGTGGCAGGTCTCGGCCGACGGGCTCACGAACTGGACGAATTTTGGAGGTGTGACTGCCAATCCAAATCTCACGATCGGGAATGTCGGCGATCCCCGCTTCTTCCAGGTGATCGCGCGCTACACCGACCAGTCCGGCTTTGCCGAAAGCCTGACCTCGAACATCACAGCTCGGGTCGGCAGCAACACGGTCGGTGATACGATCACAGGGTCGACAGGCCCGAACCTGATCAACGGCCGGGGCGCCAACGACACCCTGAACGGGTCGGATGGAAACGACATCATCAACGGCGGGGCCGGAAACGATACGCTGAATGGCGATCTCGGCAACGACACCCTGACGGGCGGCGACGGCAACGACGCCGTGAACGGCGGAGCTGGCGACGACACGATCATCATCGACATCGACGGCACGGGTGACGGGGTCGACACGCTCTCTGGCGGCGCGGATCTCGACACGCTCTTGATCGTCGACACGGGCGCCGGAAACGAGGACCTGAACATCGTCTTCGGAACCCGGGTCACCCAGGTCGAGGCCGGCGGGACGATCAACGCCGACATCGAGCAGGTCCGCGCCGATCTCGGCGCGGGGACCGGCGACGGCTTGGTTTACTCGGCCACGAGCTCGGCTGTGACAGTAAATCTCGTAACCGGTACCGCCTCGGGCTTTGCCTCGGTTGCCGGGATCGAGAACGTCACCGGCACGAACAACGCCGACACGATCACGGGCAACGCGGTCGCCAACGTGCTCACCGGCGGTGCCGGAGCGGACACGCTCGATGGTGGCGCCGGGAATGACACGCTGAACGGCGGCACCGAAGCCGACACGCTCCTGGGCGGTGCCGGCAACGACACGCTCGACGGTGGCGCAGGCGCCGACATCATGCGGGGCGGCGCGGACAACGACACCTATGTGGTCGATGTTGCGGGCGATGTGGTTGACGAGACCTCGGCCGGATCGTCCGGTACCGACACGGTACGGACGGCACTGGCGAGTTACACGCTCGGGGCGAATGTCGAGAACCTGACCTATACCGGGAACGGCGCCTTCTCCGGCACCGGCAACACGCTGAACAACGTGCTCACAGGCGGCAATGCGGCTGCTGGCGACACGCTCACCGGCGACGAAGGCGACGACACGCTCGACGGCAACGGCGGCAACGACACCCTCCTGGGCGGGGTCGGAAATGACACGCTCACGGGCGGCACCGGCAACGACATCGTCAACGGCGGCGACGGCGACGACGTGATCACCTGGAGTGCGAGCTTCCTCGGGCTCACGCCCGACGGCCGCGACGTGGTCAACGGCGGAACGGAAGGCGCGGGAGGCGACAGGTTCGTCGTCAACGGGTCGATCGGCGCGGAGGTCTTCCGGGTCTATGCCAAGGCGGACGCGGTCGCGGCCGGCATCTACGCGGCTGCCGGCACGGCGGAGATCATCGTCACTCGCAACACCAACGGTGTGAACGGCGCGGTGACGGCGAACAATATCATTTCCGAACTCACCGATATCGAGGAGATCACAATCAACACCGGTGCCGGTAACGACACGGTGCTCGCGGTCGGCAACTTCAACCCGACCAGCCTGAACTTCAACACGATCACGATCAACGGCTCCGACGGCGACGACACGGTCGACATCTCCTCACTTCAGTCGGCGCACCGGATTGTGTTCACCTCGAACGGCGGCCACGACACCGTCCTCGGGGCGCTTCGCCCTCAGGACGTGATCGAGCTGCCGACGGGCCTCACGCCCGAAGAGTGCGCGATCGTTGAGAACGCGGATGGCACCACCACGATGTCTGGCGGCGGACACAGCGTCACCTACTCGCGTGGTAACAACTCCGGCCCAGTGACGCACAATCCTGGCACGGGTCAGCCCGGCACCAACGAT
>NZ_SMNT01000218.1 GCF_004348265.1 Methylobacterium segetis
ACGACGATCGCCATGGCCGCCGGCATGGTGCCCTCCGCGATGGCGCTCGGCGTCGGCGGCGAGTTCCGGGCGCCGATGGCGGTCGCGGTGATCGCGGGGCTCATCGTCTCGACGCTGCTCTCCCTCGTCTTCGTGCCGGCAGTGTTCCTGCTGATGGACAGCCTCTCGCGCCTCCTCGGCCGGCTCCTCGGCCGGTTCGTCGGCGCCCGCGACGAGCCCGGCGCGACGCACCCGCCCGCGGCACCGGCCGCCGGCTAGGCCGTCTCCCGTGATCCCTGGATCACGGGAGCGCTCAGGTGAGGTCAGATCTCGATGCAGATCTTGCCGAAATGCCGGTTGCTCTCCTGGTGGCGGAAGGCGTCGACGAGCCTGTCCAGGGGATAGCGGCTGTCCACGACCGGGCGCAGCCCGTTCGCGTCGATGGCCCGGATCATGTCGGTCTGCTGGCGGCGGCTGCCGACCAGCACGCCCTGGAGGCGGATCTGCCGAACGAGGGCCGGCACGAGCGGCAGGGGGCCCGCGACGCCCGTGAGGATGCCGATCACCGAGACGTGGCCGCCGACCCGCACCGCCTCCATCGCCTGTTCCAGGGTGCCCGGGCCGCCGACATCGAGCACGTGGTCGACGCCGCGCCCGCCCGTCAGCCGCTTGGCGCTGGCGCCCCATGCCGCATCCGCGCGGTAGTTGAGGACGTGGTCGGCGCCGAGCGCGCGCAGGCGCTCGAGCTTCTCGTCGCTCGACGAGGTCGCGATCACCGTGGCGCCGGCGGCCTTGGCGAATTGCAGGGCGAACAGCGACACGCCGCCCGTGCCCTGCACCAGCACCACGTCGCCGGACTTGAGGCCGGCATCGTCGTGCAGGGCGCGCCACGCGGTGAGCGCCGCCGTGGTCAGGGTCGCGGCCTCCGCATGGTCCCAGCCCTTCGGGGCGCGGGTGAAGGCGGTGGCTGGGGCGGTGACGCGCTCGCGGGCATAGCCGTCCACCCCGTCGCCGGGCACCGTGGCGAAGCCCTCGACCTGCGGGATGCCGTCGAGCCAGGTCGGGAAGAAGGTGCTGACGACGTGGTCGCCCACGGCGAACTCGGTCACGCCGGGGCCGACCGCCGCCACCTCGCCCGCGCCGTCCGACATCGGCACGCGCGGCTCGCTCGGCCCCCACATGCCGCTGACCACGGCGTAGTCGTGGTAGTTGAGCGAGCTTGCCCGCAGCCGCACCGTGATCTCGCCGGGCCCCGGCTCGGGCACGGGCCGCTCGCCGAATCCGACCTTCTCGAAGCCCCCGCCGGGCGCGACCAAGACCGCCCGGGATGTCGCCACGCTCATGCCTTGTCTCCCTCGCTCGCCCGACGCCCGCTCAGCGGCCCGCGGCCGGCCGGCTCGGGTCGTCGGCGGGGTTGATGTAGGTCAGGCCGAAGGGTCCCGTACCCGAGACCTGCAGGACGGCCGGCTCCGCATCCGTCCAGAGGGCGTCGGGCTCGGCGGCCCGCGCGGCGGCCCAGTGATCTTCGACATATTCGAGGATCACGGTCGATTCGAACGTCGCCGTCGCGCCGTCGATCGGCACCGGCACCTCGGCGCGCGGGTTCGCGGCGCCCCGCGCGGGGCCGGCGTCAGAGGGCCGGCGTCAGAGAACCGGCATGGCGCCGGCGACCGTGACGAGGGCGCCGGAGGTGTAGCTGCTCTCCTCGGCGGCGAGCATCACGTAGGCGGAGGCGAGTTCCGCGGGCTGGCCGGGGCGGCCGAACGGCACCTGGCTGCCGAAGGATTTCACCGAATCCTCGCTCATCCCGGCCGGGATGAACGGCGTCCAGATCGGGCCCGGCAGCACGCCGTTCACGCGGATGCCCTTCTCGGCGAGGAGCTGGGCGAGGCTGAGCACGAGATTGCTCAGGGCGCCCTTCGTGGCGCTGTAGGCGAGCAGCGTCGGCATCGGGTGCTTCGAGTTCACGGACGAGGTGAAGATCACCGAGCCGCCCGGCTTCAGATGCGCGAGCGCGGCCTTGGTCACGTAGAAGGGCGCGAAGACGTTCGTGCGGAAATGCTGCTCGAAGATCGCGTCCTCGATCGCCTCCAGGCCCTGGTTCGGCTGCTGGAAGGCGCTGTTGTTGACGACCACGTCGAGCCGGCCGAACGTCTCGGCGGTGCGGGCGACGACCTCCCGGGCATGGGCCGGGTCCTTCAGGTCGCCCGGCAGGAGCAGGGCGCGGCGGCCCGCCTTCTCGATCCAGGCGCCGACCGCCTCCGCGTCCTTCTGCTCCTCGGGCAGGTAGGCGATGGCGACGTCCGCGCCCTCGCGGGCATAGGCGATCGCGACCGCGCGGCCGATGCCGCTGTCGCCGCCGGTGATGAGGGCGGCCTTGCCGGCGAGCTTGCCGGAGCCGCGGTAGCTCTCCTCGCCGTGGTCGGGCTCGGGCGCCATCCGGCCGGTCTGGCCGGGGAAGCTCTGCGGCTGGCTCTCGAAGGGCGGGCGGGGATATTTCTTCAGGGGATCGGTCATCGGGGGTCCCGTTCGGTCTCTCGGCTTGAGCCGCGTCAACCGAGGGATGCGTACGGTGTTCCGGCCCCGCGGCGCCTTGCTGCGGCCCCCGCGGCGGCGCGGGCGGGCGGCCCCTGACGGGGCGCGCCGGGGGCCTCGAAGCGCCCGGAACGAACGGGGCGGAGTCCGGTTTGCAGAGCGGTACAAGTTCTGGTTGAGGAAACGCCCACGATGGCCGGCACGGATCTGAACGCTCTCTTCCTGCACCAGCTCAAGGACACGTACTTCGCCGAGAACGCGATCCTCAAGGCGCTCCCGACGATGATGGAGGCGGCCCGGGCCGACGACCTCAAGGTCGCCTTCGGCGTCCACCTGAAGGAGACCGAGCAGCAGGTGAAGCGCCTCGACGCGGTGTTCAGGAGCCTCGGCGAGAAGCCCGAGGGCGTCACCTGCAAGGCCATCCAGGGCATCATCGCCGAGGGCCAGGAGATCATCGAGGAATTCGGCGGCAGCGACGCGGGCGATGCCGGGCTCATCGCCGCCGCGCAGGCGGTGGAGCATTACGAGATCACCC
>NZ_SMNT01000219.1 GCF_004348265.1 Methylobacterium segetis
TCAGCCTTTGAGGCGTTCGAGGAGTGTTGATCCGAGGCGGGCGGGCGAGGGCGAGACCCGGATGCCGGCCGCCTCCATCGCCGCGATCTTGTCCTCCGCGCCCCCCTTGCCGCCCGAGATGATCGCCCCCGCATGACCCATCCGCCGACCCGGAGGCGCCGTCCGGCCCGCGATGAACCCCACCATCGGCTTGCGACGGCCCCGACGCGCCTCGTCCACCAGGAACTGCGCCGCCTCCTCCTCCGCCGAGCCCCCGATCTCGCCGATCATCACGATCGACTCCGTCTTCGGATCCGCCAGAAACAGCTCCAGAACGTCGATGAACTCCGTCCCCTTGACCGGATCGCCCCCGATCCCGACCGCCGTCGTCTGACCCAGACCCGCCGTCGTCGTCTGGAACACCGCCTCGTAGGTCAGCGTGCCCGACCGCGACACGATCCCCACGCTGCCCGGCCGGAAGATGTTGGCCGGCATGATCCCGATCTTGCTCTCCCCCGCCGTCACGATCCCGGGGCAGTTCGGACCCACAAGCCGCGACTTCGAGCCGAGAAGCGCCCGCTTCACCCGCACCATGTCGAGCACCGGGATCCCCTCCGTGATGCACACGATCAGGGGGACCTCCGCCGCCACAGCCTCCAGGATCGCGTCCGCCGCGCCCGGCGGCGGCACGTAGACCACGCTCGCCTGAGCCCCCGTCGCCTCCCGCGCCTCCGCCACCGTGTCGAACACCGGCAGGCCGAGATGCGTCGAGCCGCCCTTGCCCGGGCTCGTGCCCCCCACCATCCGCGTGCCGTAGGCGATCGCCTGCTCCGAGTGGAACGTGCCGTTCTTGCCCGTGAAGCCCTGGCAGATGACCTTGGTGGTCGCGTCAATCAGCACCGACATCTCAGGCTCCCTTCACCGCGGCCACGATCTTCTGCGCGGCGTCGTCCAGATCGTCGGCCGGGATCACGTTCAGCCCCGAGCCCCGGATGATCGCCTTGCCCTCCTCCACGTTCGTCCCCTCCAGCCGCACCACCAGCGGCACCGACAGGCCCACCGTCCGCACCGCCGCGATCACCCCGCGCGCGATCACGTCGCACTTCATGATCCCGCCGAAGATGTTGACCAGGATCCCCTTCACGTTCGGATCGGCCGTGATGATCTGGAAGGCCGCCGTCACCTTCTCCTCGCTGGCGCCACCGCCGACATCCAGGAAGTTGGCCGGCGCCTCGCCGTAGAGCTTGATGATGTCGAGCGTGGCCATCGCCAGGCCCGCCCCGTTGACCATGCAGCCGATCGTGCCATCCAGCGCGATGTAGGCCAGATCGTGCTTGGAGGCCTCGATCTCCTTGGCGTCCTCCTCCGACTCGTCGCGCAGCCCCAGGATCTCGGGATGCCGGTAGAGGGCGTTGCCGTCGAAAGCGATCTTGGCGTCCAGGCACTTCAGCTCGCCCGCAGCCGTCAGCACCAGCGGGTTGATCTCGAGAAGGCTCATGTCCGTCTCGGTGAACGCCCGGTAGAGCTTGGCGCTCAGCGCCTCGGCCTGCTTGGCCTGGGCCCCGCCGAGCCCCAGGGCGCGGGCCACCGCGCGGCCGTGATGGGGCTGGATGCCGGTGGCCGGATCGACCGGGATGGTGTGGATCTTCTCCGGGCTGTCATGGGCGACCGCCTCGATGTCCATGCCGCCCTCCGTCGAGACCACGAAGGCGACGCCGCCGCTGGAGCGGTCGACCAGCATCGAGAGGTAGAACTCGGCCGCGATCTGGGCGCCCTCCTCGATGTAGAGGCGGTTGACCTGCTTGCCGGCCGGCCCCGTCTGCACCGTGACCAGGGTGGCGCCCAGCATCTCGCGGGCGTTCGCCACCACCTCCTCGACCGACTTGGAGACGCGCACGCCGCCCTTGGCGCCGGGCGCCGCGCCCTGGAAGCTGCCCTTGCCGCGCCCGCCCGCGTGGATCTGGCTCTTGACCACCCAGACCGGACCGCCGAGATCGCGCGCCGCGCCCTCCGCCTCCGACGCGTCGAAGATCGCAACACCCCGCGAGACCGGGACCCCGAACTCCCGCAAA
>NZ_SMNT01000220.1 GCF_004348265.1 Methylobacterium segetis
GTCGGCACCGCCACGGTCGGCCCGAACGGCACCTTCTCGGTCAGCCCGACGAACCCGCTGGCGGAGGGCGCGCACAGCCTCACCGTCCAGCTCACGGATGCGGCCGGCAATGTCGGCGCGGCCTCCGCACCGCTCAACGTCGTCGTCGACACCGCCATCGACACGGGGACGCCCGCCACCCTCAGCGTGAACACGACCGCCGACGGCGTGCTCAACGCGGCCGAGGCGGCCGTGACCGGCTTCACCGTGGTCGGTCTCGACCCGGGCACGAGCGGCACGGCCCTCTTCACGGACGGCACCCGCACGGTCAGCGTCGCCGTCGGCGCGGACGGCACCTACAGCGCCAACCTGTCGACCCTCAACGGGGCGGTGACCTCGAGCCTCGTCCTCGCGGACACGGCCGGCAACGGCGCCACCATCACGGGCCCGGCGCTCAGCCTCGACACCGTGGCACCGGCCGGCACCGCCGCCGCCTCCGCCGCGGGCGGCCCCGCCGCCACGAGCTTCACGGTGACCGTGACCTTCCCCGAGACCGTCACCGGCCTCGGCGCCGAGGATTTCGTGCTCAGCGGCACGGGCGACTCGGCCGGCACGATCAGCGCGGTGGCGGGATCGGGCGGCAGCTACACGGTCACCGTCGCGAACGTGACGGGCAGCGGCACGCTCACGCTCTCGCTGGCGCCGGGCTCCGACATCGCGGATGCCGCGGGCAACCTCGCGAGCCTGATCCCGGCCTCGCGGGCCGTCGACGTCCCGGTGCCGGGGGAGCCGGCACGCACGGTGATCACCGGCTTCGGCGAGGATTCCGGCCTCGTCGGCGACGGCATCACCAACGATCCCGCGCCGGTGCTGACCGGCACCGGCATCGCGGGCGGAACGGTCTCGGTGAGCTACACCGACGCGGCCGGCCCGCACACGCTGACCGGCGCGATCGACGCGCAGGGCAATTGGAGCCTCGCGCTCCCGAGCCTCGCGGATGGCGGCTACAGCTTCACCGCGAGCGCGACCGGCCCGAACGGCGAGACGGGCCGCGCCTCGGCGCCGCTCGCCCTCACCATCGACACGACGGCCGACGCCGCGCCGACCGTGACCCTCGTCGTGGCGGAGCCGGCCAGCGGCGCGCTGACGCCCCAGGAGGCGGCCGCGGCCGCCTTCACCCTCGCCGGGCTCGACGCCGGCTCCACCGCCACCGTGACCTTCACGGACGGCA
>NZ_SMNT01000221.1 GCF_004348265.1 Methylobacterium segetis
GCGACCGGCGGCTGGGTCGAGTGCGTCGATTCGGTCAACTCGATGATCGGCGACCTCGTCCAGCCGACCACCGAGGTCGCGCGCGTGATCGGCGCGGTCGCCAAGGGCGATCTCGGCCAGACCATGCAGATCGAGATCGAGGGCCGCCCGCTGCGGGGCGAGTTCCTGCGGATCGGCAAGGTGGTCAACACCATGGTCGATCAGCTCAATTCCTTCGCCTCCGAGGTGACCCGCGTCGCCCGCGAGGTGGGCACGGAAGGAAAGCTCGGCGGTCAGGCCCAGGTCGAGGGCGTCGGCGGCACCTGGAAGGACCTCACC
>NZ_SMNT01000222.1 GCF_004348265.1 Methylobacterium segetis
CGGCCGGCGAGACGCGGGTCGAGCGCTTCACCGTCATCGTGGATGACGGCCGCGGTGGTCGGGCGAGCCAGGACGTCACGGTGACGATCACCGGCACCAACGACGCACCGACCATCACCGGCGGCAGCGTCGCGGGCGGCGTGACGGAACTCGCGACGCCAGTGGGCAGCCTGACCAGCGGCGGCAGCATCAGCTTCGCCGACCTCGACCTCAGGGACGGCCACAGCGTCACGGCGATGGCGCAGGGCAGCGTCCTCGGCACGCTGAGCCCGCGGATCGTGACCGACACGACGGGCTCGGGCGCGAGCGGGAGCCTGGGCTGGGCCTACGCGGTCGAGGGGGGGAAGGTGGAGTATCTCGCGGCGGGCGAGA
>NZ_SMNT01000223.1 GCF_004348265.1 Methylobacterium segetis
CCGGCCTCGGCGGTGCCGGTCACCGTCGGGGTCGAGTCGTTGGTGAGGCCGCCGCCGGAGAGGAAGACGGGCGTCCCGGGGGCCGTCGCGTCGACCCGGAGGCTGATCGCCCCCGAGGCGGGGCCGAGATTGCCGGCCGCGTCCCGCGCCGTCGCGGTGAGGGTGTAGGTGCCGTCGGCGAGGGCGACCGTCGGCGTGAAGGAATAGGCGCCGTTCGCGCCCGCCGTCGTGGTACCGATCGCCGCGCCGTTGCTGAGGATGGTGACGGTGGCGCCGGCCTCGGCGGTGCCGGTCAGGGTGGGCGTGTTGTCGGCCGTGGCCGCGGTGCCGGCGCT
>NZ_SMNT01000224.1 GCF_004348265.1 Methylobacterium segetis
CGCAGGGCGAGCAATTCCTGCTCCGCCTCCCGCTCCGCCGTCGCCGCACCGGAAGCCTTGTCCGCCTGAAGCCAGATCATCGTAGCGCCCCGTTGGGTCCTTGCCGCCGCACCGCCGTGATCGCTTTTCGCCACGAGTATGCGCAACCCTGAGTCTGACCATATGAATATTGCATACTTATAGGATATCCGTTGCGATCACGTATGGAAAATGGGGCTTCGTGCAGACCGTACGTTAACCGCGACGTTTCCGTTTCCCGGCCGCGGTCCCGCCCCGCGCGCGGCCCGCATGCGCGGCGCCGGGCTGTGCGGATCGGGCCACCGCTCTAATACAAGCGGTGCGCGCCGGGCCTTGAGACCTCGTGGTGCTGCGGCCTCGAGGAGGATCTGCGTGACGGGCGACGAAACCCGATACTGGCTGGCGACCGGGCTCGCCGTCGCGGCCGCCCTGGCCGCTTGGTACCTCCTCCCCGTCGATGCCTGGCTCGCGGCCTTCAAGGCGTGGACGCAGGGGCTCGGCCCCTACGGGCCCGTCGCCTTCGCGGCCCTCTTCGTCGTCGCGACGCTCCTCGTCGTGCCCTGCACGCCCCTCACCATCGCGGCGGGCGTCGCCTTCGGCTGGTGGTCGCTGCCGATCGTTCTCGCCGCCGCCACGCTCGGCTCGGTGCTCGCATTCGCGGCGGGGCGCACCCTGCTGCAGGACCGGGTCCGCGCCCTGATCGAGCGGCGGCCGGCCATGAAGGCCACCGTCGAGGCGGTCGGCGAGGGCGGCTGGCAATTGCTGACGCTGATGCGCCTCAGCCCCTTCGTCCCCTTCAACGCCCAGAACTACATCCTCGCCATCACCGACGTGCGCCCGGGGGCCTTTCTCGTCTCGACCATCCTCGGCATGCTGCCCGGCACGCTCGTCTGCGTCTATCTCGGGGTGATCGGCCGCGCGGCGGGCGGGGACGCGCCGGAGCACTGGATCTCCCTCGGGCTCGGCCTCGTTGCGACCTTCGCGGCCGTCGGCCTGACCCGGCGGCGCGTACGGGCCAAACTGAGGATGCGGAGAGCCGGCGCGGGCGGGCCGAGCGGCCCTGCGCGAGAGCGAGGCCCTGTATCTCCGGGCGATCCGGGCCGCGCGCCGCATCATCTACCTGGAGAACCAGTATTTCACGTCGCCCCTGATCGCGGCGGCGCTGGCCGCCCGGCTCGCCGAGCCGGACGGGCCCGAGATCGTCGTGGTGCTGACCGAGCGCAGCCCGAACGGCTTCGACCGGCTGACCATGGACAGCGCCCGCCGCGGCCTGATCGCGCGGCTGCGCGCGGCCGACCCCCATCGTCGCCTGCGGGTGCTGGCGCCCCGCACGCCGGCCGGCGGCCCGATCCTCGTCCACTCGAAGGTCGCGGTCTTCGACGACCGGCTGCTGCGGGTCGGCTCGACGAACCTCAACAACCGGTCGCTCGGCCTCGACACCGAGTGCGACCTCGCGATCGAGGCTCTGCCCGGTGAGCCCCACGACCTGCGCCGGGAGGCGATCGCGCGCGTGCGCGACGGCTTCGTCGCCCACCATGCCGGCTGTCCGCGAGACCGGTTCGAGGCGGTGGTGCGGCAGCGCGGCTCGGTGCGCGCCGCCCTCGACGACCCCGCCCTCGTCTCGCCCGAGCGCCTCTGCGCCGTCGTCGCCTCCCGGCGGGGCCTCCTCGCCCGGTTCATCGAGGCGTGGCATGTCGGCGATCCGGTCGGCACCGCCGACCTCTGGCGCCCGTGGCGCCGCCGGCGCGCCCTGCGCGTCCGCACGGAACCCGCGGCGCCGGGGGATGCCGCGCGCGTCCCCTCCCGGTCCGAGAGGGAGGCGGTGAGGGAGGCGGCCTCTCCGGACAGGGCGCATCCCTCGCCCCACCCCGCTCCCGTCCGGGAGAGGGAGCCCGCCGTGCCCTCCGGCCCGGACCGCTAGACCGTCGCCGACGCCCGCGCGGCGATCCCGGCCGGTGCCGGCGTGAGGCAGAGCTCCGTGAGGAGCGGCAGGTGGTCCGAGGCGAGGCGCGGTAGCGCACCCCGCACGACGCCGGCCCGCTCGGCCGTGACACCGTCGCTGACGAAGACGTGGTCGAGGCGCAGCACCGGGAAGCGGCTCGGGAAGGTGGCGCCGCGCCCCTGCCCGCCTGCGAGGCCGCGCACGTCGGTGAGCCGGGCGGCGAGCCGCCGGTAGGCCCGGGACAGGGGCGTCGCGTTGAGGTCGCCCACCAGCACGAAGGGCGTGCGCGCCCGGTCCCCGCCGAGCCAGTCGGGGCCGAGCAGCGCCTCGACCTGCGCCAGCCGCTCGCGCCCGGACAGGCCGAGATGCGTGTTCAGGATCTGCAGGCGGCCCCCGCCCACCGCGACCTCCACCCAGAGGGCGCCCCGCGGCTCCAGGCCGGGCCGGCGGGCGAGGCCGGGCAGGGCGCCGGCCTTGACGAGGCTCGCCGGCCGTGTCGTCAGGATGGCGTCCCCGTAGCGCTCCTCCAGGATCTGCAGGGCGGGATGGAAATGGTGGCGCATGTCGAGGAGCCGCGCGATCTCCTCGGCCTGATCGAGCCCGCCGGTGCGGGCGCGCCCGACATCGACCTCCTGGAGCGCGACGACGTCCGGCTCGCAGGCCGCGATCACCTCGGCGATGCGGGCGGGCGAGATCACCCCGTCCACACCCCGGCAGTGGCGGATGTTGTAGGTCATCAGGCGCAGCCGCGCCGGCCGGGGAAGCGGGAGATCCATGCGGGACGCTGGTGGGGCGATCGGCGGATCGCGGGCGAGATGATCTAGGGCGGTGCGGCCCCCTCTGGAACCCGCGCGGCGCCCCTCTCCCGGACCGGGGCGGCGATCCTCACACCGACAG
>NZ_SMNT01000225.1 GCF_004348265.1 Methylobacterium segetis
GCCCGCCGGCCACGAAGACGAGGCAGGCGACCGCCTGTCCGGCCGCGAAGGCGATCGCCGCGCCCATCGCGCCCATGCGCGGGATCAGCAGCGCCGAGAGGCCGCCGACAGTAACGAGGAGCGCGGCCGAGGCGACGGCGTCGAGGTGGCTCGTGCGGGTGAAGTAGATGACCTGCCCGAAATAGTAGGAGCGGACCATCAGGAGGATGCTCGCCGCGAGCAGGATCGGCGCGAGCGCCAGGGCCTGCGCCCGGTAGCCGGGTCCGAGCAGCACGGCGACGAGGACGTCGTCGAAGGCGAGGACGAACACCGCCCCGAAGGCGCCGACCAGCGCCATGGCGCGGGCGGCGTCCGCGAGCACCGCCTCGGCCGCGCCGAGCGCCCCGGCCCGCACCTCGCGCTTGGCGATCGAGACGAGCGCCAGGGCGATGCTCTCGCCGAACACGACGAAGCCCTGGCGCAGGAAGTCGGCGATGGCGCCGTAGGCGCCGAGTTCTTCCGGGCCGACGCTGCGGCCGACGATGATCCGGTCGATGGTCTGGGCCAGCGCCGCGAGCCCGAAGGACAGGACGAGGGGCCAGCCGTAGGCGATGAGGCGACGCGCCTCGACGGCGCTGGCCCGGCCCCGCAGGAGGGGCGCGACCGCCCGAAGAGCGGGGAGCGCCGCGAGCCCGTTGGCGAGCGCCACGGCGAGGACGAGGGCGAGCGGATCGCCCGTCCGCACGAGCGCGAGACTGCCGAGGGCAAGCACGAGGACGGCGCGGGCGAGGATCGCCAGGGCGACGGAGCCCGCCGCGAGCCGGGTGCGGGCGATCTCGGTCGAGGCCTCGAACAGGGTCATACCGACGACCGCCGCGACGGTCGCCGCCGCGACGGCAGGGCTCGCGAGGCCCATGACCACGCAGAGCGCGGCCGCCAGCGCCGCGAGCGCCAGCATGGCGGCGAGGAGCCGCCCCACGGTGCCGACCTGGGCCGGGGCGCGGGCCTCGTCGTAGCGGGCGAAGAACGCGAATTTCGGCCATTGGCAGGTCGCGCCGTAGAGGACGAGCGCCCAGGACAGCACGAACAGGTAGCTGCCGTAGGTCTCCACCGGCGCGAGCCGGGTGAAGACCGCCACCGCGCCCATGTTGAGAGCCGCCGCCGCGGCGCGCGCGCCGACGTAGATGAAGGTGTGGCGCGCGATCATCCTCGAACCGGGATCGGATCCCTCCGCCGCGGCGGGCGGATTGGGGCCGCCGACGGGTCCGGTCGGATCCTGTTGCGGATCCGGTTGCCGAGCCGACGGCGGCGCCGGCCTCTGTAGCATGCCGGGGCGGCCCCGCGAGGCCCCGTGCCCCGGGCCGGGGCGCGTCTGTCTCAGGCTGGTGCGGAGGGCCGGCGCGCGCTGCATGGGAGGTCCGCGTCTGCAGGGGTCGTGCCTTGGACCCCAGCGAGGCGCCGGCCGGCAGGCAATTGACTTCGCACCCGCACACAGCCATATCGCAGATGCAGCGTCAGCGGCCGTATCGGATCCGCTTGAGAGGGCTGCGTGACGGATGGGGCGGCCGCGGCGACGCGCTCGCACGGTCCGGCCCCTCTCTTCATACGTGCATGCACCCGGGCTGCCCCATCACGCGGGCGGCCTCCTGCCAACGGATCGAACCTGCCGCTGACGGCAGCCGGGGCCGGCGCGAGCGCGCACGGCCCGGGATCCGCTGCCCTGAAAGTTTCCCCTTGACCCAGTTCACCGATTTCGGCCTCGCCCAGCCCGTGCTGCGGGCCCTCGACGAGGCCGGCTACCAATCCCCCACGCCGATCCAGGCGCAGGCGATCCCCCCTGCCATGCAGGGCCGCGACCTCTGCGGCATCGCCCAGACCGGCACCGGCAAGACCGCAGCCTTCGCGCTGCCGATCCTGCACCGCCTCTCCCTCTCGGATCGCCGCGCCCCGCGCCGCGGCTGCCGGGTTCTGGTGCTCTCGCCGACCCGCGAGCTCGCCAACCAGATCGCCGAATCCTTCTCCGATTACGGCCGCCACCTGCCCTACACGAACACGGTGGTGTTCGGCGGCGTCACCATCAGCCGCCAGGAGCGGGCGCTGGCGCCCGGCGTCGACATCCTCGTCGCCACCCCGGGCCGCCTGATCGACCTGATCGAACGCCGCTCCCTGACGCTGGAGGGCGTCGAGATCCTCGTCCTCGACGAGGCCGACCAGATGCTCGACCTCGGCTTCATCCACGCCCTGAAGCGCATCGTGCGGATGCTGCCGGGCAAGCGCCAGAGCCTGTTCTTCTCGGCCACCATGCCGAAGAACATCGCCGGATTGGCCGAGCAGTACCTGACCGACCCGGTCCAGGTCGCGGTGACGCCGGTCGCCACCACGGCCGAGCGCGTCGAGCAGCAGGTCATCTTCGCCCACACCGGCGCCAAGCAGGCGCTGCTCGCCCAC
>NZ_SMNT01000226.1 GCF_004348265.1 Methylobacterium segetis
CCGGCGACGAGGGGAGGGGCCTCGGTCACGGCTTCGTCCAGATCCACTGGGTGACGGGCATGGCCGCGCGCCATCCATGCATCCCGCCGACCGGATCGGCCCGGGCGACCGAGAGGCGCCGCAGGGCGCCCCCCCTGTCTGCGAAGGCGGCGAGCAGTGCCGCCTCGCCTTCGAGCGTCACCGCGTTGGCGACGAGGCGCCCGCCCGCGGGCAGGCAAGCGGCGGCGCGGGCCAGCAGCCCCGGCTCCGAGACGCCGCCGCCCACGAAGACCGCGTCCGGTGCCGGCAATCCGTCGAGGGCGGCGGGGGCGGCGCCCTCCACCACCGCGAGGTCGGGCACGCCGAGCGCCTCGGCGTTGCGGCGGATGCGGGCGGCACGGTCTGGGCGGATCTCGACGGCCACCGCCCGCATGGCGGGATGGCGCAGCATCCACTCGATCGCGACGGAGCCGGCGCCGCCGCCGATATCCCAGAGCCGTTCGCCGAGGCGGGGCCGGAGCGCCGCCAGCGTCACCGCGCGGATCTCCGCCTTGGTGAGCTGCCCGTCATTCTCGAAGAGCGCGTCGTCGAGGCCGGGGGCGAGCGGCAGCACCCTGGCGTCGGAGGCCGCAAGGACCTCGATCGAGAGGGTGTTGAGCGGGTCGATCCCGTCGAGGCCGAAGCCCTCGGCCGTGGCGCTGCGGATTCGCTCGCGCGGCCCGCCCATCGCCTCCAGCACAGCCAGGCGCGAGGCGCCGAGCCCGCGCTCGGCCATCAGGGCCGCGACGCGGCCCGGCGTCGTCTCGTCCCAGGACAGGACGAGGAGGCGGGTGCCCGGCTGGAGATGGGGCAGGATGCGCGTCAGCGCGCGGCCGTGCAGCGTCAGGCAGGCGCATTCGGCCAGCGGCCAGCCGAGGCGGGCGCAGGCGAGGCTGAAGGCGGAGGGTTGCGGGAAGGCCCGGATCTCGCCGGGCGGCACGAGGCGCGCGATCTCGGCGCCGATGCCGAAGTGGAACGGGTCGCCGGTGGCGAGGATGCAGGTCGGCTCGCCGCGGCGTGCCAGGATCGCGTCGTAGGCCCCCGCGAACGGGCTCGGCCAGGGGCGCGCCTCGCCGGAGAGGGGGGCGGCGAGGGCGAGGTGGCGCCGGCCGCCATAGACGACGTGGGCCGCATCGAGGGCGGCGCTCGCGGCCGGAGAGAGCCCGGCGCGGCCGTCCTCCCCGATCCCGACGATCGACAGCCAGGGCTCGCGCGACAGGCAGGGCTCGCGCGACGGCCAGGGCTCGCGGCTCGACTCCGGCGCGGGGCTAGCGGAGAAGTCTGCCATGCGCATCCTCATCCTCGGAGGCACGGGCGAGGCGAGCGCCCTGGTGCGGGGCCTCGCCGGCTCCGGCCACGCCGTCACCCTGTCGCTCGCCGGCCGCACCGCCGCGCCGAAGCCCGAGGCGGTGCCGACCCGCATCGGCGGCTTCGGCGGCCCGGAGGGGCTTGCCCGCTATCTGACGGAGAACGGCGTCGATCGGCTCGTCGACGCCACACACCCCTTCGCCGCGCGGATCTCGCGCAACGCCGCCGAGGCGGCGGCGATGGCCGGGGTGCCCCTGCTCGCGATCCGGCGCCCGCCCTGGGAAAGGCAGGCGGCCGACGCTTGGCGCGAGGTCGGGAGCGTGCCCGAGGCCGTGGCGGCTCTGGGCGAAGCGCCCCTGCGCGCCTTCCTCACGGTCGGCCGCCAGGAACTCGCCGCCTTCGCGGCGGCCCCCCAGCCCGACGTGTCGCGATCGAGCCGGTGCACCACCTCGGGGCGCCGCGGCAGGCCGAAGCGGAGCGCGTCGAGATGGTCGGTCAGGGTCTCGCCGCCCTTCGGGCCGGGATGCACCGGCAGGCCCGCCGGCTTGTCGATGACGAGCAGCAGGGCATCGCGGTAGAGCAGGCGGGCGCCTATGTCAGGCAGGATCATCGGTGATACGCGAGTGGTGGGCCGGCGCGAAGAGCCCGGCCTGCGGGAGCAGGGACGCATGAGTCAAGACGAGAAGCCGGGCTGGTTCGGCCGCCTGTTCGGGCGCAAGGGCATGCCGGCCGCGGAGGAGAGCCCGGTCCCGCCGCCGGACTCGCCCGCCTCGGCCTCCGAGGGCCAGCCCGACTTCGCCACCGGCGCCGACGACGTCAGCCACGTGCCGCTGCCGCCCTCCGAGCCCGCGCCCGAGGAGGCGGGCAAGAACGCGGTGCCCGACGAGATCGAGGGCGCGGACCTCCAGCCGATCGAGGGAGACACCGAACGCCCGCCCGCCGGCACGGCCGGCGACGCGCCCGCGCGCGGGGCGGAGCCGGCGGACACGACCTCCCGGGCCTTCGAGCCCGAGCCGGCCGAACCCGAGCCGGCCGAACCCCGATCGGCTGCGCCCGAACCGGCCGAGCCGACCCCCTCCGCCCTGGAACCCGGCACGTCGGCCCCCGACCCCGACATTCAGCCCGTCGACACGGCGGCCGCTTTGGCCACCGACGCGGCCAAGGATTTCGACCTCGCGGACGCCCCGGGCAAGCGCGGCTGGTGGGGGCGCCTCACCGCCGGCATGAAGCGGACCTCGACCTCCCTGTCGGACCGGGTGACGGGGCTCTTCACCAAGCGCAAGCTCGACGCGACGACGCTGGAGGATCTGGAGGACGCCCTGATCCAGGCCGATTTCGGCGTGGAGACCGCGACGCGCGTCTCCGAGGCGGTCGGCAAGGGCCGCTACGAGAAGGGGATCTCACCC
>NZ_SMNT01000227.1 GCF_004348265.1 Methylobacterium segetis
CCGTGCCAACCGCGACCGAAATCTTCTCCCCCGGCGCGGACATCCGGAAAGCTCTTCCCGCCGGCCCGGATCCGGTTCTCACGCAGCCTCACGCACACGGTACGACCGGCCCGGTCGGCCCGTTTCCGAAGGATGATGCCATGGCCTCAGCGACGATGACGCGCGGCGATCAGGTGGTGTTCGAGCGGCTCGACGTCGCCGAAGTCTTGGGGATCTGGCGCCATGCCAGGGGCCGCGTCGTCAGCATCCACGGCCAGGGCGGCCGCCCGCAGACCGTCGACGTGAAATTCGAGGGTCACGAGACCCTGCGGCGCTACCTGCCGGACCTGTTCCGGCGTGTGCAGTAATCCCATGCCGCGCACGATCGGCCGGACCGCCCTCGGGGCGAGGCGCGCCCGCGGGTTGCAGGAGTCGCGGCCGTGACCGCGGCGATCACGACCCAGCCGCCGCTGCGGGCCACGAGCCGCAGCACCCACGAGCGCGACGTCTGGGCCGACCTGCGCGCCGAGGCGGAGGCCGCGCTCATCGAGGAGCCGCTCTACGCGGGCATCATCCAGGCGACGGTGCTCGACCAGCGCAGCCTCGCCCAGGCTCTCGCCTATCGCCTCGCGCACCGGCTCGGCGACGGCGACCTCGCGCGCCTGTCCATGCGCGACCTCTGCCTCTCCGCCTTCGAAGCCGACCCGCATGCCGAAGCGCACGCGGTGCGCGACCTCGTCGCGATCCGGGAGCGCGACCCGACCTGCCGCCGGTATCTCGACCCGTTCCTGTTCTACAAGGGATTCGCCGCCCTGGAGGGCTACCGCGTGGCCCACTGGCTCTGGCACCAGGGGCGGGCGACGCTCAGCCTGCACGTGCAGAGCCGGATCTCCGAAGTGTTCGGCTGCGACATCCACCCCGCCGCCCGGATCGGCTCGGGCGTGTTCATCGACCACGCCACCGGCGTCGTCATCGGCGAGACGACGGTGATCGCCGACGACGTCTCGATCCTGCAATCGGTCACGCTCGGCGGCAACGGCAAGGAGAGCGGCGACCGTCACCCCAAGATCGAGCGCGGCGTGCTGCTCAGCGTCGGCGCGAAGGTGCTCGGCAACATCCGGGTCGGCGAGGGGGCCAAGGTCGCAGCGGCCGCCGTGGTGCTGGCCAAGCCCGGCCGCATCGATCTCGCCACGGACGACAAGGGCCGGGTCATCCGCCCCGGCTCCCTGCGGGCCGTGCCGCTGTTCAGCCGGCTCGGCGATGCCGAACTGGCGACGCTGGCCGGCAAGTTCACCGAGAGCCGCCATCAGGCCGGCGAGGTCATCAGCGAGGAGGGTTCGGCCGAACGCAGCCTGACGATCGTCGCCGACGGCACGGTCGAGCTGAGCCTGTCGGGCCCCTACAAGGGCCGGCTGCGCCAGGGCCTCGCCACCCGGGGCGACTATTTCGGGGACGACACCCTCGTCGGCGAGGCCGGGCCGGCCCCGGCCGTGAAGGCGCTCTCGGCCGTGACGCTCCTCACCCTCGACCGGGCCGCGATCGAGGACGAGGCGATCCGTTCGCGCATCACCCAGCACATCGAGGAGCGTGACCGGCTCAAGGGCCACACCAATTCCTACGGCGAGCAGGGTATAGAGCTCCTGGCGGTGCATGCGGGCGAGCCGCGCCTGCCGACCACCTTCGTCGACTACGAGGTGGATCCGCGCGAGTACCACCTCTCCACGATCCAGACGATCCTCAACACCCATACCCGCGTCACCGATCTCTACTCGAACGAGATCGACCAGCTCCGCGAGCAGATCCGCCTCACGGTCGATGCCGTGAAGGAGCGCGAGGAGTGGGAGCTCCTCAACAACTCGCAATTCGGCCTCCTCCACGAGGTCGGCTCGCGCCAGCGCATCCCGACCCGCGGCGGCCCGCCGACCCCGGACGATCTCGACGAGCTCCTGACGCTCGTCTGGAAGAAGCCCGCCTTCTTCGTGGCGCATCCGCGCGCCATCGCGGCCTTCGGCCGGGAGGCGACCCGCCGCGGCGTGCCGCCGGTGGTGGTGCACCTGTTCGGCGCGCCCTTCATCACCTGGCGCGGCGTGCCGCTGGTGCCGAGCGACAAGCTGCCGATCGACACCGACCCGGTCACGGGGGCGCAGACCACCTCGATCCTGCTGCTGCGCGTCGGCGAGGGCGAGCAGGGCGTCGTCGCCCTCCAGAAGTCGGGCGTCACGGGCGAGATCGAGCCCGGCCTGTCGGTGCGCTACATGGGCACCAACGACCACTCCATCGCCTCGCATCTCGTGACCCGCTACTTCTCGGCCGCCGTGCTGGTCGAGGACGCGATCGCCCGTCTCGATAACGTGCTCCTGGGCAACTACCATGACTACGCCTAAGGCGCCGGCCTTCCTGCCGGCGGCCAGCTTGGGCCTGCCGGCGGCCAGCCTGGGCCTGCCGGCGGGCAACCCCGGCGAGCTGGCGCATGCGGATCTCGTCGGGCGCCTCGCCCGCGAGATCTACGGGCAGGGGCAGGCGGCAAGCCAGCCCTTCGCGCCGGAACTCCCGGCGAGCCCGCAGGTGCCGCAGGGCTTCGAGAGCCTGCCGCAGGGGCCCGGCGGCGCGCCCCTGCCGAGCGCCGGCCTGGGTGTCCCCTCGGCGCCCGCGGGCGGGTTGCCCCAGGGCCTGCAGCCGGACGCCTCGGCGCTCGCCGCCCGCTCCTTCGGCGCGCCGCCCGTCGGCCTGCCGGGGGTGACGGGAGCCT
>NZ_SMNT01000228.1 GCF_004348265.1 Methylobacterium segetis
TCATCGAGGCCCTGCGCCGCTTCCACGCCTATTACGGCGACGAGTTCGTGATCGAGTACCCGACCGGCTCCGGCACCCTGCTGACCTTGAACGCGATCGCCGACGCGCTGGAGGATCGGTTGATCGCGCTCTTCACCCGGGACGCGGCGGGCGGGCGCCCGTATCGGGGCGGGCGCCCGCCCATCGACGCGGGCGCCGGGGGCGACGACCCGCTCCTGTTCCACGAATTCTTCGACGGCGAGACCGGGCGCGGCCTCGGCGCCTCGCACCAGACCGGATGGACGGCGCTCGTCATGAACCTTCTTCTCTCGCAGGCGGGGCGCAGCTGACGCCCGGGCCGGGTGTGAGTTCCGTCACGGTTCCGAGGCGCGCGTCGGGGGAAGCTCGCTCCAATCGGAGCGCGTCCCATGTCGCGTCGCATCCTCAGCCTGATGGCCCTCCTCCTCGTCACGGACGCGATCGTTGTGCACGGGCGAGGCCCCCGCCCCTCCCAGATCGTCTCGCCCGATGCGGGCGAGACCGCGCGGCTCGGCCGGCAATACGTCCTCCCGCGCACTTGATCTCACCGGGTTAGGCTGAGGGCTGCGACGTGTCCCATGTATCCATGACGATGATGCGAGCGTGATCTCGATCACGGTTCGCGATCGGCAGGAATCCTACAGGTTCGGCGAGATCCGAGAGCGGATTTCTCTTCGCGGCAGCAGCCTCGAAGATCACGAACCTCAGGATTCCGCCATGATGAAGTGTCTCGTCATCGCCGTCGCCCTGCTGGCGACGATGGTCATCGTCCGCGCGAGCATGCTCGCGGCGCCGGCGCGGGTGCCGGTCAGGGCGACCTCCGGCATCGACATCCGCGAGATGACGGTGCGGTCGAACCTCCCGCCCTCCGACCCGTACGACGCGTTCTGACCGGCGCTCAACGGTCGCGGTGGCGCGCCACCCGCGGCCGGCGCCCGTTGCGGGTGACGAGGACCTTGATCGTCTCGGACATCACCGGGGGCACGTGCGGGACGTGGTCGGCATCGGCCAGCACCAGCTGAAGGGTGTGGGTGCCGAGCGGAAGCGTCACCTGCGCCTCCGTCTGCCCGAGACCGAAATGCAGGTGATTGAAATCGTTCGGGATGCGCTCGTCGGGGGAGCGCAGGGGCGCGTCGATCAGCAGGTGGTGATGGCCGGTATTCGCCTTGTCGAACCCGGCCGGGGCGACGCCCATCCCCACGAGGCCGAAGCGGACCGTCACCTTGCGGGGGACCACGGCGCCGTTGCGCGGCTGCACGAAATAGACCCGGGCGCCGGGCGGAGAGGCGTGGCGCGCGGCCGGCGCCGCGGCCTGGGTGCCCGCAGCCGGCGCCTCGACGACCCGCACCTTCACCACCTCCGACAGGACCGGCGGATTGTGGGGGATATGGTCCTTGTCGGCGAGCAGGAGCTGCAGCGTGTGATCGCCCGGCGTCAACTCGATCTCCGCCTCGGTCTGGCCGGCGCCGAAATGCAGGTGGTTGAAGTCGTTCGGGATGGGCCTGTCGAGGGGCGGTGTGGGCACGTCGACGAGGATATGGTGGTGGCCCGCGTTCATGCGTTCCGACCCCGCCGGGGCGACGCCCATGTTGCGCAGCCCGAACCGGATCATCGGCTTGCGGGGCAGGATGCTGCCGTCCTTGATGTCGATGAAGTAGACGGCCGCACCGGGCGCGGAGGGCGTCGGCCCCCCCTTCCTGTCGCCCTGGGCCGGCTGCGCGGCTACCGCCTGCGTCAGCGCGACGAGCGCGCCGAGCCGGCAGATCCAGGTTCGGTACGCTCGAACCCGGTGGGTCGAGGCCGTTGCGCCGCCCATCGTCGCCCTCCCGTCAGGCATCGCGTCACCGCAGCCGAATAGGCGCACGATCTCCTGCCCGCCGCCGACCCGCAAAAACGAGCTAGAGCGCCTCTAAAAAGGTGATTCGCTAGCCCGAAAGATGCAGCGTGCGGTCAATGACCAAGAGAATACATGCCACAATGATTTGCAACGGCTACGGTTTGCTTTGGCGCTCGCGTGCTATACCGGACAGTAGTCGAGATCGGTCAAGCTCATGATTTTGGATTGACGCCGATGCGCGATTTACTTTTCCGCGACAGACGCGTCCGGCAGGATCTGATGATGCGCAGCAGCCCTTCCGGTCAGATCCGGCGATTGCGTGGCGCTGGCCGGGCGGGACGCGGCGTGCTGCTTCTCGCGTGCCTGGCCGCCATCGTCCTCCCGCTCGTCCCGCTGCCGGCCTGCGCGCAGGCGACGATCGGGGCCGGGCGCCGTTTCGCGCTCCTCATCGCGAATGCGCGCTACCCCGACGCGAAGGCGCCGCTCGCCGCGATCGGCCGGGACGCGCGTCTGCTGGCCGACGAATTGCGGCGGCACGAATTCGACGTGGACTTGCGGGAGAACGTCACCCGCGAGGACATGCAGTCCGTCCTCGACGGCTTCTACGGCAAGATCAACGCCGGCTCCGCCGCCTTCCTCTATTTCGGCGGCTACGGCATTCAGGTGAACCGGCAGACCTTCCTCTTGCCCGTCAACGCGCAGGTCTGGTCCGAGACGGAGGTGCGCAAGGACGGGATCAGCCTCGACGGCGTGCTGGCCGAGATGAACCGGCGCGGCGCCCGGGTGAAGATCGCCGTCGTCGATGCGGCCCGGGAAAACCCCTACGAGCGCCGTTTCCGCGCCTCCTGGGCGGGGCTCG
>NZ_SMNT01000229.1 GCF_004348265.1 Methylobacterium segetis
TCATCGAGGCCCTGCGCCGCTTCCACGCCTATTACGGCGACGAGTTCGTGATCGAGTACCCGACCGGCTCCGGCACCCTGCTGACCTTGAACGCGATCGCCGACGCGCTGGAGGATCGGTTGATCGCGCTCTTCACCCGGGACGCGGCGGGCGGGCGCCCGTATCGGGGCGGGCGCCCGCCCATCGACGCGGGCGCCGGGGGCGACGACCCGCTCCTGTTCCACGAATTCTTCGACGGCGAGACCGGGCGCGGCCTCGGCGCCTCGCACCAGACCGGATGGACGGCGCTCGTCATGAACCTTCTTCTCTCGCAGGCGGGGCGCAGCTGACGCCCGGGCCGGGTGTGAGTTCCGTCACGGTTCCGAGGCGCGCGTCGGGGGAAGCTCGCTCCAATCGGAGCGCGTCCCATGTCGCGTCGCATCCTCAGCCTGATGGCCCTCCTCCTCGTCACGGACGCGATCGTTGTGCACGGGCGAGGCCCCCGCCCCTCCCAGATCGTCTCGCCCGATGCGGGCGAGACCGCGCGGCTCGGCCGGCAATACGTCCTCCCGCGCACTTGATCTCACCGGGTTAGGCTGAGGGCTGCGACGTGTCCCATGTATCCATGACGATGATGCGAGCGTGATCTCGATCACGGTTCGCGATCGGCAGGAATCCTACAGGTTCGGCGAGATCCGAGAGCGGATTTCTCTTCGCGGCAGCAGCCTCGAAGATCACGAACCTCAGGATTCCGCCATGATGAAGTGTCTCGTCATCGCCGTCGCCCTGCTGGCGACGATGGTCATCGTCCGCGCGAGCATGCTCGCGGCGCCGGCGCGGGTGCCGGTCAGGGCGACCTCCGGCATCGACATCCGCGAGATGACGGTGCGGTCGAACCTCCCGCCCTCCGACCCGTACGACGCGTTCTGACCGGCGCTCAACGGTCGCGGTGGCGCGCCACCCGCGGCCGGCGCCCGTTGCGGGTGACGAGGACCTTGATCGTCTCGGACATCACCGGGGGCACGTGCGGGACGTGGTCGGCATCGGCCAGCACCAGCTGAAGGGTGTGGGTGCCGAGCGGAAGCGTCACCTGCGCCTCCGTCTGCCCGAGACCGAAATGCAGGTGATTGAAATCGTTCGGGATGCGCTCGTCGGGGGAGCGCAGGGGCGCGTCGATCAGCAGGTGGTGATGGCCGGTATTCGCCTTGTCGAACCCGGCCGGGGCGACGCCCATGTTGCGCAGCCCGAACCGGATCATCGGCTTGCGGGGCAGGATGCTGCCGTCCTTGATGTCGATGAAGTAGACGGCCGCACCGGGCGCGGAGGGCGTCGGCCCCCCCTTCCTGTCGCCCTGGGCCGGCTGCGCGGCTACCGCCTGCGTCAGCGCGACGAGCGCGCCGAGCCGGCAGATCCAGGTTCGGTACGCTCGAACCCGGTGGGTCGAGGCCGTTGCGCCGCCCATCGTCGCCCTCCCGTCAGGCATCGCGTCACCGCAGCCGAATAGGCGCACGATCTCCTGCCCGCCGCCGACCCGCAAAAACGAGCTAGAGCGCCTCTAAAAAGGTGATTCGCTAGCCCGAAAGATGCAGCGTGCGGTCAATGACCAAGAGAATACATGCCACAATGATTTGCAACGGCTACGGTTTGCTTTGGCGCTCGCGTGCTATACCGGACAGTAGTCGAGATCGGTCAAGCTCATGATTTTGGATTGACGCCGATGCGCGATTTACTTTTCCGCGACAGACGCGTCCGGCAGGATCTGATGATGCGCAGCAGCCCTTCCGGTCAGATCCGGCGATTGCGTGGCGCTGGCCGGGCGGGACGCGGCGTGCTGCTTCTCGCGTGCCTGGCCGCCATCGTCCTCCCGCTCGTCCCGCTGCCGGCCTGCGCGCAGGCGACGATCGGGGCCGGGCGCCGTTTCGCGCTCCTCATCGCGAATGCGCGCTACCCCGACGCGAAGGCGCCGCTCGCCGCGATCGGCCGGGACGCGCGTCTGCTGGCCGACGAATTGCGGCGGCACGAATTCGACGTGGACTTGCGGGAGAACGTCACCCGCGAGGACATGCAGTCCGTCCTCGACGGCTTCTACGGCAAGATCAACGCCGGCTCCGCCGCCTTCCTCTATTTCGGCGGCTACGGCATTCAGGTGAACCGGCAGACCTTCCTCTTGCCCGTCAACGCGCAGGTCTGGTCCGAGACGGAGGTGCGCAAGGACGGGATCAGCCTCGACGGCGTGCTGGCCGAGATGAACCGGCGCGGCGCCCGGGTGAAGATCGCCGTCGTCGATGCGGCCCGGGAAAACCCCTACGAGCGCCGTTTCCGCGCCTCCTGGGCGGGGCTCGCCCCCGTCGATACGCCGGAGGGCACTCTCGTCCTGCTCGCCGCCCCGCCCGGCAAGCTGGTGCGCGAGCCGACCGCCGAGCCGAGCCTGTTCATGGGCGAGCTCGTGAAGGAACTGCGCACCCCGAACCTCAGCGCCGAGGAGGCCTTCGCACACACGCGAATGGGTGTGTCGCGGGCCTCGAACACCGAACAGGTGCCCTGGGTGTCCTCGTCCCTGATCGAGGAATTCCATGTCGCTAAGCCGAGCGCGGGGGCCGCATCCCAGCCGGATCTTGCGCCCGTGCGGGTCCCGCGCGCCCGGACGACGGCCCTGAACGCCCCTCCGGCCGCCGCGCCCCCACCCGCCC
>NZ_SMNT01000230.1 GCF_004348265.1 Methylobacterium segetis
TCCGCGCGATCAGGACCAGAAGCTCGCGACGATCCAGGAGACGGCGCAACTCCTCGATCCCGTGCTCAACCCAGGCCGCAAGCCGCCGCCGCCCACGGACGCCGACAACGTGAAGGCGATCAAGGACGCGGTGACGGCCCTGCGCGGCGTCGCCGGCAGCAGCGAGCCGGGTGCCAAGAGCGCCGAGGCGCTGGCCAACACCCTCGACAAGCTCGCCAACGCCCCCGTCGCGGTCCGCGAGGCGGCCTCCGTCGCGCTGACGACCGATCTGAAGACGCTGCTGAAGCGCCTCTCCGACCTGCTCCACCCGGAGAAGGTCACCCTGGAGAACCTGCCCCCGCAGGTGAAGGCCGAGTGGGTCGCCGCGGACGGGCGCGCCCGGATCGAGGTCCATCCGAAGGGGAACTCGAACGACGATCAGGTCCTGCGCAACTTCGCCAAGGAAGTGCAGACCGTCGCCCCCCACGCGACCGGAGCGCCCGTGGCGACGACGGCATCGAGCTACACCATCCTCGGCGCCTTCGTGCAGGCCGGGCTGACGGCGCTCGCGCTCATCTTCATCATCCTGTCGGTGGCCCTGCGCAAACCCTGGGACGTCGCCATGACGCTGGGTCCGCTGGTGCTCGCGACGCTGTGGACGCTGATGGCGCTCCACGTCATCGGCATGCCGCTGAACTTCGCCAACATCATCGCCCTGCCCCTGATGCTCGCGGTGGGCGTCGCCTTCCACATCTACTACGTCATCGCGTGGCGGGCGGGCGTGACCGACATGCTGGCCTCGAGCCTGACCCGGGCGATCTTCTTCTCGGCCCTGACCACGGGCACGGCGTTCGGCTCCCTCGTCCTGTCGAGCCATCCGGGCACGGCGAGCATGGGCAAGCTCTTGGCGCTGTCGCTGTTCTTCACGCTGCTCGCGGCCTTCTTCGTGGTGCCGGCCTTCCTGGGTCCGCCGCCCAAGAAGCCCGATCCGAAGCGCCCCGAGGCGAAGACCGTCGACAACGATCCGATGGTGCCGAGCCGCACCGAGGCGGCGCTGGCGAAGTAGCAGCCTGCAGCCGCCGCGGGCGGGGGTTCGCCCCGCGCCGCGGCGGCCGCCGGACGGGAGCCCCACCCCGGTCTCGTCGATCCGGACGGGACCGTTTGCGAAGCTCAGCGCTCGTGCCGCCGCGCGCGCCTCAGACCTGCCGGGCGCCGGCAGGGTTCAGCGGCTGAAATCCGAGAAGCCGCCGCTGACGGCCCCGACCCGCTGGAGCGCGGCCCGCGCTTCGGGGGCGATCAGGGCGTCCCGCTCCGCCGCGTAGGCGTAGCCCGGGGCCTCGCCGGGAAAGCCCGCCGCCGTCGCGGGATGCGTGTAGAGCTCGGTAAGTCCGTCCGGCAGGTGGGCGAGCAGCCCCGCCACGCGGCGAGGCGTCATCGCGCCGGACCACGCGAGGCCGAGGGTCCGGTCCGGGATCAGAAGGCCCGCCGCCCTGGCGCGCACGGAGAGGAGCGCCGCCCAGGGCGCGATGTCGAGGGCGGGCCGCGGGCGAGACCCGGGCTCGGCCTGGCGCAGGATCTCGCGAGGCTCCCGCGGGACGCGAAGCGCCCGCATGCCGTAATCGCGCCCGATCCCGAGCACCGCCCCGGCGATCAGCGGATGGACGTGGAAATGCTTGTGGGCGTTGACGTGGTCGAGCGGGAGCCCGGTGGCCCGGTAGGCCTCGAACTGGGCGCGGATCTCGGCGCCGAGCTGGCGGCGGGCGGGCGCCCGCACGGCGAGGTCGAGGCCCAGACGCTCCATGTCGCGCCGCATCAGCCCGTCGGGGCCGGTGAGGTCGGGCAGGTCCCCCGGGGGAAGCGTCGGCCACGCCTCGACGAGGACGAGGTGCAATCCCACGCGCAGGGAGGGCAGGCGGCGCGCGCGCGCCACCGCGTCAGCGGCTCCCGGAGCGGAGACCATCAGGCTCGCCGCCGTGAGGATGCCCTCGCGGTGGGCCTGCTCGACGGCCTCGTTGACCTCGACGCTCAGGCCGAAATCATCGGCCGTGACCACCAGCCGCTTCACGGCCACTCCCCTCGTCCCCGCAACGGAAACGGCCGGGCTTCAGGCCCGGCCGCTCCTCGATCGATCCGTGCGCGTGCCGCTCAGGCGGCCTTGGCGCTCGACTGACGCTCCTTGAGGAAGTGCCAGAACTCGACACCCTCGCGCAGGCGCCGCTTCATCATGTCGGGCGAGCGGACCATCTCGCCGACGATCGAGGCGATCTTCGGGGCGCGGAAGTAGAACTTCTTGTAGAAATCCTCGACCGAGTTGAAGATCTCGGTATGCGACAGGTGCGGGTAGTGCAGCGGCGCGACCTGCACGCCGTTCTCGTCGACGAGCTCGGCGTTCTCCACGTCGAGCCAGCCGTTCTCGACCGCCTGCTTGTAGAGGAAGGTGCCGGGATACGGAGCCGCCAGCGAGACCTGGATCGTGTGCGGGTTGATCCGGGTGGCGAACTTGATCGTCTCCTGGATCGTCTCCTTCGACTCGCCCGGCAGGCCGAGGATGAAGGTGCCGTGGATGGCGATGCCGAGTTCGTGGCAATCCTTGGTGAACTTCTCGGCAACCTCGACGCGCATGCCCTTCTTGATGTTGTGCAGGATCTGCTGGTTG
>NZ_SMNT01000231.1 GCF_004348265.1 Methylobacterium segetis
CGAAGGTCACTCCGCCGCCGACCGTGATCTTCCCCGGCAGGTTCCACCACGAGCGGCCGAGGGCCGTCAGGTCGTAGGTCGTCCAGAGGGTGAAGGCGTTGGCGGGCACGAAGGGCGCGACCCGGCCCGCATTGACGCCGGACAGGACCGTCCCGTCGAGGTGGGTGTAGCCGGCGATGATGTTCCACTCCTCGCTGAGCTTGCCGGTGATCGAGGCCTCGAACCCGTCGACCCGGCGGCGCTCGCCCGCGTCGAGGGCGCCGTTGATGATGCTGCCCGTGACGGGATCGATGTCGAAGCTGTTGCTCTTGTCGATCCGGAACAGCGCCGCGGCGAGGCCGAGGCGGCCGCCGAGCACGCTGACCTTGGCGCCGACCTCGTAGAGGTCGCTCTCCTCGGGCTTCAGCGCGGCGGCGTTCGGGATCTCGATGCCCGTCGAGTTCGCCACGTACTGCCCCTGCGGGGAGAAGCCGCGCGAATAGGAGACGTAGTAGGTCTGCTCGGGCGTCGGCTGCCAGATGCCGCTGACCTTCGGGCTGACCCCGGTCGAGGGGGCGATCACGGAGGGGGTGAAGACGGCGTTCGCGTTGGTGGCGGTGTAGCTGCTGACGAAGCGGTCGACGCGCACGCCGCCCAGGATCGAGAATTGCTCGGTCAGCCAGACCCGGTCGCTGAAGAAGGCGCCGAGATTGGCGCCTTGCGTCAGGCGGCGGCTGGCCGGGTTCGGCACCAGCGAGTAGCCGACCTGATCGTGGAGCGGGGTCAGCAGGCGCTGGTTCGGGCGCGTTCCGAGCACCTGGTAGTTGATGCGGTCGTCGTCCTGGTAGAACAGGTCGAGCCCGGTCACGACCTCGTGGCGCAGGAAGCCGGTGTGGAACTTGGCGATGGCCGTCGTGACGTTCTGCGCGCCCCAGGCGTCCTGTCCGAACGTCTGGCCGCCGCCCGCGGTGCCGAGGCCGAGCGTCTCCGAGGCCGGGCCCTTGATGACCACCACGTCCTGGATGTTGAAGCTGTCGCGGGCGTAGACGCCGAAATCGCGCAGGCCGTCGAGATAGACGTCGTTCTTGGCCTGGAAGCCCCGGATGCGGAACTGGTCGCCGTTGAGGCCGCCATTGCCCTCGCCCGCCGAGACCGTGATGCCCGGCACGTTGCGCAGGGCCTGCTCCAGGGTGGTCGCCTGCTGCTGCCGGATGACCTCGCCCGGGACGACGCTGATCGCCTGCGGCGTGTCCTGGATGCGGCCGGGGAGCCGCGAGAGGCCGGTGCCTTCGTTCAGCACGTTGGGGTCGCTCAGGCGGAAGCCCTCGACGCTGAGGAGCGGCAGGTCGGCGGCGACGTCCTGCGCCTCCGCGTCGAACGGCACGAAGGCGCCGAGCGTCGCCGCGAGTCCGAGGCCGACCGCATTCGATCCGCCCGTGTCCCTCATCGATAGTTGGGCACGCATCACCGATAGTCTCCGCTGAATGACCGTCCTTAGTGAAACTCTGCCGGCGGATGCAACGGTTATCCTGCGGTTTTCAGCGAAAGATACACAAGCGCAACATTTTAGATTTGCTCTAAATCGAGTTTGAAATCATTCTGAACTGCGGTCGATTACCCGCAATCGATGCTTTTCATCTGTGCAATGCATGGTATTGCGGCCGCTGAATGCGGCCCGCCGGGGTCTGCTCGCGGGATCGACGGCTCGGGCGTGGGATCGGACGTGCCACCTTCCGGATCAGCTGCCCGCGCGGGAAGCGGGATCTGCGGCGCGGCCCCGAACGTCTGGGATCTGCACCGGCATTCGGAGGCCGATTGGCGCGCCCTGTTCGCGCGGCGCCCGCAGGAGGCGGCGTCCTGGATCCGCTTCGCGGCCGGCAAGGGATTCCGCGCGGCGCAACTCATGCTCGGCCAGATGCATCTCGACGGGACGGGCGTGCCGCGCGACGCGGGCGCCGCCTACGCGTGGTTCGCGCGCGCGGCCGCCATCGGCAGCCTGGAGGCCCGCAAC
>NZ_SMNT01000232.1 GCF_004348265.1 Methylobacterium segetis
AGCCCCATCGATCAGATCCCGTGGAGAAAGCCATCGAGGTCGAGAGACGAGCGCCGGCCGAGGTCGACGTGATGACGGCCCAGGAAATCGGCGGCTGCCCGTCGCCCCTCGTCGCGAAGCAGGACGAGAAACGGCCATTCGGCATTGAGCTTGGATGAGGAGCCGAGCTCCAGCATCATCGCGCTGGAGATCCGGTGGATGCGCATCCGCGCCCATCGCGCGCCTTCGTCGTCGCTCGGGCTGGCCACGTGCTTGAGCAGCGCCATCATCCTGAGTTCCTTCATCAGGACGGCGTTGAACGACACCTCGTTGAGGCGGTTGGTAATCTCCCGGGCCGAGGTTGGCGGTCCCGGCCGATCGATCGGATTGATCTGAACCAGGATCGTGTCCTGGGAGTCGCAATCGCGGATGAGCGGCGTCATCGTGGGGTTGCCGGCATAACCTCCGTCCCAGTAGGCGTCGCCGTCGATCACGACCGCTTGGAACAGCGTCGGCAGGCAGGCGGAGGCCAGCAGCACGTCGGGAGTGAGGTCGGCGTTGCGGAACACGCGTCCTCGGCCGCTCTGGACGTTCGTCGCGGTGACGAACAGCTTGATCGGGCTGCGGGTCAGGCCTTCGAAATCGATCGTGTCCGCGAGGATCGCGCGAAGCGGATTGGCGCCGGCCGGATTGAGATCGTACGGCGAGACGACGCGCGCCATCATGTCCATGGCGGCGAAGAGCGGCGAATGGTCGAGGCTCCAGCGCCCCAGCAGGACGTCCAACGGGCCGCGGCGGAACGGGCTGAACCTCGCGGCATCGGAGACCTGTCGCCAGAAGTTTTCAAGCGCGGCCTTCGCTCCGGCCGGCCCGTCCTTCCCGTAGCCATGAGCCAGGACCGCGGCGTTCATGGCTCCGGCCGAGGTGCCGGAGATCGCTTCGATCTCCAACCGGCGCTCGTCGAGCAAGCGATCGAGAACGCCCCAGGTGAAGGCGCCGTGCGCGCCCCCGCCCTGCAGCGCAAGGTCGATGAGGAGCGGGTCGGAATCCTGCCGGGCGGGGGCGGGAGCCATGCGTGCCTCCGATACGGGGCCGGTACGCGGTTCGGGCCAACCGAGTTCGAGCGCAGGTGCCGGCTTCGTCAGCCGTCGCGCCTGGCCTGTGCGTCCTTGCCCGCCTGCGACGCGCGACCGATCTCGCCTGGCTCGATCGTGACCGTCCGCCGATCGCTCCCGACCGGCATCCGTCTCGTCGGATCAAGCGTGGGTTCGCTGCCCGTGTAGATTGCGGCGGCATGTTCCAGGGAGGCGGCGCATGAGCGACGTGGCGGCCTTGAGGAATCAGAACGTTGGCGCGCGTCCCAGCCGATGGTGGTTCACGGCCGCGGGCGCCGTTCTCCTCGTCCTGGGGGTGGCGGGCCTGTACATGACGGTGGCGTTCACCGTCGCCAGCACGCTCTGGTACGGCGTGCTGCTGCTGATCGCAGGTCCGGCGGAGATCATCGAAGCCGTGGCCCAGACGCGCGAGCCCTGGCACTCCCGCGCGGCTCGAATCCTGGCCGGCGCGCTGTATGTCGCTGGCGGCCTGTACGCGGTCTTGCAGCCCCTTCAGGCCTCGGTCGCCCTGACCTTGGTGCTGGGCCTCGTCCTGATCGCATCGGGTATCGCCAGGGCTGTCTGGGCCGTCATCCACGAGGTGAAGACCTCCCGCGCCGCGGTCATTCTGTTGGCTTTGATCTCGGTGCTGCTCGGGATGGCCATCATTCAGCAATGGCCCTGGTCCGGGCTTTGGGCGATCGGATTGTTCGTCTCCTGCGATCTGCTGGCTGCCGGCCTGTCCTGGTGCTGGGCCGGGCTCGCCCGGGATCCGCGCGCGGCGATGCCGGTCGGAGCGCGTTTCGGATCGTTGGGTATCAAGTAGAGGCGCCTTGGCCGAACACCCTGCCGGCGCCCTCTGCCGCCCTGCGGTGGCGGGACGATCGTGAGCCGCGACGATGCCGCGGACCTCTTCGATCGTCATGCCGAAGGTCGACGATCCCTGACGCGCGCCCAAGGCAGGGTTCTCTGCAGGCAGGTCGGGACATCCGCGAGAGCCGAACGCTGAAGCCGAGGCGGGCGGAGCCAGAATCGTCGCCGGAGCGCGTATCACAGCCCCAACCCGGACTGACGTCGCCGCAACGCCTCGCGGACGCTGCGAGCGACTCAGGAGGCGCGATCAGCGCGCATCCTCGAGAGCGGACAGCATGTCGTACTCGTCGGCCACGGCCCCCGGGTGGAGCAGGGTATCCACCATGATGCAGACGAGGGCGACCGCAATCAGCACCACCACCAGGACTTTCGTCAGACGCAGCGCATGCCGGCGCATCCTGTGGATCGCGATACATCCGAGCGTGAAGGCTGCGGCCTCAACCAATGCCGCCGCTGGCACATGCATCGTGCTCTCCTCCGATCCTTCCGTTTCGGGCCGTGAATGTCTCTCCGGATCCCGAGCCCGTCCGCCTGGATGCCATCGCCTTGAGGCGGCCACCTCGATCGACGGACCCTTGGATGCTCCGGCTCGGAGAAGGTTTCAGGCCTACGGCCGCTCCGTGAAAAGCCGAACGGGCTCGGACATT
>NZ_SMNT01000233.1 GCF_004348265.1 Methylobacterium segetis
CAGCCGACTTTTTCGCCCCGCAGCACTCGGCGAATTCGTCCAAGGCCTGCTGCGTTCCGGAGAATCCTCGGGGCGGGCGCGAGGCAGGCAGCTACGACCCCTGCCTGCCCGCGATTCGCATTCCCCGCCGCGTCCTGAAGGGCGGCTCACATCTCTGCGCTCCGAATTACTGCCGCCGCTACCGCCCGGCTGCGCGCCACCCGCAGCCGGTCGACAGCTCCACCAGTCACATCGGCTTCCGGTGCATCGCGCGTGAGAGGAGGCGATCATGAATCATGACCGTGCCTGCGAAGAGAATTCAGCGAACCTGCAAGCAGATGGCAGGCTGAGCCGCCGTAACATGCTTCTCACCGGGACGTCGGCCCTCGCAGCTGCCGCGCTGGTCTCGAACGCCCCGACCACGCCCGCACAGGCCCAGTCACAATCCCAGCAGCAACAGGCGGCCGGGCAGAAACCGAACATCCTCGTCATCATGGGCGACGACATCGGCATCTGGAACATCGGCGCCTATCACCGCGGCATGATGGCAGGACGGACGCCCAATCTGGACCGGATCGCCAGCGAGGGCATGCTGTTCACCGACTACTACGCGGAGGCGAGCTGCACGGCGGGGCGCGCGGCCTTCATCACCGGCGAGCTGCCGATCCGCACCGGCATGACCACGGTCGGTCAGGCTGGCGCCGCCATCGGCATTCCGGCAGAGGCCGTGACCATTGCCACTGCGCTGAAGGGCATGGGCTACGCCACCGGCCAATTCGGCAAGAACCACCTCGGCGACAAGAACGAGTTCCTGCCGACGGTGCACGGCTTCGACGAGTTCTTCGGCTATCTCTATCACCTCGACGCGATGGAGGACCCGGCTCATCCCGCCTATCCGCAGGAGCTGGTGAACAGGGTCGGCCCACGCAACATGGTTCATTCGTGGGCGACCAGCGTCGACGATCCCGCGGAAGACCCGCGCTGGGGCAGAATCGGCAAGCAGCGCATTGAGGATGCCGGGACGCTTTACCCGAAGCGGATGGAGACTGTGGACGAGGAGATCCGCGACCTGGCGCTCGCCTTCATCGACAAGGCCAAGGCCGACGGCAAGCCGTTCTTCGTCTGGCTCAACCCGACCCGCATGCACGTCACCACGCACCTGTCGCCGAAGTACCAGGGCATGCGCAACTCCCAGAATGGCTGGAGCATCCAGGAAGCCGGCATGGCCCAGCTCGACGACGTCGTCGGCGCGGTGATGAAGAAGCTGACGGACTTAGGAATCGACAACAACACCATCGTGGTCTTCACGACGGACAACGGCACGGAGGTGTTCACCTGGCCGGACGGCGGGCAGACACCCTTCGCGCAGTCCAAGGGCACGGTCATGGAAGGTGGCTTCCGCGCGCCGGCCATGATCCGCTGGCCTGGCAAGGTTCCAGCCGGCACGGTCGAGAACGGCGTCATCTCCGGTCTCGACTGGTTTGCGACGCTCGTCGCAGCAGCGGGCAACCCGGATATCACCGAGGAGCTGAAGAAGGGCAAGCAGATCGGCGACCGGACCTACAAGGTGCACCTGGACGGCTACAATCAGCTGGACATGATCACGGGCAAGGGCCCGTCGAAGCGCAACGAAATCTGGTATTTCGGTGAGAGCGAGTTGGGAGCCGTCCGGATCGGCGATTACAAGTACCGCTTCATCGACCAGCCCCGCGGATGGGTGGGAGACAAGTCCAAGCCCGACATACCCTACATAACCAACCTGCGGCTCGATCCCTTCGAGCGCACGGGCTGGCCGGACGAGGGGACCAAGGCCGGGGCGCAGAACTACATGAGCTGGTTCCTGTACGAGTTCTGGCGCTACGTATTCGTCCAGCAGGAGGTGGAGAAGCTCGCCATGACCGCCGTCGAGTTCCCACCGATGCAGAAGGGCGCGAGTTTCAACCTTGAGGCAGTCAAGGCAAAGATCCAGGCCGCCAGGACGGCGATAGCAAAGTAATGCTCAGATGTGGCAGCGGAGGACGTGCGCCAAGCCGCCGACGTCCTCCGCGACCGCTTGCAACCCTCAAGGTAAGTGCGTCTGGGCCATTCACGTCGTGCGGAGATCCGCCAGAGCCGCGACCTCCCGGCAGCTGAACGCTACGCCGCCGAGATGAAAAGCATTCCTGCGTTAGCATTTGCCGGCGTTCACCGCCCATGACGCAGGATCCGGACGGGCGGCGGACTGAAACAAGCCAGTTAAACACAGGCGGAGGTTGGCGTTCGGAGGAGCTGCCCCGTGAAACGTCTGAAGCTGCTGGGTCAGCGCCTGCTGATTGCGGTTCTGGGACTGGTGACAGTCTGGCTGATCTTGGTGCTGTTCTATGATGTCGCCGATCGGCGCCTTCCGCTCGTCCTGGCGCTGGCATCCACCTACGCCGCCGCTGCCTACCTGATCCTGCCGCGCGCGATCAGGCTCGGCGCGTACATCCTCAACCGGGGCCAAGTCCCGTCCTACACGCTTACCGGCGATGGCCTGCCCGGCGATCCCGTCAACCTGGCCCTGATCGGCTCCTTCGACGAGTTGCGCCGCGCTTTCCTCCAA
>NZ_SMNT01000234.1 GCF_004348265.1 Methylobacterium segetis
CAATCGGCCCGCGGCTGAAGCGACAGGCGACCGCCCGGCCCCGCCTCGAAGCGCAGGGGCACGGGCGGCTCGTCGCTCTTGGCGTAGGCGAGGCTCACCTCGACGCGCAGGAAATCGAACTGCGTACGGTCGGCGTAGAGGATGAGATCGCGCGAGACCGTCTCGCCCGGGTTGAGGTCGGAGGGCTCGGCCGGCCCCTCCGTCGCGCCCTCGAACAGGGTGCCGTGGCGCAGGATCACGCTGCCCGGCTCCCCGAGCGCGTAGTCGCGCGCCGCGCCGACGCTGGCCGAGCCCGCAAGGCTCGCCGCGAAGGCCCCCTCCCGGCCGGGATCCGTGCCGAAGCGGGCGCTGATCCCGACCACGTTGTAGGTGAGGCCGAGGATGCGCACGCCGGTATGCCCCACATTGGTGCGGGTGAGGGTGGAGCGGATCGCGATCCGGTCGCCGCGCTCGCCGGCCTTCACGAGGTCGGTCTTCACCGACACGGCGGGCGGCTCCAGGCCCGGCTTGATCCGGGCCTCGTAGATGAAGGTGTAGACCGCCCAGGCCCCGGCCGCGACGATGGCGAGCGTCTGGGTGAGGCTCGCGGCCCGCTCGATCGTGAGCGGCCCTCGCCCGCCTGCCTGCTCCATGGGCGCCCTCCATCCCCAGGCGGGGAAACCGCGGCCCCGGAGTGCCGTTCCCGTGCACGACCTCGCGCGCCGTGTCGGATTCTCCTTTCCTCCGGGCCGGTTTTTGAGGAAAACCCCGGTCCCATGAACATCCTTCTGATCGGTTCGGGCGGGCGCGAGCACGCCCTCTCCTTCGCGCTCGCCAAGAGCCCGCTCTGCACCCGCCTGTTCACCGCGCCCGGCAATCCCGGCACGGCCCAGCACGGCGAGAACCGGCCCGATCTCGCGGTCTCGGACCACGCGGCGGTCCGCGCCTTCTGCGAGCAGGAGGGGATCGGCCTCGTGGTGGTGGGGCCCGAGGCGCCCCTCGTCGCGGGCCTCGTGGACGATCTGACGGAGGCCGGCATCCGGGCCTTCGGGCCGACGAGGGCCGCCGCCCGGCTCGAAGGCTCCAAGGGCTTCACCAAGGATCTCTGCGCCGCCTACGGCATTCCCACCGCCGCCTTCGCCCGCTTCTCCGCGCTCGATCCGGCCCTCGCCTACCTGCGCGAGCGGGGCGCGCCGATCGTCGTCAAGGCGGACGGGCTCGCCGCCGGCAAGGGCGTCACCGTGGCCGACACCCTCGACCAGGCGGAGGCCGCCCTGCGCGCCCTGCTCTCCGAGCCCGGCGCCGAGGTCGTGATCGAGGAATGCCTCGTCGGCGAGGAGGCGAGCTTCTTCGCCCTCTGCGACGGCACCCGCGCCATTCCGGTCGGCACCGCCCAGGACCACAAGCGCGTCTTCGACGGGGACCGGGGGCCGAATACCGGCGGCATGGGCGCCTACTCGCCCGCCGCCATCGTGACGCCGGAGATCGAGCGCGCCGTGATGGACACGATCATCGCGCCGACCCTCCGGGGCATGCGCGAGCGGGGCACCCCCTTCACCGGCATCCTCTATGCCGGGCTGATGCTGACCGAGGAGGGGCCGAAGCTCATCGAGTACAACACCCGCTTCGGCGATCCCGAGGCCCAGGTGCTGATGCCGCGCCTCGCCTCGGACCTCGTCCCCGCCCTGCTCTCGGCCTGCGACGGCGACCTCTCCGGCGTCGCCCTCGAATTCGACCCGCACCGGGCCGCGCTCACCGTGGTGATGGCGGCGGCGGGCTATCCGGGCACGGTGGTGCGGGGATCGGAGATCCGCGGGGTCGCGGAGGCGGCGGCGAGCGACGCCGCCTTCGTCTTCCAGGCCGGCACCCGCGCCGAGGGCGACCGGCTGCTCGCCGACGGGGGCCGCGTCCTCGCCGTCACCGCCCTCGGCGAGAGCGTGGCCGAGGCGCAGGCCCGCGCCTACGCGGCGGTCGCGCGGATCGACTGGCCGGAGGGGTTCTGCCGCCGCGACATCGGCCAGCGCGCCGTCGCCCGCGAGGCCGCCGGCCGGGGCGTCTAGGGCCGTCCGGCGGAGCGTGGCATCCGGGGCGCACCGGCCCGGGAAAACGCGCCGCCGGCCCTCCGGTTACCCCGCGTTCACCCTGTTCCGATTGAATCGTGTCGGCAGTGCCCGGCAGAACGGGTGCGCCTCAGCCGAATCACGAGAGCCCGGTCGATGTCCCACGCGCTGGCCCAGTTCCTCCTCACGGTCGCCTCCGTCATGGCCGGCATCCTGTTCCTGGACGCGGTCGACGCGCCCGCGCGCAAGGCCGCCCGGCGCCTCGCCGGCGTCGCGAAGGCGCTCCAGGGCAAGTAGCAGGGCAAGCAGCCGGGCAAAGAGCGGGGCAAGTCGCAGGGGAAGTCTCAGGGGAAGTCCGGGGTTCAGGCGGCCGCGGCCTCCTGGGCAGCCTCCTGGGCAGCCTCCTGGGCGCCCTCCTGGGCAGCCTCCTGCGCGGCCCGCCGGCGCAGGCCCGCCAGCATCTCGCCGACCTCGCGGGCCGGCCGCGGCGGGCTGAACAGGAAGCCCTGGA
>NZ_SMNT01000235.1 GCF_004348265.1 Methylobacterium segetis
GGACGCCGCTCACGGTCACCGACGTCTTCACCCTGAACGTGGTGCACCCCGCCCCCGGCTCGCAGGCCGTGATCAGCGGCTCGCTCCAGGACGGCTACATCGCCGGCGCCACCGTCTTCATGGACTCGAACAACGATGGTGTCCGCCAGAGCTTCGAGGCCCAGACGACGACCGACGCGAGCGGCCATTTCACCCTCGTCGGCAAGCCCGGGGCCATCGTCGCCACCGGCGGCCCGGGCGCACTCGATACGGCCACGAACCTCGCCTTCAACGGCGTCTTCAAGGCGCCGGCCGGCTCGACGGTGGTGTCTCCCCTCACCACGATCCTCGTCGAGCTGATGGGGCTCGGTGCGAATCTCAGCTCCGCCCAGACGGAGCTGCGCGGTGCGCTCGGCCTCGGTGCCGGGGTCGACGTCACCCAGATCGACCCGATCGCGGGCATGCTGAAGGAGGGCGCGACGCCCCAGCAGATCGCCCTCTACGAGCACCTGTTCGTCGCGGCCTCGCAGATCCTCAACACCGTCGCCCTCCTCCAGGCGGCGCTCCCCTACGCGAACCCGATGCACGACATCGTCGAGATGATCGCGACGGGCCAGCCGTTCGACCTCTCAGACCCGGCGACGGTGCACGCCCTGGTCGACCGCTACCTGCCGCCGTCCACCTTCGCGTCCGACGTCGAGGCCTTGCTCAACGGCCACAACGCCCTCGTCGCAGCCCAGGCGACGGCGGCGGACGGCATGGCGTTCCTCGTCGGCGTCGCGGCGGTGAGCCGCGTGGCGCAGGGCGAGACCGCGCCGGCGCTCGCCATCGCCTTCACCGACGAGGATGTGGCGGCGGTGCGGGCGAAGTTCACCGGCGACAGCCTCGGCGTGCAGGTCGGCTACGCCAAGCACCATATCGGCGACGTCGACGGCGACAGCCGCCCCGAGGGCGACGGAGACGCGGTCGCGCCCGGCGTGACCCTGGCCGCCGCCGGCGCTCCGACGAAGGCGGGTCTCCTCTCGCTCTCGGGCTCGGTCGGTCCGGCCGATGCCGGGATCACCGTGCACATCCTCGACAACGGCCGGGAGATCGGCTCGACGAAGTCCGGCCCGGACGGGGCCTGGAAGGCGGACGTGCAGATCTCGGGCGAGGGCGAGCACGTCGTCACCGCCTCCGGCACCGACGGCGCCGGCAATACCGGCAAGAGCCTGCCGATCAGCGTCACCATCGACACCACGCCGCCGGCCAAGCCCGTCGTCGCCCTCGACCACGATACCGGTGCCTCGGCCAACGACCGCGTCACGAGCGATGCCGAGATCACGGTCACGGCCGGGGAGATCGGGGGCAGCCTCGCCTACAGCATTGACGGGCACGGCTTCGTCGCGGTCTATGACGAGAGCGACCTCGCGGATGGCGCGCACACCGTGCGGGTCCATCACACCGACGCCGCTGGCAACGTCTCCGAGGACGGCGTCCTCAGCTTCGTCCTCGACCGGACGGCTCCGGACGCGCCCGTCGTCAGGCTCGCCAACGATACCGGCCTGCCCGGCGACAGGATGACGAAGGACGCGAGCCTCGCGGTCGTGACCTCCGAGACCGGCGGCACCTACACCTACAGTGTCGACGGCGGGACCTATTCCAACGCCTACATGCCCGCCTCCCTCATGGACGGCGAGCACACGGTCTCGGTCAAGCACACCGATGCCGCGGGCAACGTCTCGGAGGCCGGCTACCTGAGCTTCACCCTCGACACGTCGGCGCCGGGCGTCCCGACGCTGGCTCTCGCGAACGATACCGGCACTCCGGGGGACCGCCTGACCACCGATCCCCGGCTCTTGACGACGGGCGTGGAGACGGGCGGCAGCTTCATCTACAGCGTCGACGGCAAGGCCTACGGTGCCT
>NZ_SMNT01000236.1 GCF_004348265.1 Methylobacterium segetis
GTTGTCGCTCGCCGGGAAGTAGCCGTCGTCGAAGGTCACTCCGCCGCCGACCGTGATCTTCCCCGGCAGGTTCCACCACGAGCGGCCGAGGGCCGTCAGGTCGTAGGTCGTCCAGAGGGTGAAGGCGTTGGCGGGCACGAAGGGCGCGACCCGGCCCGCATTGACGCCGGACAGGACCGTCCCGTCGAGGTGGGTGTAGCCGGCGATGATGTTCCACTCCTCGCTGAGCTTGCCGGTGATCGAGGCCTCGAACCCGTCGACCCGGCGGCGCTCGCCCGCGTCGAGGGCGCCGTTGATGATGCTGCCCGTGACGGGATCGATGTCGAAGCTGTTGCTCTTGTCGATCCGGAACAGCGCCGCGGCGAGGCCGAGGCGGCCGCCGAGCACGCTGACCTTGGCGCCGACCTCGTAGAGGTCGCTCTCCTCGGGCTTCAGCGCGGCGGCGTTCGGGATCTCGATGCCCGTCGAGTTCGCCACGTACTGCCCCTGCGGGGAGAAGCCGCGCGAATAGGAGACGTAGTAGGTCTGCTCGGGCGTCGGCTGCCAGATGCCGCTGACCTTCGGGCTGACCCCGGTCGAGGGGGCGATCACGGAGGGGGTGAAGACGGCGTTCGCGTTGGTGGCGGTGTAGCTGCTGACGAAGCGGTCGACGCGCACGCCGCCCAGGATCGAGAATTGCTCGGTCAGCCAGACCCGGTCGCTGAAGAAGGCGCCGAGATTGGCGCCTTGCGTCAGGCGGCGGCTGGCCGGGTTCGGCACCAGCGAGTAGCCGACCTGATCGTGGAGCGGGGTCAGCAGGCGCTGGTTCGGGCGCGTTCCGAGCACCTGGTAGTTGATGCGGTCGTCGTCCTGGTAGAACAGGTCGAGCCCGGTCACGACCTCGTGGCGCAGGAAGCCGGTGTGGAACTTGGCGATGGCCGTCGTGACGTTCTGCGCGCCCCAGGCGTCCTGTCCGAACGTCTGGCCGCCGCCCGCGCTATAGGTCACGAAGGGATTGCGGCCCGCGAAGAAGTCGGTGACGCAGGTGCCGGTGCAGATCGCGGCGGTGGTCGAGAAGTTCCGGTCGTAGAACGAGAGCCGGGAATCGTTGGTCACGGTCAGCCAGGGGGCGACCTCCCACTTCATCAGCGAGGTGAGGAGGTGGACATCCGCGACGTCGCGGTCGCTGGTGCGCACGTAGGAGGTGTTGCGCGCCAGCCCGAACTCGGTGATCGGCAGGGCGTTGCGGGCGCCCGGGCGCAGCACGGTCGGCACGCCGTAATCGGGCGTGCGCTCGCTGTGCTGGTAGAAGTAGTTGAGGTGCCAGGTCGTGTCCGTGCCGAGGCCGAAGCCGAGCGAGGCGGCGAAGCCGGCCCGGTCGGATTTCACGAGGTCGCGGTCCTGCACGTCCTGGCGATGGACCATGCCGGTGAGGCGGATCGCGGTGGTCTCGTCGATGCGGCGGTTGATGTCGAAGGTGCCCCGGGCTGTCGGCCCGCTGCCGCCGAGCGTGTCGATCGTCGTGAAATCGGTCAGCCCCGCCCGCTTCGAGACGATGTTGATGGCGCCGCCCGCGGTGCCGAGGCCGAGCGTCTCCGAGGCCGGGCCCTTGATGACCACCACGTCCTGGATGTTGAAGCTGTCGCGGGCGTAGACGCCGAAATCGCGCAGGCCGTCGAGATAGACGTCGTTCTTGGCCTGGAAGCCCCGGATGCGGAACTGGTCGCCGTTGAGGCCGCCATTGCCCTCGCCCGCCGAGACCGTGATGCCCGGCACGTTGCGCAGGGCCTGCTCCAGGGTGGTCGCCTGCTGCTGCCGGATGACCTCGCCCGGGACGACGCTGATCGCCTGCGGCGTGTCCTGGATGCGGCCGGGGAGCCGCGAGAGGCCGGTGCCTTCGTTCAGCACGTTGGGGTCGCTCAGGCGGAAGCCCTCGACGCTGAGGAGCGGCAGGTCGGCGGCGACGTCCTGCGCCTCCGCGTCGAACGGCACGAAGGCGCCGAGCGTCGCCGCGAGTCCGAGGCCGACCGCATTCGATCCGCCCGTGTCCCTCATCGATAGTTGGGCACGCATCACCGATAGTCTCCGCTGAATGACCGTCCTTAGTGAAACTCTGCCGGCGGATGCAACGGTTATCCTGCGGTTTTCAGCGAAAGATACACAAGCGCAACATTTTAGATTTGCTCTAAATCGAGTTTGAAATCATTCTGAACTGCGGTCGATTACCCGCAATCGATGCTTTTCATCTGTGCAATGCATGGTATTGCGGCCGCTGAATGCGGCCCGCCGGGGTCTGCTCGCGGGATCGACGGCTCGGGCGTGGGATCGGACGTGCCACCTTCCGGATCAGCTGCCCGCGCGGGAAGCGGGATCTGCGGCGCGGCCCCGAACGTCTGGGATCTGCACCGGCATTCGGAGGCCGATTGGCGCGCCCTGTTCGCGCGGCGCCCGCAGGAGGCGGCGTCCTGGATCCGCTTCGCGGCCGGCAAGGGATTCCGCGCGGCGCAACTCATGCTCGGCCAGATGCATCTCGACGGGACGGGCGTGCCGCGCGACGCGGGCGCCGCCTACGCGTGGTTCGCGCGCGCGGCCGCCATCGGCAGCCTGGAGGCCCGCAAC
>NZ_SMNT01000237.1 GCF_004348265.1 Methylobacterium segetis
CTGGATCGAGATGGCGCGGGAACTGGGGCATCCGGTTCCGGAGCCGTCACGCAGGCGCGAGCGCGCTGCGGGTTAACTCCAGCTTAGCCGTTCCGCCGCTCCTCTTGGGGGGCATCGCTGTCATCCCCGAGACCCCCCATGCTGCGCGAGATCGTCCTCGACACCGAGACCACCGGCACCGACGCCAAGGGGGGCGACCGGCTGATCGAGATCGGCTGCGTCGAACTCCTCAACCACATCCAGACCGGCCGCACCTTCCACCGCTACATCAACCCGCAGCGGGCGGTCTCCGAGGGCGCCTTCGCGGTCCACGGTCTCTCGGACGCCTTTCTCGCCGACAAGCCCGTCTTCGCCGAAATCGTGGACGAGTTCCGCGCCTTCTGCGGCGACAGCCGGCTCGTGATCCACAACGCGCCCTTCGACGTCGGCTTCATCAACGCGGAATTCGCGCGCCTCGGCGCCGCCGCGCCGCCCGCCATCGATCTGGAGGCGGTCGTCGACACCCTGATCATGGCCCGGCGCAAGCATCCGGGCGCGGCCAACAACCTCGACGCCCTCTGCAACCGCTACGGCATCGACACGACGCGGCGCACCAAGCACGGGGCGCTCCTCGACGCGCAGATCCTGGCCGAGGTCTACATCGAGCTCCTCGGGGGCAAGCAGACGAGCCTCGGCCTCGGCGTGGTCGAGGTGCAAGAGGCGGTCGCCGTCGAGGAGGAGGGCGGCGAGCCGGTGCCCGTCGGCCTGCGCAAGGTCCGCCCCCGCCTCACACCGGAGGAGCAGGGGCGCCACGAGGCCTTCCTGGCAAGCCTCGGGGCCAACGCGATCTGGCGCGACTACATCGGCGAGGAGGGCAGCGCCTGACGGCTTTTTTGCGTCGCAGCAAATAATTCATTGCATCGCACAAAAAACGGCCCATATACCATCCACACGGATGGTCGATGGATGGACCCGTCACAGCGATGCTCGATCTGATACCCCGCCCACGCCCAGCCGCCCGCACGGCCGAGAGCGAGAAGATCACGATCAATCTCGGATTCGTCGATCTCGGCCACATCGACCTCCTCGTCACGGAGAGGGTCTACGGCAACCGGAGCGACTTCATCCGCACGGCGATCCGCCGCGAGATCGAGCGCCATGCCGAGATTACCCGGCAGTCGGTCGCCCGCAAGAGCGTCGAGGTCGGGCTCCGGCCGATCCGCCGCACCGAGCTCGAAGAGGCGCGCGCGACTACAAGCTGTTCATCCCGAGCCATCCGGCGGCCGGCGCCTGCCTCGTCGTGATGCTGCACGGCTGCACGCAGTCGCCCGACGATTTCGCGGCCGGCACCAACATGAACGTCCTGGCCGAGACGGAGGGGTTCTACGTCGCCTACCCGGCCCAGAGCGCGCGGGCGAACGGCCAGCGCTGCTGGAACTGGTTCCAGCCCGGCGACCAGGGCCGGGAGGCGGGCGAGGCGGCGATCATCGCAGGCCTGACCCGGGCGATCCTGGACGAGTGCCCGATTGATCCGAAGCGCGTCTACATCGCTGGCCTCTCGGCGGGCGGGGCGGCCGCGGCCAACATCGCGCAGGCCTATCCCGATCTCTACGCCGCAGTGGGGGTGCATTCGGGCCTCGCCGCCGGCTGCGCGCGCGACCTCTCCTCGGCGCTCATGGCCATGCAGGTCGGCGCGCCCGGCCAGAACGCCCCGACGGGTTTCGGCGCCCCGGCCGAGGGCCTGCGCGTGCCGACCATCGTGTTCCACGGCGACGAGGACGGCACGGTGAGCCCGCGCAACGCCGATCAGGTCCTGGCCCAGGCGGGAGCCGGCTCGCTGCACGCCGAGAGCCGGTCCGTCCACGGCGACGGGCGCTCGTACACCCGCACCCGCTACGCGGATGCGGCGGGCCGGGTCGTGGTGGAGGATTGGCGGGTGCGCGGCCTCGGCCATGCGTGGTCGGGCGGCTCCGCGGCGGGCAGCTACACCGATCCGCAGGGACCCGACGCCTCGCGCGCCATGCTCGACTTCTTCGCCGCGCACCCGCTGCGGGGCGTCGACGCCTGATCTAGACCGGCAGA
>NZ_SMNT01000238.1 GCF_004348265.1 Methylobacterium segetis
GCTCCTCGGTAGCGGCAAGCTCGCGACCGAGCTGGACCGGCTGGATCTGATCGACGAGTACAGGCTCCTCGTCCATCCCAGGATCGCTGGCCACGGCCCGACCCTGTACCAGGGCGGGCTGCCCAGCACGCGACGGCTGGCGTTGGTCTCGGCGAAGCCGCTCCGCAATGGCGCGGTCGCCATGCATTACCGGCGCGAGCGCTGACCCAGAGCAGCCCCCATGGATCGAGACGCGGGTGACGGCCGCCGAATGGCCGCGATGGGAGCGGAGCGGACGGGAAACAGCGCCAGCGGACGTTGCAGGCGTCCGCTGGCCGGGAATGCGTCTTTGGACTTGCGCTCGCCTATTGCGCCGGCTCGCTGCGAGTTGCAAAGCGGTTAACCTGAGCTGCGCTCTCGAAGATCAGGCAAACAGGTCCCACGGGGGCAGCGGTACCTTGTCGAGGGTGACGAACTCGTACCCCTGGGCGCGCAGCCCGTCGATGATGTTGTCGAGGGCATCGACGGTTTGCGAGCGGTTCCCGCCACCGTCATGCATCAGGATGATCCCGTTGTCGGACGCTTGGCTCATCACTCTCTGTATGATCGTGTTGGTTCCAGGCGTATTCCAGTCTTCCGGGTCGACCGTCCAAAGCACGGTCTTCAGCCCGTCCCTCTCGATGATGGTCTCGGCCTGCTGGTCGATGCTGCCATAGGGTGGACGGAGATAGACTGGCCGCGTCCCGGTCGTGTTGAAAATTGCGTTCTGGGTGTTCTGGATCTCGGTCTGGATCTGCGCGTCACTCAGCAGCGCCAGATCTTGGTGATCGAAGGTGTGGTTCGCGAGCTGGTGCCCATCGGCCAAGACGGCCCTCGACTGCTCGGGATAGGCGTTGACCATCTCTCCGAGCTCGAAGAACGTGGCTTTCACCCCTTCGGCCTTAAGAACTGCGAGGACCTGCGGTGTCCAGGTCGGATCCGGTCCGTCGTCGAAGGTCAGGGCGATTTTTTTCGTTGTTCCGTCGTCATCGACGATCGTGGCCGTGGCGGAGCTCGTCGCCCCCGGCGTGCCGCCGCCGGTGATCGTACCAAGCTTCGCAATGACGGTCTCGTTCGACTCGACCAGGTTGTCCTGCACCGGGGTGACCGTGAAGCTGGCGCTGCTCGCCCCAGGGATGAAGTTCAGCACCCCACTACTGGGCAGATTAGCCACCGTATAGTCGCTGTTGGTCGCGGTGCTGCCAGAGAAGTCGATCGCCACCGATCCAGCCTGGCTCAGATCGCCGGTGCGGTTCACTGTGTAGGTGATCTTGGTGCCAGTGCCTTCGCCCACCGAAGCTGGTGCAACCGCGATGGTGTAGCTCGGGGGAGCCAGGGCATCGTCATCGACGATCGTGGCCGTGGCGGAGCTCGTCGCCCCCGGCGTGCCGCCGCCGGTGATCGTACCAAGCTTCGCAATGACGGTCTCGTTCGACTCGACCAGGTTGTCCTGCACCGGGGTGACCGTGAAGCTGGCGCTGCTCGCCCCAGGGATGAAGTTCAGCACCCCACTACTGGGCAGATTAGCCACCGTATAGTCGCTGTTGGTCGCGGTGCTGCCAGAGAAGTCGATCGCCACCGATCCAGCCTGGCTCAGATCGCCGGTGCGGTTCACTGTGTAGGTGATCTTGGTGCCAGTGCCTTCGCCCACCGAAGCTGGTGCAACCGCGATGGTGTAGCTCGGGGGAGCCAGGGCATCGTCATCGACGATCGTGGCCGTGGCGGAGCTCGTCGCCCCCGGCGTGCCGCCGCCGGTGATCGTACCAAGCTTCGCAATGACGGTCTCGTTCGACTCGACCAGGTTGTCCTGCACCGGGGTGACCGTGAAGCTGGCGCTGCTCGCCCCAGGGATGAAGTTCAGCACCCCACTACTGGGCAGATTAGCCACCGTATAGTCGCTGTTGGTCGCGGTGCTGCCAGAGAAGTCGATCGCCACCGATCCAGCCTGGCTCAGATCGCCGGTGCGGTTCACTGTGTAGGTGATCTTGGTGCCAGTGCCTTCGCCCACCGAAGCTGGTGCAACCGCGATGGTGTAGCTCGGGGGAGCCAGGGCATCGTCATCGACGATCGTGGCCGTGGCGGAGCTCGTCGCCCCCGGCGTGCCGCCGCCGGTGATCGTACCAAGCTTCGCAATGACGGTCTCGTTCGACTCGACCAGGTTGTCCTGCAC
>NZ_SMNT01000239.1 GCF_004348265.1 Methylobacterium segetis
TCCTCGCCACGGGCGGCGTGTATATCGGCGGCGGCATCGCACCGCGCATCGTGCGGGTGCTGCAGGCGGGCGGGTTCCGGGAGGCGTTCGAGCGCAAGGCGCCGTTCGCGCAGATGATGGCCGAGATCCCGACGAGCGTGATCACGGTCCACGACCCGGCCCTGACCGGGCTCGCCGCGCTCGCGAGCGAGGGGGCGGCCTTCGTGTATCACGGGCAGGTCTGGCGGGCGGAGTAGACGGCTCAAGCCAGGCCGAGGTGGAGGGCGAGAGCGCGGTTCACGGCGACCATGACATGATCGTCGGCCCGCCCGATCCTTCCGCCGACGCGCTGCTGCGAGATCGTCGTGATCTTGTCGATGACCACTTGCGAGGTTTGCCGCAAGCCGTTCGACGGCGACGGTTCCATCGTCAGGCGAAGCAAGCCTGCGTCCGGGCGCAGCGTCGTCGCCAGCGGACAGATCGTTGCCGAGGGCAGCGCCGAGAAGAGGTCGGATTGGACGACGACGGCCGGGCGCGGCTTGCCGTACTCACCCGGGATCACGACGGTGATCAGGTCTCCCCGCCGGATCACGCCTCCGGCCACTGATAAGTGTCCTCGATGAAGCGGAGGGCTTCATCCCCGGCGGGGTCGGCGGCCGCGATGGCCTCGGCCTGGGCACGGCACGTCGCCGCGAAACCGGGTGCGCGGGTATCCGGCACCCAGATCTGGAGAGGCCGCAGACCAGCGGCGCGCATCCGCTCCCGGTAGGTGAGCATGCGCGAGGCTGCGGATCGTGGCTTCTCGTCACGCTGAGGCATGCCGACTCCTTCCGTAACATGTTACAGGAAGATGGCCCTCCAGTCCCCTCACGCCGCCGCGAGCGGCTTCGAGACGCTCTCCAGCGACTTGCCCTCGGCGGCGGTGGCGTAGATCCCGCCGACGACCGCCGCCACCGCCATCAGGGCGGCGCCGATCAGGTAGCCGACGAGGATCATCTCCCGCGAGCCCGTCTCGACCAGCGTGCCGAACAGGAGCGGGCCGGAGACGCCGCCGATGCCCGTGCCGATGGCGTAGAAGGCCGCGATGGCGAGCGCCCGGATCTCGAGGGGGAAGGTCTCGGCCACCGTCAGGTAGGCTGACGAGGCGGCGGCGGATGCGAAGAAGAACACCACCATCCAGACCGCCGTCTGCCCGACCGGCCCGAACACGCCGATCTGGAACAGGTAGCCGGCGCCCGCGAGCAGCAGGGCCGAGATACCGTAGGTGAAGGCGATCATCGGGCGGCGCCCCACCGTGTCGAACAGGCGCCCGAGCACGAGCGGCCCGAGGAAGGAGCCGAGCGCGAAGGGCAGGAGATACCAGCCGACATGGTCGCCCGGCACGCCGTAGAACCGCTCCAGCACCAGCGCGTAGGTGAAGAACAGGGCGTTGTAGAAGAAGGCCTGCGCGATCATGAGCGCGAGGCCCACGAAGGTCTGGCGCCGGCTCGTGTGGAACATCGCCCCGAACACCTCGGAGAGGGGCGTGTGGCTGCGCGTCCTGAGCCTGAGGCGCTTGCTCTCGTCGATCGGCGGCAGGGTGACGCCCTCGTCCGTGAAGCGCTTCTCGATGCCCGAGACGACGCGGTCGGCCTCGGCCGCGTAGCCGTGCGTCACGAGCCAGCGCGGGCTCTCGGGGATCCAGGTGCGCAGGAGCAGGATGACGAGGCCGATGCCGCCGCCGACGAAGAAGGCGATGCGCCAGCCCCATGCCGGGTCGATCAGCCCCGGGCGCAGGGCCACGATCGACAGGAAGGAACCGAGCGCCGCCCCGATCCAGAACGAGCCGTTGATGACGAGGTCGGTCCAGCCGCGGACGCGGGCGGGGACGAGTTCCTGGATCGTCGAGTTGATCGCCGTGTACTCGCCGCCGATGCCCGCCCCCGTGAGGAAGCGGAACAGGCAGAAGCTCCAGATATTCCAGGACAGTCCCGTCGCGGCGGTGGCGGCGAGGTAGAGGGCCAGCGTGATGAAGAACAGCTTCTTGCGCCCGATCCGGTCGGTGAGCCAGCCGAAGCCGACGGCGCCCGTCACGGCACCGACGAGGTAGGAGCTCGCGGCGAGCCCCACGTCGAACTCGGAGAAGGACATGGGCGGCTGGCGGAGCGCCCCGACGAGGGAGCCGGCCAGCGTCACCTCCAGGCCGTCGAGCACCCAGGTGATGCCGAGCGCCACGATGACGAGGACGTGGAAGCGGCCCCAGGGCAGCCGGTCGAGGCGCGCCGAGATGTCGGTGTCGATCACCGTGCCCATCGGCACGCGCTCGGGCGCCAGCGCGCCGGACTTGCCTTCCGCTCGGCTCGACATCGACCGTTTACCCTCCCTCAGGAACTCTGTTGGCGAGCCTGTGCGAATCGCCTTCGCACGCCGGAGGCTTCACCGGTCCGCGGGTCATCTAGGGCGCTCGAACGGCTGCGCCCCCATGAACGCTCGCAAGACATCCGCCCTGCATCCCTGCTTCCGGCTCGCCCTGCTGACGACGACAACGCTCGTCGGCCTCGCCGCGGTGCCGACCCACGGCGCCGACGCGACGCTCGCGCGGCAGCGCGCGCCCGTGGCGCTGTCGGGCGCCGAGATCTGGGCCCTGCGCCCGACCGAGGTGAGCCTCGCCGTGGTGCCGGCGCCCCGCGCCGCCCGCGACCGCCCCGCGACGCACATCCCCGAGGAGAGGCGCCGCGTCCGCATGGTCTATCCCGCCCTCGTCGAGGCGCGCTGACGGCGCTCAGCCCGCCTGCCGCGGATCGAGGGCGTCGGCGAGGCCGTCGCCGAGGAGGTTCAGCGCGACGAGGGTCGCGACGAGGAAGCTCGCCGGGCCGGCGAGCATCCAGGGCGCCGACTCGATCGCGCGCGCGCCCTCCGCCACCAGCACGCCCCAGCTCGTGCCCGGCTCCTGCACGCCGAGGCCGAGGAAGGAGAGGA
>NZ_SMNT01000240.1 GCF_004348265.1 Methylobacterium segetis
TAGGCCTTGATGGCGCCGTAGGCGCGCCTGCCCTCGAGGTCGTCGACGTCGATCCGCCCGCGGGCATGGGCGGCCGAAGCGACGTTGACGATGCGGGCCTCGCCGGCCTCCCGGGCGGTGGCCTTCAGGAGGTCGAGGAGGTCGAGGGTCAGGAGCACGTAGCCGAGATGGTCGAGCGCCCAGGTCCGCTCGATCCCGTCGACCGTCGTCTCCCGCCGGTCGAAGATGGCGCCGGCGTTGTTCACCAGCACGTCGAGGCGCGGATAGGCCTCCCGCACCGCGCCGGCGAGGCGCCGGATCTCGGATTGCGCCGAGAGATCCGCCACGAAGACGTCGATCTCGGCACCCGGCACCGCCTGCCGGATCGCCTCGGCGGAGGCGCGGGCGCGGCCCTGCGCCCGGCCGACGAGGCCGACCCGCAGGCCGGCGCGGGCGAGGCCGAGGGCCGTCTCGTAGCCGATTCCCGAGGTCGCGCCGGTGACGAGGGCGATCCGCCCCTGCAGCGTCGACACCGCTCAGAACACCGCCTGACCGATCACGAACGCGACCACCACGATGATGATCGCGATCACGAGGAACAGGCCGAACAGGATGCGCGCCAGCGAGGCCGCGCCGGAGGCGATGCCGGTGAAACCGAGGGCGCCCGCGATCAGCGAGATCACGAAGGCGATGAGGGCCCATTTCAGGAGGGTCATGGCGTCAGCTCCGGCGAACCGAGTCGAGGATTGCGAATCGAGCGACAACTCGGGCCAAGCTCAACCGTTCCGCCCCCTTGCCCCCTGCGCCGGCACGGGGTTCGCGGACGCGTCGGCGCGGGCCAGGATCTGCTCGGCGAGCACGTGGTAGAGGCCGCCCCGGCAGACGAGCTTCGAGGCCGCGTCGGCGACGAGCGCGGCGATCATCAGCGGGATCATCATGGCGTGGTCCTGGGTCATCTCGGTGACGATGACGAAGGAGGTGATCGGCGCCTGCAGCACGCCCGTGAGGTAGGAGACCATCCCGATCAGGACGAGCGCACCGACCGGCACCTCCGCGAAGAGGTCGCGGAGCGCCGCTCCGAGGCCGGCGCCGACCGCCAGCGAGGGCGCGAACAGGCCGCCCGGAATGCCGCTGATCGAGGAGAGCACGGTCGCGGCGAACTTGAGCGGGGCGAAGTCGAGCCGCGCGGCCGCATCCCCGTGCAGGAGGGCGCGGGCCTCCTCGTAGCCGGTTCCGTAGACGGTCCCGTCCGAGGCGAGGCCGCAGAGCGCGACGCCGAGGCCGCAGAGCATGGCGAAGGCGACGGGCCGCCTCGCGACCCAGGCGCCCGGCCGCCCCGGCAGGCCCCGCCCGAACAGGATCACGATGCGGCTGAACAGGCCGCCGGCAAGCCCGCCGACGGCGCCGAGGACGAGCACGAGGAGCCAGCTTCCGCCGAGCGCGAGGCCCACCGCGGTCGTGCCGAAATAGGTGTAGTTGCCGACGAGCCAGAGGGAGGTGAGGCCGGCCGCCACGATCGCCGCGACGATGAGCCCGGTGGTGCGCGCCTCGTAGGTCCGCCCCAATTCCTCGATGCCGAAGACGATGCCGGCGAGCGGCGTGTTGAAGGCCGCCGCCACGCCGGCAGCACCCCCCGCCAGGATCAGCCCCGGCAGGCGCTCGGGCGTCAGCCGGCCCACCGCCGCCATGATGGCCGCTCCCACCTGCACGGTCGGCCCCTCGCGGCCCGCGGCCGCCCCGCAGAGGAGGCCCAGCCCCATCACCACGATCTTGCCGAAGGCGACGCGCAGCGAGATCAGCGCGTGGCGCAAGCCCGGATCATGCGTGTGGCGGGCCGCGATCACCTGCGGAATGCCGGACCCTTGCGAGTTCGGGAAGACCGTGCGGGCCAGCAGCGCCGCGATCCCGAAGCCCGCGGGCGTCACGGCGAGGGCGAGGAGGGGCGAGACCGCGAGGACCTGCCGGAAGCCGGCCTGAGCCGCATCGGCGAGCTTGGCCATGAGCACCGCGGCGAGGCCGACGCAGATGCCCCCGAGGAGAAACAGGAGGCGCCGCCGCCAGATCGCGAAGGCGTCGAGGGAGGCGCTGCGCAGGCGCGCCATCGAGCGGCGGGTGCGGGGGCGTCCCCGGGTCGAATGCGGCGGCATGGTCCGGTCGGGCACGGGAATGCCCGCTCGGAGAAGCGGGCGAAGGATCGGCCGAGCATGCCACGACCGGGCCGGAAAGGCGCGTCCCGCGTGCCCTCAGCCGGAGCGGGGCAGGGCGCCCTCGAGCAGCCCCAGCGCGTCGGCCACCGCGCGGGCGCGGATCTCGGCCCGACCGAGATCGCCGTAGCGGCGCTCCCGGTGGCGCAGGGTGCCGTCCCGCAGCGCGAGCCCGAAATGGACGAGGCCGACCGGCTTCTCCGCACTGCCGCCGCCGGGGCCGGCGATGCCCGTGACGGCGACGGCGACGTCGGCCCGCGAGGCGGCGAGCGCGCCCGCCGCCATGGCGCGGGCGACCGGCTCGCTCACCGCGCCGTGGGCGGCGACGAGATCGGGCGGCACTCCGATCGCCTCGCTCTTGGCCGCGTTCGAGTAGGTGACGAAGCCGCGCTCCAGCACCGCTGAGGAGCCCGGCACCGCCGTGATGAGGCCAGCCACGAGGCCGCCCGTGCAGGATTCGGCGGTGGCGAGCGTGAGCCCCGCCGCCGCGTACCCCGAGACGAGCGCCTCGGCCCGGGCGAGGAGGGCGGCGTCGGCGAGCACCGGCTCAGCCCTGGCGCATGGCCGTCTCGGCCTGGGCATCGAGGAGCGTCGCGCCCTCCTCCTCGGGGAGCCGGACCGTGGCCGCGGCCTGGGCGGCGAGGCCCTCGGCCCGGCCGACGAAACCGAGCTTCTCCGTCGTCGTCGCCTTGATCGAGACGGACGAGAGCGGCACGCCCGCGATCTCGGCGATGCGCGCCCGGATCGCCTCGCGGTGCTTCCCGATGCGGGGGGCCTCCGCCAGGACGGTGATGTCGAGATGGTCGATCCGCCCGCCGCGCGCCCGCACCAGCGAGCAGGCATGGGCCAGGAACTGGTCGGACGCCGCCCCGCGCCATCTCTCGTCGCTCGGCGGGA
>NZ_SMNT01000241.1 GCF_004348265.1 Methylobacterium segetis
CTTCGCCGCTCAGCGTCCCTCTCGACAGGAGAGCCGATGCCAAGGCGTCGACGCAGTGCCAGTCCGCTCGCACGAGAGCGCGCGCTTCACTCCTGGCCCACCGTAGGAAGGGCGAAACAGAGTCTGGCGACCGGCAGGCGATGGCCGCGAGGTTCTTTGCCTCGGCGACATCCCGCGAGCCGCCCCATGCGATATCCGAGTCGGGGTTGTGCATCGCCTGAGCCGCAGGGCCGGCGAATAGGATCATGATCGCCTTGTGCGGGAATCCCTCGGGGGCGCCCCCAGGTGGCCATCCGTGCTCGATGCGGCCCTCAGTCGGAAGGCGCGTCGTTGGCCACGCGGAAGGTCTGATGGTCGCCAACAGCAGCGTGGCGCCGAGGCGCCACGCGGCAAGCGCATGACCCGCCTCGTGAAAGGCTACGTCGCTTCGCTCCGGCGAACTCACCACCCGCCCCCCCGATCCTCGAAGGGCGACGTGGCCAGGTGTGCGATTTCCCCGCCGCGACGGATGACGCAGCGTCCGACGACAACACCGCGGTCCGGCGGAGGCACGAGGTCCGGCGAGGCCGGAGGCCCCCGACGCAGCAAAGGCCCAGCGAGCGCCACAAGGGCGCGGCGGATGCGTTTCACGCGCCAGCCTCCGGCATCAAGGACACGAGGCTGCCAAACGGCCTGTCATGCGCGATCCTGACCGGAGGAGTTTCAGACATCTCGCCGCGCGGGGGCTGGATGATCCAGCCGCCCGTTTCA
>NZ_SMNT01000242.1 GCF_004348265.1 Methylobacterium segetis
GCCAAGATCCTGATCCAGGAAGGGACCGAGGGCGTCGCCGTCAACACGCCGATCGCGATCATCGCGGAGGAGGGCGAGGACGTCTCGGCGGCCGCCTCCTCGGGGGGCAAGCCGAAGGGCAACGGCGCCGATGCGGGCGGCCAGCCGGCGCCCGCACCCGACATGCAGGCGGAGGGGCAGGCGCAGAAGCCCGCCCCCGAGGCCAAGAGCGGCGAGGATGCGCCGCGCGCGCCCGCCGCCCCCGCCACCATCACCAACAAGGCTCCGGCCCCGGTGATGGAGGAATTCCCCGCCGGCACCGAGATGGTGACGACGACGGTGCGCGAGGCGCTCCGCGACGCGATGGCCGAGGAGATGCGCCGGGACGAGGACGTCTTCGTGATGGGCGAGGAGGTCGCCGAGTATCAGGGCGCCTACAAGATCACGCAGGGGCTGCTGCAGGAATTCGGCGCGCGGCGCGTGGTCGACACACCGATCACCGAGCACGGCTTTGCCGGCATCGGCGTCGGCGCGGCCTATACGGGCCTGAAGCCGATCGTCGAGTTCATGACGTTCAATTTCGCCATGCAGGCGATCGACCACATCATCAACTCGGCCGCCAAGACCCTCTACATGTCGGGCGGCCAGCTCGGCTGCCCGATCGTGTTCCGGGGGCCGAACGGCGCCGCCGCGCGTGTCGGCGCCCAGCACAGCCACGATTACGCGGCCTGGTACTCGAACGTGCCGGGACTGAAGGTCATCGCGCCCTACACGGCCTCCGACGCCAAGGGGCTCCTCAAGGCCGCGATCCGCGACCCGAACCCGGTGATCTTTCTCGAGAACGAGATCCTCTACGGCCAATCCTTCCCGGTGCCGAAGCTCGACGACTTCGTGCTGCCGATCGGCAAGGCGCGCATCCACCGCCAGGGCTCGGACGTCACCATCGTCTCCTTCGCGATCGGCATGACCTACGCGCTCAAGGCCGCGCAGGCGCTGGCCGAGCAGGGCATCGAGGCCGAGGTGATCGACCTGCGCACGATCCGGCCGATGGACACGGACACGGTGGTGGAATCCGTCAAGAAGACCGGCCGCTGCGTCACGGTGGAGGAGGGCTTCCCGCAATCGGGCGTCGGCGCCGAGATCGCGGCGCGCCTGATGGTCGACGCCTTCGACTATCTCGACGCGCCGGTCCTGCGCATCACCGGCAAGGACGTGCCGATGCCCTACGCGGCGAATCTCGAGAAGCTCGCGCTGCCGACCGTGGCCGAGGTGGTCGAGGCCGCGAAAAGCGTCTGCTACAAGTAAGATGAAGGATTTCCAGGAACTCTCCCCGCCTCCCGACGCCCTCGAGAAGGGCGGCGTCGAGGTCCTGCGCGCCAGCGTCGTCGACGGGGCGGTCAGCATCGCCCTGCGCCGCTCCTTCGACGACCCCTTCACCTGGGGCGTGCTCCTGATCGACCTCGCCCGTCACGCGGCCCGCATCTACGCGCTCGAGACCGGCCTCACCGAGGAGGAGGCCTTCGCGCAGATCCGGGAGGGTCTCGCCTCCGGCGGCAGCGAGGATCCCGAGCCCGGCTCTGCCCTCAACTGACCGCTCACGAACTCATTCCAGGCCCTTGGCCGCTCAGGATCATCAAGCGATGCCGATCAACGTCCTGATGCCCGCCCTCTCGCCCACGATGGAGAAGGGCAACCTCGCCAAGTGGCTCAAGAAGGAGGGCGACGCGGTCAAGTCCGGCGATGTGCTGGCGGAGATCGAGACCGACAAGGCCA
>NZ_SMNT01000243.1 GCF_004348265.1 Methylobacterium segetis
CTTAATCGCCTACGTACTTCGCCGCAAACACAACGGAATGCAAGCGTAAGTCGCTGGTCGATGCACAGGCATTTCTGCTTGTGCGGTGAGAAAAGCCTTAGGGGTAACCAGCTGTACGTTGAATCGTTCGATTTGCGTTTCGCAAACCTATCAAATGACGACCTCGGATCCTCGCGCAGGATGGCGGCTTCAGCTGCGCCGGGGCCTCGGCCCGCCCCGGCGCTCGTCACGCGGCGTCCGCGCTCAGGCGGCCGCGGCCTTGCGTCGGCCCCGCGCCCTCGGGGCCGGCATCTCGGCCGGGGCCTCCGGCTGCTGGACCTCGGCGGCGGGACGGCGCTGCTGGCCGAGACCGAGACTCTTGGCGAGTTGCGAGCGCTGGGCCGAGTAATTGGCCGCTGTCGACGGGTAATCGTTGGGCAGGCCGTAGCGCTGGCGATAGGCGTGGATGTCCAGCCCGTGGGTCGAGAGATGGCGCTTGAGCGTCTTGTAGGGCTTGCCGTCGATGAACGAGATCAGCGCGTCCGGCGTGATCGACTTGCGGACCTGAGCCGGCGTCGGCTTCTCGACCGTCTCCGCTGGCGGAGCTTCCGGCTGGGCCAAGCCGGAGAGGGAGGCGTGAACCGCGTGGATCAGCGCCGGGATGTCAGTGGCGGCCACATGATTGCGCGCGACGTATGCCGAAACGACTTGAGCAGACAGTTCGATAAACTGGTCGTGCGCACGCGAAGACGTTTCTTCTGGTTCCATCGGCATCTCCTTAATCGCCTACGTACTTCGCCGCAAACACAACGGAATGCAAGCGTAAGTCGCTGGTCGATGCACAGGCATTTCTGCTTGTGCGGTGAGAAAAGCCTTAGGGGTAACCAGCTGTACGTTGAATCGTTCGATTTGCGTTTCGCAAACCTATCAAATGACGACCTCGGATCCTCGCGCAGGATGGCGGCTTCAGCTGCGCCGGGGCCTCGGCCCGCCCCGGCGCTCGTCACGCGGCGTCCGCGCTCAGGCGGCCGCGGCCTTGCGTCGGCCCCGCGCCCTCGGGGCCGGCATCTCGGCCGGGGCCTCCGGCTGCTGGACCTCGGCGGCGGGACGGCGCTGCTGGCCGAGACCGAGACTCTTGGCGAGTTGCGAGCGCTGGGCCGAGTAATTGGCCGCTGTCGACGGGTAATCGTTGGGCAGGCCGTAGCGCTGGCGATAGGCGTGGATGTCCAGCCCGTGGGTCGAGAGATGGCGCTTGAGCGTCTTGTAGGGCTTGCCGTCGATGAACGAGATCAGCGCGTCCGGCGTGATCGACTTGCGGACCTGAGCCGGCGTCGGCTTCTCGACCGTCTCCGCTGGCGGAGCTTCCGGCTGGGCCAAGCCGGAGAGGGAGGCGTGAACCGCGTGGATCAGCGCCGGGATGTCAGTGGCGGCCACATGATTGCGCGCGACGTATGCCGAAACGACTTGAGCAGACAGTTCGATAAACTGGTCGTGCGCACGCGAAGACGTTTCTTCTGGTTCCATCGGCATCTCCTTAATCGCCTACGTACTTCGCCGCAAACACAACGGAATGCAAGCGTAAGTCGCTGGTCGATGCACAGGCATTTCTGCTTGTGCGGTGAGAAAAGCCTTAGGGGTAACCAGCTGTACGTTGAATCGTTCGATTTGCGTTTCGCAAACCTATCAAATGACGACCTCGGATCCTCGCGCAGGATGGCGGCTTCAGCTGCGCCGGGGCCTCGGCCCGCCCCGGCGCTCGTCACG
>NZ_SMNT01000244.1 GCF_004348265.1 Methylobacterium segetis
ACCTACCGGATCACGAACGGCTTCACGATCACGAGCGGCTCGGGCGCGGACATCCTGACCGACTCGCGGAATGTGGCGGGCATCACGAGCCGCGCCGACGTTACGGCCGCGGACCTGACGATCGACCTCGGCGACGGCGTGAACGCCCCGAATCTCACGGGCAGATACGACGTCTCGCGCGCCATGACCCTCAAGACGGGCAGCGGCGACGACGCGATCACGCTTGCGGGCGGCATCAAGGCCGGCTCGTTCCTCCTCGACGCGGGCGAGGGCGCGAACACGATCACCCTGTCCGGCAGCTACGACGTCGCCGGCCTGCTCGCCATTCGCGCGGGCGCCGCCCGCGACGTCATCGACCTGCAGGGCAGCTACAAGGCCGGCTCGATGGAGATCACGGCGGGCGCGGGCAACAACGACCTGACGCTGACCGGCACCTACCGGATCACGAACGGCTTCACGATCACGAGCGGCTCGGGCGCGGACATCCTGACCGACTCGCGGAATGTGGCGGGCATCACGAGCCGCGCCGACGTTACGGCCGCGGACCTGACGATCGACCTCGGCGACGGCGTGAACGCCCCGAATCTCACGGGCAGATACGACGTCTCGCGCGCCATGACCCTCAAGACGGGCAGCGGCGACGACGCGATCACGCTTGCGGGCGGCATCAAGGCCGGCTCGTTCCTCCTCGACGCGGGCGAGGGCGCGAACACGATCACCCTGTCCGGCAGCTACGACGTCGCCGGCCTGCTCGCCATTCGCGCGGGCGCCGCCCGCGACGTCATCGACCTGCAGGGCAGCTACAAGGCCGGCTCGATGGAGATCACGGCGGGCGCGGGCAACAACGACCTGACGCTGACCGGCACCTACCGGATCACGAACGGCTTCACGATCACGAGCGGCTCGGGCGCGGACATCCTGACCGACTCGCGGAATGTGGCGGGCATCACGAGCCGCGCCGACGTTACGGCCGCGGACCTGACGATCGACCTCGGCGACGGCGTGAACGCCCCGAATCTCACGGGCAGATACGACGTCTCGCGCGCCATGACCCTCAAGACGGGCAGCGGCGACGACGCGATCACGCTTGCGGGCGGCATCAAGGCCGGCTCGTTCCTCCTCGACGCGGGCGAGGGCGCGAACACGATCACCCTGTCCGGCAGCTACGACGTCGCCGGCCTGCTCGCCATTCGCGCGGGCGCCGCCCGCGACGTCATCGACCTGCAGGGCAGCTACAAGGCCGGCTCGATGGAGATCACGGCGGGCGCGGGCAACAACGACCTGACGCTGACCGGCACCTACCGGATCACGAACGGCTTCACGATCACGAGCGGCTCGGGCGCGGACATCCTGACCGACTCGCGGAATGTGGCGGGCATCACGAGCCGCGCCGACGTTACGGCCGCGGACCTGACGATCGACCTCGGCGACGGCGTGAACGCCCCGAATCTCACGGGCAGATACGACGTCTCGCGCGCCATGACCCTCAAGACGGGCAGCGGCGACGACGCGATCACGCTTGCGGGCGGCATCAAGGCCGGCTCGTTCCTCCTCGACGCGGGCGAGGGCGCGAACACGATCACCCTGTCCGGCAGCTACGACGTCGCCGGCCTGCTCGCCATTCGCGCGGGCGCCGCCCGCGACGTCATCGACCTGCAGGGCAGCTACAAGGCCGGCTCGATGGAGATCACGGCGGGCGCGGGCAACAACGACCTGACGCTGACCGGCACCT
>NZ_SMNT01000245.1 GCF_004348265.1 Methylobacterium segetis
AACAACCCGAACGATGCCAGCACCGGCACCAACCAGGATGGCGGCCTCGCCGTGCGGCTTCAGGCCGAGGATGCGGCCGGCGCCCTCGCGGGCCTCGTCAGCCGGTTCGACGACGAGGGCATCACCTTCGTGGCCGCGGCCGGAACGACCTTCGACGTGCGGGACCTCGTCTCCGGCGTGCAGCGGGGCGACGCCTTCGAGGTCGTTACGCTCGGCACGCAGGCCGACGACATCCTGACGGCCGTGCAGGGCTCGCGCTCCTACTACATCAACGGCGGCCAGGGGAACGACACCATCACCGGGGGCACGGCCAACGACTTCCTCGTGGGCGGCGCCGGCAACGACACCCTCTCGGGCCTCGACGGCAACGACAGCTTTATCGGCGGGGCGGGCACCGACACCATCTTCGGTGGCGCAGGCAACGACACTGCAATCTTCAACGTGTCGACGGACGGCAGCGACGCGATCGATCTCGGCGCGGGCGACGACATTGTCAACGTCTCCGCGGCGTCGGCCGGCCAGATCCGCCTGACCTTCACCTCGGCCGAGGTCGGCAACAACAACCCGAACGATGCCAGCACCGGCACCAACCAGGATGGCGGCCTCGCCGTGCGGCTTCAGGCCGAGGATGCGGCCGGCGCCCTCGCGGGCCTCGTCAGCCGGTTCGACGACGAGGGCATCACCTTCGTGGCCGCGGCCGGAACGACCTTCGACGTGCGGGACCTCGTCTCCGGCGTGCAGCGGGGCGACGCCTTCGAGGTCGTTACGCTCGGCACGCAGGCCGACGACATCCTGACGGCCGTGCAGGGCTCGCGCTCCTACTACATCAACGGCGGCCAGGGGAACGACACCATCACCGGGGGCACGGCCAACGACTTCCTCGTGGGCGGCGCCGGCAACGACACCCTCTCGGGCCTCGACGGCAACGACAGCTTTATCGGCGGGGCGGGCACCGACACCATCTTCGGTGGCGCAGGCAACGACACTGCAATCTTCAACGTGTCGACGGACGGCAGCGACGCGATCGATCTCGGCGCGGGCGACGACATTGTCAACGTCTCCGCGGCGTCGGCCGGCCAGATCCGCCTGACCTTCACCTCGGCCGAGGTCGGCAACAACAACCCGAACGATGCCAGCACCGGCACCAACCAGGATGGCGGCCTCGCCGTGCGGCTTCAGGCCGAGGATGCGGCCGGCGCCCTCGCGGGCCTCGTCAGCCGGTTCGACGACGAGGGCATCACCTTCGTGGCCGCGGCCGGAACGACCTTCGACGTGCGGGACCTCGTCTCCGGCGTGCAGCGGGGCGACGCCTTCGAGGTCGTTACGCTCGGCACGCAGGCCGACGACATCCTGACGGCCGTGCAGGGCTCGCGCTCCTACTACATCAACGGCGGCCAGGGGAACGACACCATCACCGGGGGCACGGCCAACGACTTCCTCGTGGGCGGCGCCGGCAACGACACCCTCTCGGGCCTCGACGGCAACGACAGCTTTATCGGCGGGGCGGGCACCGACACCATCTTCGGTGGCGCAGGCAACGACACTGCAATCTTCAACGTGTCGACGGACGGCAGCGACGCGATCGATCTCGGCGCGGGCGACGACATTGTCAACGTCTCCGCGGCGTCGGCCGGCCAGATCCGCCTGACCTTCACCTCGGCCGAGGTCGGCAACAACAACCCGAACGATGCCAGCACCGGCACCAACC
>NZ_SMNT01000246.1 GCF_004348265.1 Methylobacterium segetis
TCACCGGGGGCACGGCCAACGACTTCCTCGTGGGCGGCGCCGGCAACGACACCCTCTCGGGCCTCGACGGCAACGACAGCTTTATCGGCGGGGCGGGCACCGACACCATCTTCGGTGGCGCAGGCAACGACACTGCAATCTTCAACGTGTCGACGGACGGCAGCGACGCGATCGATCTCGGCGCGGGCGACGACATTGTCAACGTCTCCGCGGCGTCGGCCGGCCAGATCCGCCTGACCTTCACCTCGGCCGAGGTCGGCAACAACAACCCGAACGATGCCAGCACCGGCACCAACCAGGATGGCGGCCTCGCCGTGCGGCTTCAGGCCGAGGATGCGGCCGGCGCCCTCGCGGGCCTCGTCAGCCGGTTCGACGACGAGGGCATCACCTTCGTGGCCGCGGCCGGAACGACCTTCGACGTGCGGGACCTCGTCTCCGGCGTGCAGCGGGGCGACGCCTTCGAGGTCGTTACGCTCGGCACGCAGGCCGACGACATCCTGACGGCCGTGCAGGGCTCGCGCTCCTACTACATCAACGGCGGCCAGGGGAACGACACCATCACCGGGGGCACGGCCAACGACTTCCTCGTGGGCGGCGCCGGCAACGACACCCTCTCGGGCCTCGACGGCAACGACAGCTTTATCGGCGGGGCGGGCACCGACACCATCTTCGGTGGCGCAGGCAACGACACTGCAATCTTCAACGTGTCGACGGACGGCAGCGACGCGATCGATCTCGGCGCGGGCGACGACATTGTCAACGTCTCCGCGGCGTCGGCCGGCCAGATCCGCCTGACCTTCACCTCGGCCGAGGTCGGCAACAACAACCCGAACGATGCCAGCACCGGCACCAACCAGGATGGCGGCCTCGCCGTGCGGCTTCAGGCCGAGGATGCGGCCGGCGCCCTCGCGGGCCTCGTCAGCCGGTTCGACGACGAGGGCATCACCTTCGTGGCCGCGGCCGGAACGACCTTCGACGTGCGGGACCTCGTCTCCGGCGTGCAGCGGGGCGACGCCTTCGAGGTCGTTACGCTCGGCACGCAGGCCGACGACATCCTGACGGCCGTGCAGGGCTCGCGCTCCTACTACATCAACGGCGGCCAGGGGAACGACACCATCACCGGGGGCACGGCCAACGACTTCCTCGTGGGCGGCGCCGGCAGCGACACCCTCTCGGGCGGGGCCGGCAACGACAGCTTCATCGGCGGAGCCGGCAACGACGTCATCTCGGGCGGGGCCGGTACCGACCGCGCGATCTTCTCCTTCGCGCTGAATGCGGCGAGCATCGGCGTGACGGCGGACGGTGCCATCACGATCACGGGCACGGAGGGGACCGACACCTTCCGGGGCATCGAGCAGTTCCAGTTCAGCGACCGCACCATCGACGTCAACGACGGGTCGCCCCTGGTGGACGACCTGTTCTACCTGATCCGGAACCCGGACGTGGCCGCGGCCGGGCTCGACCCCGAGGCCCATTATGCGGCCTACGGCGCCCGCGAAGGCCGCGACCCGAACGCGTTCTTCTCGACGGACGGCTATCTCGCCGCCAATCCGGACGTGGCCAGGGCTGGGATCAACCCGCTCGACCACTACGCCCAGTTCGGCTGGCGCGAGGGCCG
>NZ_SMNT01000247.1 GCF_004348265.1 Methylobacterium segetis
CCCGGTCAGCCGGTTTGATGACGAGGGCATCAGCTTCGTCTCGGCCACGCCCGGCCTGACCTTCGACGTGCGGGATCTGGTCTCGGGCGTGCAGCGGGGCGACCGCTTCGAGGTGGTCACCCTTGGAACCTCGGAATCGGACACGATCACGGCCCTCGACCCGGCCCGGCCGACCTACATCAATGCTGGCCAGGGCAACGACATCGTCACCGGCGGCACGGCCAACGACTTCCTCGTGGGCGGCGCCGGCAACGACACCCTCTCGGGCCTCGACGGCAACGACAGCTTTATCGGCGGGGCGGGCACCGACACCATCTTCGGTGGCGCAGGCAACGACACTGCAATCTTCAACGTGTCGACGGACGGCAGCGACGCGATCGATCTCGGCGCGGGCGACGACATTGTCAACGTCTCCGCGGCGTCGGCCGGCCAGATCCGCCTGACCTTCACCTCGGCCGAGGTCGGCAACAACAACCCGAACGATGCCAGCACCGGCACCAACCAGGATGGCGGCCTCGCCGTGCGGCTTCAGGCCGAGGATGCGGCCGGCGCCCTCGCGGGCCTCGTCAGCCGGTTCGACGACGAGGGCATCACCTTCGTGGCCGCGGCCGGAACGACCTTCGACGTGCGGGACCTCGTCTCCGGCGTGCAGCGGGGCGACGCCTTCGAGGTCGTTACGCTCGGCACGCAGGCCGACGACATCCTGACGGCCGTGCAGGGCTCGCGCTCCTACTACATCAACGGCGGCCAGGGGAACGACACCATCACCGGGGGCACGGCCAACGACTTCCTCGTGGGCGGCGCCGGCAACGACACCCTCTCGGGCCTCGACGGCAACGACAGCTTTATCGGCGGGGCGGGCACCGACACCATCTTCGGTGGCGCAGGCAACGACACTGCAATCTTCAACGTGTCGACGGACGGCAGCGACGCGATCGATCTCGGCGCGGGCGACGACATTGTCAACGTCTCCGCGGCGTCGGCCGGCCAGATCCGCCTGACCTTCACCTCGGCCGAGGTCGGCAACAACAACCCGAACGATGCCAGCACCGGCACCAACCAGGATGGCGGCCTCGCCGTGCGGCTTCAGGCCGAGGATGCGGCCGGCGCCCTCGCGGGCCTCGTCAGCCGGTTCGACGACGAGGGCATCACCTTCGTGGCCGCGGCCGGAACGACCTTCGACGTGCGGGACCTCGTCTCCGGCGTGCAGCGGGGCGACGCCTTCGAGGTCGTTACGCTCGGCACGCAGGCCGACGACATCCTGACGGCCGTGCAGGGCTCGCGCTCCTACTACATCAACGGCGGCCAGGGGAACGACACCATCACCGGGGGCACGGCCAACGACTTCCTCGTGGGCGGCGCCGGCAACGACACCCTCTCGGGCCTCGACGGCAACGACAGCTTTATCGGCGGGGCGGGCACCGACACCATCTTCGGTGGCGCAGGCAACGACACTGCAATCTTCAACGTGTCGACGGACGGCAGCGACGCGATCGATCTCGGCGCGGGCGACGACATTGTCAACGTCTCCGCGGCGTCGGCCGGCCAGATCCGCCTGACCTTCACCTCGGCCGAGGTCGGCAACAACAACCCGAACGATGCCAGCACCGGCACCAACCAGGATGGCGGCCTCGCCGTGCGGCTTCAGGCCGAGGA
>NZ_SMNT01000248.1 GCF_004348265.1 Methylobacterium segetis
GCGGCTCGGAACGCCGGAGGCTGGGCCGGAGGGCTTCGGCGACCCCTGGCCCGACACGGTGACGCCACTCCTGCGCGACGTCGAGGTCGGCATCGCTTGATGATCCTGAGCGGCCAAGGGCCTGGAATGAGTTCGTGAGCGGTCAGTTGAGGGCAGAGCCGGGCTCGGGATCCTCGCTGCCGCCGGAGGCGAGACCCTCCCGGATCTGCGCGAAGGCCTCCTCCTCGGTGAGGCCGGTCTCGAGCGCGTAGATGCGGGCCGCGTGACGGGCGAGGTCGATCAGGAGCACGCCCCAGGTGAAGGGGTCGTCGAAGGAGCGGCGCAGGGCGATGCTGACCGCCCCGTCGACGACGCTGGCGCGCAGGACCTCGACGCCGCCCTTCTCGAGGGCGTCGGGAGGCGGGGAGAGTTCCTGGAAATCCTTCATCTTACTTGTAGCAGACGCTTTTCGCGGCCTCGACCACCTCGGCCACGGTCGGCAGCGCGAGCTTCTCGAGATTCGCCGCGTAGGGCATCGGCACGTCCTTGCCGGTGATGCGCAGGACCGGCGCGTCGAGATAGTCGAAGGCGTCGACCATCAGGCGCGCCGCGATCTCGGCGCCGACGCCCGATTGCGGGAAGCCCTCCTCCACCGTGACGCAGCGGCCGGTCTTCTTGACGGATTCCACCACCGTGTCCGTGTCCATCGGCCGGATCGTGCGCAGGTCGATCACCTCGGCCTCGATGCCCTGCTCGGCCAGCGCCTGCGCGGCCTTGAGCGCGTAGGTCATGCCGATCGCGAAGGAGACGATGGTGACGTCCGAGCCCTGGCGGTGGATGCGCGCCTTGCCGATCGGCAGCACGAAGTCGTCGAGCTTCGGCACCGGGAAGGATTGGCCGTAGAGGATCTCGTTCTCGAGAAAGATCACCGGGTTCGGGTCGCGGATCGCGGCCTTGAGGAGCCCCTTGGCGTCGGAGGCCGTGTAGGGCGCGATGACCTTCAGTCCCGGCACGTTCGAGTACCAGGCCGCGTAATCGTGGCTGTGCTGGGCGCCGACACGCGCGGCGGCGCCGTTCGGCCCCCGGAACACGATCGGGCAGCCGAGCTGGCCGCCCGACATGTAGAGGGTCTTGGCGGCCGAGTTGATGATGTGGTCGATCGCCTGCATGGCGAAATTGAACGTCATGAACTCGACGATCGGCTTCAGGCCCGTATAGGCCGCGCCGACGCCGATGCCGGCAAAGCCGTGCTCGGTGATCGGTGTGTCGACCACGCGCCGCGCGCCGAATTCCTGCAGCAGCCCCTGCGTGATCTTGTAGGCGCCCTGATACTCGGCGACCTCCTCGCCCATCACGAAGACGTCCTCGTCCCGGCGCATCTCCTCGGCCATCGCGTCGCGGAGCGCCTCGCGCACCGTCGTCGTCACCATCTCGGTGCCGGCGGGGAATTCCTCCATCACCGGGGCCGGAGCCTTGTTGGTGATGGTGGCGGGGGCGGCGGGCGCGCGCGGCGCATCCTCGCCGCTCTTGGCCTCGGGGGCGGGCTTCTGCGCCTGCCCCTCCGCCTGCATGTCGGGTGCGGGCGCCGGCTGGCCGCCCGCATCGGCGCCGTTGCCCTTCGGCTTGCCCCCCGAGGAGGCGGCCGCCGAGACGTCCTCGCCCTCCTCCGCGATGATCGCGATCGGCGTGTTGACGGCGACGCCCTCGGTCCCTTCCTGGATCAGGATCTTGGCGAGCACGCCCTCGTCGATGGCCTCGACCTCCATCGTGGCCTTGTCGGTCTCGATCTCCGCCAGCACATCGCCGGACTTGACCGCGTCGCCCTCCTTCTTGAGCCACTTGGCGAGGTTGCCCTTCTCCATCGTGGGCGAGAGGGCGGGCATCAGGACGTTGATCGGCATCGCTTGATGATCCTGAGCGGCCAAGGGCCTGGAATGAGTTCGTGAGCGGTCAGTTGAGGGCAGAGCCGGGCTCGGGATCCTCGCTGCCGCC
>NZ_SMNT01000249.1 GCF_004348265.1 Methylobacterium segetis
ATCGCGACCTTCCTGCCCATCGTCTCTCTCCCGCCACGCGTTCTCCCGCCACGCGTTCCCGCGCAACCCTGTTGCCTCCGGAAGCGCCGCCGTCTAGACAGCGCTGGCCTCGGTGGGGCGTCGCCAAGTGGTAAGGCAGCGGTTTTTGGTACCGCCATTCCCAGGTTCGAATCCTGGCGCCCCAGCCAATCTCCCCGTCGTCTCGCCGCCCCTCAGCCGGCAGCCTCGCGCAACGCTCCGCGCCGACGAAACTCGACCCATCGATATCCGCGGCCCCGCATCGCCGCCAATACGCAGGCGTCCCGGCCCGGAACGGGCGCGGGCGGCATCGAATACGCTCGCCGCTGCACAGGGACCGTAGCAGAGACGTAACGACAACTATCGGTTGAGCTTGCGCAGCGTGCTACACGTACGTACCAGCAGGGGGTTCCGCAGCTCCGGCAGGGCCGACGATACGCTTCTCCCGCCGCGTTGGATGCCCGACCCGCGGAGAGCCTCGCTCAGACCCCTGCCAGCGCCGCGGACCCTCGTCGTCCGTAGGTGTGCCCATGTCGCCGTTGCCCTCGCAGCTCGAGCCGAAGCTTCTCCTGAAGAGCCTGAGGGCCTTCCGAAAAGGGGATTTCTCGGTCCGTCTGCCGCTGGATCTCACCGGAATCGACGGCGAGATCGCCGAGGCGTTCAACGACATCGTCGAGTTGAACCAGGGCCTCGCCCGCGAGCTCGACCGCGTGGCGCGGACGGTCGGCAAGGACGGGCGGATCGGCGAGCGGGGCAAGCTCCCCTCCGCGACCGGCGGCTGGGTCGAGTGCGTCGATTCGGTCAACTCGATGATCGGCGACCTCGTCCAGCCGACCACCGAGGTCGCGCGCGTGATCGGCGCGGTCGCCAAGGGCGATCTCGGCCAGACCATGCAGATCGAGATCGAGGGCCGCCCGCTGCGGGGCGAGTTCCTGCGGATCGGCAAGGTGGTCAACACCATGGTCGATCAGCTCAATTCCTTCGCCTCCGAGGTGACCCGCGTCGCCCGCGAGGTGGGCTCCGAGGGCAAGCTCGGCGGGCAGGCCGAGGTGAAGGGCGTCGGCGGCACGTGGAAGGACCTCAC
>NZ_SMNT01000250.1 GCF_004348265.1 Methylobacterium segetis
CCCCCCGCAGCCGCGCCGCCGAGCCCCGCGCCGGCGCGTCCACCGCCCGGATCTCCGCCTCCAGCGTGCCGATCCGCGCCGCCTGCCGCCCCGCCAGGCCGCAGAAGCCCGTCAGAACCAGCGTCAGGCAGGCGAGACCCAGCCCCGCCGCCGCCCGCCCCGCCGAGGCCCGCGCAGGCGCGCGTGCCGGCCCGAACGGCAGCACCAGACAGGCCGCCTCCGGCGAAGCCATCTCGCCCTCAGCCCAAGCGATCTCGCCCTCCAGGCTGGCGATCTCGCCCCGCTTGAGCCCGAGCCGGGCCAGCGTCCGCTCGATCAGGCTGTCGGGCACCACGAGGTAGTGCACCCGCACCCGGTCCCCGCCCCCCGGCGCCACCGCGCAGGCCAGGGCGATCTCCTCCCGGCGCAGGGGCGTCTTGCGGCAGATCTCCTCGCGCACGATCGCCTCGGCCTGGGGCAGCGCCCGCCGGGGCAGGCTCAGGCTGCGCCCGACCGCGTGCGGCAGGGCGAGGCTGAGGGGCACGGGCCCGGCCCCGAGCCCGGCCCGGGCGGCGGCGCGGGCGGCCTCGGCCCG
>NZ_SMNT01000251.1 GCF_004348265.1 Methylobacterium segetis
ACCTGCAGGGCGTGCGCGGGCAGGCCCGTGGCCTGATCCTCCTCGGTGTAGAACCGGGAGAAGTGCTGGCCGATGATCTCCTCGGCGGTGTAGCCCTTGAAGCGCTGAGCGCCCCGGTTCCAGCTCGCGACTCGCCCCTGCGGGTCCAGCATGTAGATGGCGTAGTCGAGAATGCTGTCGACCAGCAGCCGGTACCGATCCTCGCGCGTCGCGCCCGCCTCCGGCGCCTGCTCGGTGGCCATCAGGCGGTCCCGCCTCGGATTGCGGGGCCGGCCGGGATGCGCGCGGGTGGAGCGGAGCGGTGGGTTGATCGGGCAGGCATTCGTTCAATCAAACGCGCACAAGTTATTGTATCGTCTTGGACACAACTTACAGATGCATAGGGCCGGTTGCTACCCTGGAATGGGAGCGCGTGCCCGCTAAAACAGGTCGGAGCCCCTCCCGCCGAGGCGGAAGGGATCGCGAGGGCTCGGCGGCGTGGGCGCTACCGCCTCAACCGG
>NZ_SMNT01000252.1 GCF_004348265.1 Methylobacterium segetis
TTGATAGGCCGGGTGTGCAAGCGCGGTGACGCGTTGAGCTTACCGGTACTAATCGCTCGATTGAACTTGATCGCTCCCGTGATCCATGTTCGCACAGCCAACACACACAAAGACCCGAGAGACGAGCCGCGGCAGGCGGTCCCTGCGCGCGCCTCGTCGCAACGCTTGCCGAACGCTGCTGTCCGCCGGCCTGGTGGTTCGAGCGGTGCGCACAAAACCCGATCCCATCTCGAACTCGGCCGTTAAACGCACCAGCGCCCAGGGTACTGTGTCTCAAGACACGGGAGAGTCGGTCGCCGCCAGGCCTGCCAACAGCAGAACACACACCAACACAACACACGTTCCCTCGACACGATCGACACCACGGCCGGTCCCAGACAGGACCGGCCCCGGCGCGGGGTGGAGCAGCCCGGTAGCTCGTCAGGCTCATAACCTGAAGGTCACAGGTTCAAATCCTGTCCCCGCAACCAAA
>NZ_SMNT01000253.1 GCF_004348265.1 Methylobacterium segetis
TGAGTCGCCGCGCGGCCGCCTGTGGCCTCCGGGATACGCCGGGTCGGGCTCAGCGGCGCGGGTCAGGGCCAAACCTTGATGGCGACCGGGCGGCGCAGCAGGTCGCGCTCGGAGGTGATGCGGCACCCCTCGGTGCGCAGGGTCGCGTAGGTGAGGATCGCGGTGTCGCCCGCATCGTCGAAATTGCGGCCCTCGGCGGAGGGGTCGAGCAGGGAGGGATAGGCGATCAATCCCTCCGGCGCCGTGCAGGGATCGTCGTAGAGCGTCGCGCCGGCCATCAGGAGGCGGGGCTTGTCCCAGGCCAGGAGGTCGCGCGAGCTCGTCCAGTAGAAGCCGGATTGCGGGAATTCGCCCCCCGCCTTCGCCATGAACACGGCGATGAAGGCGCCCGTCCCGCGGTGGCGCACCACCGCGCCGACCGGGGCCGGGAACGGGGCCACCGGCTTGCAGGTGTCCGGCAACCTCGCCCGGGCGGCGTAGGGATCGGGGAAGGCCGCTGTGAAGCCCGCGCCCGTCCAGGCGCGCCAGCTTGTCGGGTCGTCCGGCGTCGCGGTCCGGAACAGGCAGACGCCGCTATCCTGATCGCTGCCCGGCCGGTCCCAGCCGGTCGTGGAGGCGAGCATGTAGCGCCAGCGCCCCTGGGCGACGATGTTCGAGGGATTGAAGAAGCCGCGATGCCGGCCCTGGTCGACCTCCTGGCGGAAGGGGGCTGCGGCGACGACGGCGGGTGGGCTGGCGCGCCGGAAGCTGCGGCCTCCGTCCCCGGAGGCGGCGGCCGTGATCGTGTTGTACCAGCACGCCATGTAGGTGCCGGCGGGGCAGCGGCCCTCGTGCTCGTTCGCCTGATACTCGTGGTGCAGGAGGGCCGCGACGGCCCGCCCGTCCTCGGTCCAGGTCGCCGTGATCCAGGAGCGGTCGTCGTAGAGGGCGGGGTCCGACTTCTCGCCGGATTCGAGCACCACGGCGCAGTCGAGCTTGAGATGATCGAGGTCCGGACCCCGCAGGGCCCGGTTGCGGTAGTGCATCCCGAACATCGCCACCGCGCCGCCCGCGTCGCGGAAGGCGCGGGCCGGTGCGTCGGGAACGTCCGCCCCGTCGCAAGCATCGCGCCCCGCCTTGAAGATCGTGCGCGGCGGGCCGACGAGGGTGAGGCTGGAGAGCGGCGGCTCCTGTCCCGCCGCGGCGGGGCCGGGAAGCGTGAGGAGCGCGGCGAGGAGGAGTGCGGGAGGGGTCGGGCGGCGCGTCATCGGGTCGGCCTGGACAAGCGGCTCAGACTCGCTTCAGAACCGTTACGATGAGCTTGACCGGGCCCGCCCGTCCGGCGTCCTCCACACTTTGGTCCCGCCCGGCGAAGGCACATCATGACCCTCCTGATCCTCGGCCTCGTGCTCTTCCTCGGCACGCACGGCTTCTCGATGGCGCGGGCCAAGCGCGCCGAGCTCATCGGCCGCGTCGGCGAGGGGCGGTTCAAGCTCGGCTACACGCTGCTCTCGCTCGCCGGCCTCGTCCTGATCGGCATCGGCTTCCACGAATACCGGGCGTCCGGCTACATCCCGGTCTGGAACCCGCCGGTCTTCACGCGCCACCTCGCGGTGCTGCTCACCCTGTTCGCCTTCATCGCGCTGGCCTCGACCTACCTGCCCGGCCACATCCGGGCGCGGGCGAAGCACCCGATGCTGCTGGCCGTGAAGATCTGGGCAACCGCCCATCTCCTCGCCAACGGCGATCTCGGCTCGATCCTGCTTTTCGGCGGCTTCCTCGCCTGGGCGGTCATGGCTCGCATCAGCGCCAAGCGCCGCGCGCTCACGGCGGGGCAGGTCGCGGCCCAGCACGGAGGGGAGGCGGCGCGGCCGGCGGGCTGGCGCAACGACGCCATCGCGGTCGCGGTCGGCGTCGCCGTCTGGTTCGTGTTCGGGCGCTACCTGCACTACCCGCTGATCGGCGTGTACGCGTGGCCCGGCATGGCCTGACGGTCCGCCACGGCGCCCACGGGACGGTCGCCAAGCCGCGAGGTCTGTGCTAGGCGCGGGCGCTCACGAACCAGCTTAAGGCGGCCAGCCCCACGGGCCCGGCCTGAGAGACGATGGCCGACAACAACGAGTTCTTCCGCGAGGTCAACGAGGATTACCGTCGGGATCAGGTCGCGCAGATCTGGCGCCGCTACAGCGGCGTGATCATCGCGCTGGCGGTGCTCGTCGTGGCGGCCGTCGGCGGCTGGCGCTATTGGCAGAGCGCGCAGCGCCACGCGGCGGAGGCGGCCTCCGAGCAGCTCGACACGGCCAACCGCCTCGCCCGCGAGGGCAAGTCGGACGAGGCCGACAAGATCTTCACGGGCCTGGAGACGAACGGTCCCGCAGGATACCGGCTCCTGGCGCAGCTGCGCTCCGCGGTCGAGGCCGCCAAGCGCGACCCGGCCAAGGGCGCCGCCGAGTTCGACGCCATCGCCGCCGATACGGGCGCGGGCGACGGCCTGCGCGACCTTGCCCGCCTGCGCGCCGCGCTGCTGCGCCTCGATTCCGCCGATCCGGCGCCCGCGCTGGCGAGCCTGCAGGGCCTCGCGGCCGGCAGCCCGTTCCGCCACACCGCCCGCGAGATGCTCGGCCTCGTCGCGCTCAGGCGCGGCCAGTACGAGGAGGCGGGCCGCTGGTTCGACCAGCTCACCACCGACCCCGAGACGCCGCAGAACCTGCGCCAGCGCATCGAGGTCTACGCCGCCCTCGTCGCCGGCGGCCCGGTCACTGTCACGGACGCCAAGCCCGAGCCGGCCGCGCCGCCCCCGCCGATCACCCGCTGAGCGAACCGGCCGGCCGACCGGCCGGTTGAGAAGAGCGGGTTCCTGTCGAACCTCGAGACCGTTTCCGCCCCGGCGGAGCGGCCCCGGCGGGCCTCGCGATGCCCGCCCACCCAACGGACGAGACCTCAGTCATGGACCTGCCGACCGTCGCCATCGTCGGACGGCCGAATGTCGGCAAGTCGACCCTGTTCAACCGTCTCGTGGGCAAGAAGCTCGCCCTCGTGGACGACCGGCCCGGCGTGACCCGCGACCGGCGGGAGGGCGACGTCAATTTCGGCGGCCTCCTGTTCCGCATCATCGACACGGCGGGGCTGGAGGAGGCGGATTCCGGCTCGCTCCTCGGCCGCATGCGCGCGCAGACCGAGGCCGCGATCTTGGAAGCCGACGTCGTGCTCTTCGTCATCGACGCGCGGGCGGGCGTGCTGCCGGCCGATCAGCCCTTCGCCGAGATGGTGCGCCGGGCCGGCTGCCCCGTCATCCTCATCGCCAACAAGGCCGAGGGCGGCGCGGGGATGAGCGGCGCCTACGAGGCGTTCTCCCTCGGCCTCGGCGACCCGATCCCCTTCTCGGCCGAACACGGCGAGGGCATCGGCGAATTGCACGAGGCGCTCCGGGAGGCGCTGCCGAAGCCCGACCCGGAGGACGAGGACGAGGAGGGCGATCCCGCCGGTCGCTCCCTCAAGGTCGCCATCGTCGGCCGCCCCAACGCGGGCAAGTCGACGCTCATCAACCGGATGCTGGGCGAGGAGCGCCTCCTCGTCGGCCCCGAGGCGGGCATCACCCGCGACTCGATCTCCCTCGATTGGGAATGGCGGGGCCGCAAGATCAAGCTGCACGACACGGCCGGGATGCGCCGCCGCGCCCGCATCGACGACAAGCTCGAGAAGCTCGCCGTCTCGGATGGCCTGCGCGCCGTGCGCTTCGCCGAGGTGGTCGTGGTGCTCCTCGACGCCACGATCCCCTTCGAGAAGCAGGATCTGACCATCGTCGACCTCGTGGAGAGCGAGGGCCGCTCGGTCGTGATCGGCCTCAACAAGTGGGACCTCGTCGCCGACCAGCCGGGCCTCCTCAAGACCCTGCGGGAGGATTGCACCCGGCTCCTGCCCCAGGTGCGGGGCGTCGCGGTCGTGCCGCTCTCCGGGCTCGCGGGCGAGGGCATCGACCGGCTGATGAAGGCGGTGGTCGAGGCCGCCGAGGTCTGGAGCAGCCGCGTCTCGACGTCACGCATCAACGATTGGCTCAACGAGGCGACGAGCCGCAACCCGCCGCCGGCCGTCTCGGGCCGACGCATCAAGATCCGCTACGCCACGCAGGTGAAGAGCCGCCCGCCGCATTTCGCCCTGTTCGGCAACCAGCTCGACGCGCTGCCGAAATCCTATACCCGCTATCTCGTGAATGGCCTGCGCGACGCCTTCGACCTGCCCGGCACCCCGATCCGCCTCTCGCTGCGCACCTCGAAGAACCCGTTCGACAAGGGCTGAGCCCGAGACGCGCCCTCAGGCGGCGCGGACGGCCCCCAAAAAGTCGCCGACCTGACCGCGCAGGCGCTCGGCCTGCTCGGCCAGTTCGGAGGCGGCGGCGAGCACCTGCGTGGCGGCGCCCCCGGTCTCCTCGGCGGAGCGGGACACCCCCGCGATCGTCGCGCTCACATCGTCCGTGCGCCGCGAGGCCTGCGCAACCGAGTCGACGATCCGGCACGCGGCCTCGTCCTGCTCGCCCGCCGCCCGAGTGATGTCGAGGGCCGTCTCGTGAACCGAGCCGATCGTCCGGGCGATGCCGGTAATCGCCGCGACCGCACGGCCCGTCGCCGCCTGCACGGCGGCGATCTGCTCCCCGATCTCGGCCGTCGCCCGGGCCGTTTGGCCAGCCAGATCCTTGACCTCGGCCGCGACCACCGCGAAGCCACGCCCCGCATCTCCGGCGCGCGCCGCCTCGATCGTGGCATTGAGCGCCAGGAGGTTGGTCTGTGCGGCGATCCCCGAGATCAGGGCGATCACGTCGCCGATCCGGCTCGCGCCGTTGGAGAGGTCGGCCACGATCCCGGCCGCGGCGGTGGCTTCGTCCACGGCGGCCTGGGCGGACTCGGCCGAGAGCGCGATCTGCCGCCCGACCGTGCCGACCGAAATGCCGAGGGCTGAGGCCGAGGCGGTGACGAGCGAGACGTTCCCCGCGGCGTCCCGGGCGGCCTGCGCGACGTGGTGCGATTGCTCGGCCGTCGCGCCGGCCGTCGCCGTGAGCTGCCCGGCCGTGGCCTGCATCTCGACGGCAGCGGACGAGACCCGTGCGACGACGTCGCCGACCGAGCGCTCGAAGCCGCGCACGAGGTCGTCCACCACGAGCGCCCGGCGCTCGCGCGCGGTCCGGTCCGCGGCCTGCTCCGCCCTCAGCCGCTCGGCCTCGACGAGCCCTTCCTGGAAAACCGCGACGGAGCGGGCCATCGCGCCGATCTCGTCGCGGCGCCCCGTGGAGGGCACCGTGCCGGCGAGGCGGCCCTCGGCGAGACCTCGCATCGTCCGGTTCAGGGCCGCGACCGGGCGTCCGAGATGGGCCGTCAGACGCCACGCCACCGCGGCCGTGCCGGCGATGACCAGCGCGAACACGCCGAGGAGCAGGAGCAGCGCCCGCCTCTGCTCGGCCTTGAAGTCCGAGATGTCGAGGGCGACCTCCACTGTCCCGATCGCCTCGCCCGCGTAGTTACGGAGCGGGCCGGCCAGAACCGCGCTCGGGCGTCCCTCCAGACGGGTCTCCTGCCATTCCGCGAGGCCGGCCCCGGCGGCGGCCGCGGCGTGGGCGGCCGGGGTCAGGAGCGTCTTCTCGGCGAAGGTCGCGGCGAGGGTGGCGGGGGTGTCGCCCTTCACGAGGTGCATCGCGATGTCGACGCCGAGTTCAGCCTTCATCCGCGCCAGGAAGGGGACGCCGAGGGCGCTCCCCATGTCGGCGATGCCGACGAAGCGATCGTCCTTGAAGATCGGAACGACCGCGAAGATGCCGAGCGTCTCGCGCCCCGGCTCGATGCCGGCCACGGTGCGATGGTCCCGGATCGTGTCACGGATCATCGCGCGCCGCGCCAGGATCGAATCGCCCCAGGTCTCGGGCGCGTGGATCCGCACGTAGGCGCGCCCATCCGGCAGGTGCAGGTTCAGGAAGGTGATCTTGAGGTCGTCCCGCAGCGGCGCGAGCGCCCCCCCGTAGCGCGACATCAGGGCCTGGCGGTCCTGCCGGTCGAGGGCGTCCGCCACGCTCGGGTCGCGGGCGAAGAGGTGCGCTAGGGCGAGGCCCTTCGCGCCTTGGTCGTCCATCGCCTTCAGGACGGCCTGATACCGTTGGTTCAGCTCCGACCGGATCGCGTCCGCGCCGGCCGCCTGCTGCTGCCAGTAGGCGGCGAGCCCGACGATCGCGGCGGCGCCGAGCGAGCAGGCGAGCAGCGCGGCCGTGAGCTTGCTGCCGATCGAGGCCAGCATCGTGACGGAACCAAGTTTCATGGTCTGAAGTTTCCCGTTCTTGGCGCAGGAAAGTCCGGGTCTATAGTCGCCAAATTCAGTTAATGCCGGCTCATCGGCGGCAGCAACATTGGTCTTTGTCGAACGCATCAGCCGGATTGATTGAGCAGATTTGCCGGAATGCCAAAGAGACTTGCGTAGGAAATGTCCTCGCAGGTGGCCGCAGGCAGGGAAGGGCAGGACAGCGTTGGGGCGGAGGCGGCGGGCAGGCCACGCGCACCCGCGGCCGGAACAATCCTCCGAATTCCTCGTCTCCTCCGAGCAAGGATAAAAAATATTCTCCTACGGATCGATGGAGCATTGAAAACCGCGGCTCTTGCCTCGCGCCAGAGAGACTTTATCTCCCGCGGCCGATCGCGCCGAGCCGCACCCTGATGGTCCAGACCTCTCCCGCGCCCGCCGCGGCGTCCGGCAACCGCGCCAAGCTTCGCGCCGGTCCGTTCCGCCTGATCCTCGCCGGCCTTGCGATGGCCGCCCTCGCAGCGACGGCCTTCCTCGTCGACCGCTACGCGGGCGGGGACTGGGGCACGGCGCTCCACACGGTGGGCGAGACCCTGAGCGGGCGCGACTTCTGGATCGCGGTGGCGGTCGGCCTGTTCGCGCAGGTGGTCGACGGTGCGCTCGGCATGGCCTACGGCGTCACCTCGACGAGCTTCCTCCTGTCCACGGGCGTGCCGCCGGCGGCCGCATCCGCCTCCGTCCACATCGCCGAGATCTTCACGACCGGCTTTTCCGGCCTGTCGCATTGGCGGCTCGGCACCGTCGACAGGGGGCTCTTCAAGCGCCTGCTCATCCCCGGCATGATCGGCGCGGTGACGGGCGCCTACCTCGTCACGTCAATCGAGGGCGACGTGCTGCGCCCCTGGATCACCCTCTATCTGCTGGTGATGGGCCTCTACATCCTCGTGAAGGCGTTCCGGACGATCCGGCTGCGGACGAAGCCGCCGACCTACATCGCGCCGCTCGCCCTGGCCGGCGGCTTCGTCGACGCGGTCGGCGGCGGCGGCTGGGGGCCGGTCGTGACGACCTCCCTCGTCGGCGGGGGCCAGGACCCGCGCATGACGATCGGCTCGGTCAACGCGGCCGAGTTCTTCCTTGCGGTGACGAGCGGCGTTTCCTTCACCCTGTTCGGGGGCTTCACGCACGTCTCTGTCATCGCAGGCCTGATCATCGGCGGCCTATTCGCGGCGCCCCTCGCCGCCCTGCTGGTGCGGACCCTGCCGGCGAAGGTGCTGATGATCACGGTGGGTCTGCTGATCGTCGGGCTGAGCGCCTTCAACCTCTGGACAATGCTCGCCTGAGGCGCATTCAGGCGGGGGAGGGGGGTGCCTCGCCCTTCGCCGTTCGGGCGAGCCAGTCGACGACCGCGTCGAGGGCCTGCCGGTTGGTGTGGCCGGCCTCGCGCGCCGCCTCGAAGGCCGCGATCTGGCCGTCCGCGCTCGTGCCCTCGGCGACGATGCGGCGGGCGTTGCCCACCTCGTCGACGCAGCCGAGGGCCTCGGCATCCTCCCCGATGAGGCCGAGGAGTCCCTCGAGCGCCTCCGCATAGGGCAGGGCCCGCTCGCTTTCCTCGTCGATCATCTCGGCGTCGGTGCCGCTGCGCTGCGCCCGCCACAGATTCTCTTCCGCGAGCGCCCGTGAGACGCCGTCGAGCCGCGCGTTCAGCTCCGGCCGCCGCACCACGAGGCGCACGAGGCAGCGGAACAGGGCGGCGATCGTCAGCGCATCCTCCAGACGCGTGCAGGAATCGGCGATGCGCAGTTCGAGCGTCGGGAACTTGATCGAGGGCCTGAGCGACCACCACAGGAAGCTCGCGTCCTGGATCGAGCCCGCCTTCGTCATGATGCGCAGGTAGCGCTCGTAATCGGCCGGGCTCGGGAAGAGTTCGGGAAGGCCGGTGCGCGGAAGTTCCCCGAAGGCGCTCAGGCGATAGGCTGTGAGCCCGGTCGGTTTGCCCTGCCAGAAGGGGGAGGAGGCCGAGAGCGCGAGCAGGATCGGCTGGAACGGCAGCAGGCGGTTCATCAGGTCGATGCGCGCCTCCGGATCGGGCACCTCGACATGGACGTGCATGCCGCAGATCAGGCTGCGCCGCCCGGCGAGCCCGACATCGCGCAGGATGCCCGTGTAGCGGTCGCCCTTCGTCGGCAATTGCCGCGCCCAGTCGGCGACGGGGTGCGTGCCGGCGGCGAAGACGAGGAGTTCGTGCCGGGACCCGATCTCGGCGAGCGCCGCGCGCTGGCGGCCCAGCACGGCGCGGGCCTGCGCGAAATCGGTCGAGGGCGGCGTGCACACCTCGACCTGGCACTCGAGAAGTTCGCGCCCGATCTCGGGCAGAGCTTCGGCCGCCTCGGCGTGGAACGCCTTCACCGAGTGCCGCGGCGTACCACGGGTCTCGGCATCGGCCAGAAAATATTCTTCCTCGATGCCGAACCGGTAGGCGTGGGAATTCATGGCAATCCCTGCAGAGACGGCCGAGGGATGTAGGGCGCGCCGTGAGCGCGACGGCCTGCCATCCCGAACTTTTTTGTGCGAAGCCGTTCCGCTCACGCGGCCACGACGTCGATGCCGAGAGCCTTCGCGCAGGACGCCATCTTCACGTCAAAGGTCATCAGAGCCGCCGAAGCCCTGCGGCACAAGGCGAGGTTCAGGGCGTCCGGCGTGCGAAGGGTCAAGTCGAGGCGCCGGAGAAAGGTGCCGGCTTCCGCCACGTCCGAGGCGGACGTGTCGATGGCATCGGCCACCATTGCGGCCCAAGTGTCGAGATGCCCGAAGGCTTCCCGCGCTGCGGACATGTCGAGACCGCCCGTCCGAAGGCGCCGCGCGATCGCCGAAGCGAATTCAGCTTTCGCGAAATCGCTGACGACAACGAGGGGTGCTTCGCGGGCGAGATAGGTTTCCGCACGTGCCGTGAGAGCATCGGCGGTGAGCAGCGCGACGAGAACGCTCGCGCCGAGATAGATCCTCACCGGTCCGCGTCATCGTCGCGCAGCCTGCTCAGGAGGCTGCCCGCGTCGCACTCGGCAGAGCGCCGGCTATCTCGGCGTTCTCGCAGCCAAGCGAGGTCTGCCTCCGTTACCGGGGGCCCCCTCCTCGAATCGGCTTCAGCTCGGCGACGGGCCGGCCCGCGCGCGTGATCACCACGCCCTCGCCGGCGAGCGCGCGGTCGATCAGGTCGGATAGGCCTCTCTCGGCGTCGGAGATCGTGTGCTCGCTCATGGCATCCCTCGACAGGGCGCCTGAGTATCGGGCGACGCGTCGGTGCAAGTCCAGGGGCGTCAGGCGCGCAGCGGCCCGCCCACCAGCCATGCCGGGTCGAACCAGCGGTCGGCCTCGCCGTCATAGGGGAGCCGGGTGACGTCCCAGTGCTGGATGTACGGCGCGTAGACGTTCCAGACCGCGATGCCGCCGCCGACGAAGATGCGCCGGCCCGGATAGCGGCTCAGCACCGCTTCCGGATCCTCGTGGGAGCGGATCACGTCGATCGTGCGGTCCCGGAAGGCGAATTCGGGCACGGAGGCCACCGTCTTCGGGCCGGCGATGAGCACGTGCCCCATGGTGAGCGCGAAGAAGCGCGTCACGTCCTCCACGAAGAGCGGGTCGGTGTTGCCCTCCCAGGGCAGGTGCCCGTTGAGGCCGAGTTGCCCGCGCTGCCCGATGGCGCAGATGCAGCGAACGTCGATCATGTCCGGTCCGTCTTCCCTTCCTACCGTCGTCTGGTCGAACCCGCGCCCGCCTCCCGCGGTTCAGGCGGGCCCCTGCGGCGTCAGCACCGAGTCGGTCGGGAAGTCGTAGATCTTGCCCGTCTCCGTCCAGTCGGGATGCGCGAGGCGCACGAAATGGGGGGCGAGATCCTCCGGCGTGCGCAGGCTCTCCGGATCCTCGCCGGGGATCGCCGCCCGGCGCATGGCGGTGCGCAGCGGCCCCGGGTTGAGGAGCATGGCCCGAACCGCCGTCGTCTCGTTCTCGGCCGCGTAGGTGCGCACCATCGCGTCGAGAGCCGCCTTCGAGACGGAGTAGGGCCCCCAATAGGCCCGGCATTTCTGGGCGGCGCCGGACGTGACGAAGATCGCGCGGCCCGCATCCGACATCCGGAGCAGCGGGTCGAACGAGCGCAGGAGCCGCCAGTTCGCGGTGACGTTGACGTCCATCACCTGCTGCCAGGTCTTGATGGGGATATGCCCCAGGGGCATCAGGCTGCCGAGGATGCCCGCATTGCCGACGAGGATGTCGAGCCGCTTCCAGCGCTCGTTGATGGCCGCGCCGAGCCGGTCGATCGCCTCGTAGTCGGTGAGGTTCATCGGCACGAGCGTCGCGCCCGACCCGGCCGCGCGGATCGCGTCGTCGAGCTCCTCGAGCGCGCCCTGCGTGCGGGCGAGGGCGATCACGTGGGCGCCCGCGCCGGCGAGCGCCAGGGCGGCGGCGCGGCCAATGCCGCGCGAGGCGCCAGTGACGACGGCGATGCGCCCGTCGAGGGGCTTTGACGAGAGATCGCTCATGGCGGCGCGCTCAATCCGCCTCGGCCAGCATCGCGAGGCGCTTCGGGCCCGCGATGGCGAGATCCGTCAGGCTCGTCGGGTAGTCGCCCGTGAAGCAATGGTCGGTGTATTGCGGGCAGGCGCCGTCGCGGCGCGCCTCGCCCATCGCCCGGTAGAGGCCGTCGATCGACAGGAAGGCCAGCGAGTCGGCGCCGATATACTGGCGCATGCCCTCGAGGTCGTGGGTCGCGGCGAGCAGCTTCTCGCGCTCGGGCGTGTCGATCCCGTAGAAGTCCGGGTAGGTGATCGGCGGCGAGGCGATGCGGAAATGCACCTCGCGGGCGCCGGCCTCCCGCATCATGCGCACGATCTTCACCGAGGTGGTGCCGCGCACGAGGCTGTCGTCGACGAGGACGATCCGCTTGCCCTCGATCGCGGCGCGGTTGGCCGAGTGCTTCATCCGGACGCCGAGCTCGCGCACGGACTGGGTCGGCTGGATGAAGGTGCGCCCGACATAGTGGTTGCGGATGATACCCATCTCGAAAGGCAGGCCCGTCTCCTGCGCGAAGCCCAGGGCCGCGGGCACGCCGGAATCCGGCACCGGCACGACGACGTCGGCGGGCGCTGCCGCCTCGCGGGCGAGCTCGATGCCGATGTTCTTGCGCACACCGTAGACGCTCTTGCCGTTCACGACGGAATCGGGCCGGGCGAAGTAGATGTATTCGAAGATGCAGGGCCGCATCGGCCGCTTCTCGGCGAAGCGGATCGACTCGATGCCCTCCTCCGAGATCACGACGATCTCGCCGTTCTCGACGTCGCGCACGAACTTGGCGCCGATGATGTCGAGGGCGCAGGTCTCCGAGGCCAGGATGTAGCGCCCGTCGAGCTCGCCGAGGACCAGGGGGCGGATGCCCATGGGATCGCGGGCGCCGATCAGCTTCTTGTTCGTCAGCGCCACGATGGCGTAGGCGCCCTCGATCTGGCGCAGCGCGTCGATGAAGCGCTCGATGATCCGCGGGGCGCGGCTGCGGGCGGCCAAGTGCAGGATCACCTCGGTGTCCGAGGTCGATTGCGTGATGGCGCCGTCGCGCACGAGGTCGCGGCGGATCGAGAGGGCGTTGGTCAGGTTGCCGTTATGCGCCACCGCGAGGCCGCCGCCGGCGAGTTCCGCGAAGAGCGGCTGCACGTTGCGCAGGATGGTGCCGCCCGTCGTCGAGTAGCGGACATGCCCGATCGAGGATCGGCCTTTCAGGCGCTCGATGGTCGAGCGGTCCGAGAAGGAATCGCCGACGAGGCCCGGCCGGCGCTCGGAATGGAAGATCTCGCCGTCGAAGGAGACGATGCCCGCCGCCTCCTGGCCGCGGTGCTGCAGGGCGTGGAGGCCGAGCGCGACGACGGCGGACGCGTCCGGATGCCCGAAGATGCCGAAGACGCCGCATTCCTCGCGCAGCGTATCCCCATCGCGGTCGAGCCCGTCGACGACACCGAGAGGGTGGCGGGCGGGCGCGGAGCGGTCTGACATGCCTTTGGTGATCCCTCGTGGCCGCCGCCGCTGGCTACGCGCGCGATCCGACAGCTGAACGCGAACGATGCGGCAGGCAAGGCCCTAGGCCGGCATCGTCAAGAGACCGTTATCTAGTCGGCGATTCGGGCGCAACCAAGCCGCGGGGCGCGCGAACCAACCCGCGCGGCGAGCAGGTCAGCGCCGCGGTGCGGGCGTGGCTGCGGGCTGGCCGCCGGCCTCGGAGCGGCGCTGGGCCGGCGCGTCGGTCTCGGCGGGCGCCTCGACGGGCTCGTTCGGCGGCGTCTCGATCTTCGGCTTCTTGAACTGCTTGAGGAGCCCTTCCGGGTTCTCGGGCAGCTGCGCCACCAGGGCCTCGCCGGATTTCTCGAGCATCGGGCGGGTCTTGGCCTGCGCCGCCCAGTCCGGCACCTTGCCCTGCACCAGCCAGGCCAGGAACACCCAGCCGATCACGCAGATGAGGAAGCCGCGGGCCGCGCCGAACAGGAAGCCGAGGGAGCGGTCGACGGCGCCGATGCGCGAGTCGAGCACCACGTCCGAGACCTTCACGGTGATGATCGAGACGACGATCAGCGTGCCGAGGAAGATCGCCGCGATCGAGGCGACGAGGGCGACGGTGTCGCTCGTCACGTGCTGCTTCACGGTGGGCAAGAGCAGGGGGTAGAAGGACCACGCCACCGCGGCCGCCGCCACCCAGGCGATGATCGCCAGCACCTCGCGGGTCACGCCGCGCACGGCCGCGAGCAGCGCGGAAATCACGACGATTCCGAGGACGACGAGATCGAGAACGGAGAACGGCATCGCGTCCTGTAAGCTACGCGGGGATATGCGAGGTCATCGCCGGATTCGTGCGGCTCCCCCGGACCGCGCCCTCTCTATACCCCGCGGAAACTCGGCCGTCACCCTGGCACGACGGGCTCAATCCTCCTCGACGAAGCGGCCCCGCCCGCGCTCCGATCCGGCCCGGCGGGGGGCGCCCGCGGCGATGCCGGAGACGAGATCGGCGATGTGGCGCAGGGCCTCCGTCGGGAAGGCGCGCTCGCCGGGCTCGCCGCGCCCCTGCGGGGTCAGCGCCTTCGAGAAGCCGAGCTTCTGCGCCTCCTTCAGCCGGGCGGTCGCCTGCGCGACGGGCCGGATCGCGCCGGACAGGCCGATCTCGCCGAAATAGACGCTCTCGTGCGGCAGCACGGCGCCGGACAGGGAGGAGACGAGGGCGGCGGCCACCGCGAGGTCGGCCGCGGGCTCGGTGATGCGCAGCCCGCCCGCGACGTTCAAATAGACGTCGTGGGTGCCGAGCCGGATGCCGCCATGGGCCTCGAGCACGGCCAGCACCATCGAGAGCCGGTTCGGGTCCCAGCCCACCACCGCGCGCCGCGGCATGCCGAGGGAGGAGGGGGCGACGAGCGCCTGGATCTCGACGAGGAGCGGGCGCGTGCCCTCCATCCCGGCGAAGACCGCCGTGCCCGGCGCGGCGTGGTCGCGCGCGGCGAGGACCAGGGCGGAGGGGTTCGGCACCTCGGCGAGCCCCCCGTCCGTCATCTCGAAGACGCCGATCTCGTCGGTCGGGCCGAAGCGGTTCTTCACCGCGCGCAGGATGCGGAAATGGTGGCCCTGGTCGCCCTCGAAGGAGGCGACCGCGTCGACCATGTGCTCGACGACCCGCGGCCCCGCGATCTGCCCGTCCTTGGTGACGTGGCCGACGAGAATCACGGCCGTGCCCGTGGTCTTGGCGAAGCGGATCAGCGCCTGGGCGGAGCTGCGGACCTGCGTGACCGTGCCGGGGGCCGATTCCACCGTCTCGGTCCACATGGTCTGGATCGAGTCGATGATGGCGAGCGCGGGCGGGCGCCCCTGCGAGAGCGTCTCGACGATGTCCTCGACGTTGGTCTCGGCCGCGAGCTCGACGGGGTGCTGGGCGAGGCCGAGGCGCTCGGCCCGTAGCCGCACCTGCCCCACCGCCTCCTCGCCCGAGATGTAGGCGACGCGCTCGCCCGTGGCGGCCATGGCGGCCGAGGCCTGCATCAGCAGCGTCGACTTGCCGATGCCGGGATCACCCCCGAGCAGGATCACCGAGCCGCGCACGAAGCCGCCGCCCGTCACCCGGTCGAGCTCGGCGATGCCGGAGGCCACCCGCGGCGCCTCCTTGGCCTCGCCGGTTAGGCCCTCGAGCGGGAAGACGCGGCCGCGCGCCCGCGCGGGCCGGGTCGCCGCGGGGCCGGATTGCGGGCCGCCCCCGGGCACCTCCTCGACGATCGTGTTCCAGCCGTTGCAGGCCTCGCAGCGCCCGCGCCAGCGGTTGTAGACCGCGCCGCAGGACTGGCAGACGAAGGTCTGTTGGATCTTGGCCATGTCAGCGCGCGGTCACCGTGGGGCCGGGCCGCCGGGATGCGGCGCGAGGAGCGGGTCAGCCCCCAACATAGTGACGAACATAACGGGAACCTAGCCCTGTCAGGATCTCGTAGCCGATCGTGCCGGCTGCCGCGCCGACCGCGTCGACGTCGAGGCTGTCGCCGATCAGCGTCGCGGTCGCGCCCCGCACGGCGCCCGGCGCCTCGGTCACGTCGACGACGACGAGGTCCATCGAGATCAGGCCGAGGACGGGGCAGGGCACGCCGTCGACGAGGGCGCGGCCCGTGCCGCTCGCCGCGCGGGGATATCCGTCGGCGTAGCCGAGGGACAGGGCGGCGAGGCGGCAGCGTGCCGGCGCCGTCCAGCGCCCGTTATAGCCGACGCTCTCGCCCGCCTCGACCGTGCGGACCTGCGCGACGGCGGCATCCAGACGTACGACCGGCCGCATCGGGTTCGGCCGGCCGGGCGTCGGGTTGCCGCCGAACAGGGCGTAGCCCGGCCGCAGGAGGTCGTGGTGCGCGTGGCGCCCGAGGAAGATGCCGGACGAGTTCGCGAACGAGCCGGGAATGCCGGGCAAAGCCGCGCGGAGCGTCGCGAAATCGGCGATCTGGCGCGCGTTGACCGGGTCCTCCGGTCGCTCCGCGCTGACGAGATGGGTCATCAGGAGGTCGATCCCGGCTCGGGCGATCGCCGGCCCGCCGAGCGCCAGCGCCTCGGGAAGACGCAGCCCGAGACGGTTCATGCCGGTATCGACGTGGAGCGCCGCCGGATGCCGCCCGCGCGAGACCTCGCCCCACTCGTCGAGTTCCTCGCGCGAGCCGAGCACCGGCCGCAGCCGCGCCGCGGCGTGGGCCGGGCCGCTCCCGGGCAGGAGACCGTTCAGGACCGAGATCTCCGCCGCCGGCAGCAGGGCGCGCAGGCGCAAGCCCTCGGCGAGATGCGCCACGAAGAAGCTTCGGCAGCCCGCGCGCCAGAGGGACGGCGCGACGCGCGCCAGCCCGCAGCCATAGGCGTCGGCCTTGACGACCGCCGCGCAGGGCACGCCCGGCGCCTCGGCGGAGAGACGGCGCCAGTTGGCCGCGACCGCCCCGAGATCGACCGTCAGACGGGCGCCGTGGGCGGCCGGACCGGCATCGGGGCCGGAATCGGGGTCCGGAACTTCGCGAGGCGCCGCCTCGGCTGAGCGTTCGCGCGCGATGATCAGGGTCCCTCCGAGGCGGGCGGCCAGGGGATCTCGCGGGTCATCAGGTCCTCGAACCCGTAGGGGCAGGCAGCCGGGCCGCCTGCTCCAGCGCGCAGGCGGGCAGATCCGCCTCGTAGGCCGTATTCGTGACGTCGATGACCGACGGCCTCAGGCTCGCCACCGCCATTCTCCTTCCCATCTTCCTGCCCGACCCTATCACATCCGCTCGGGCATCCGGTCGTCCTGCGCGAGGTTCGAGAAGCGGGTGATGTTGGCGTCGAATTGCAGCTCCACGGTGCCGGTGGGTCCGTGGCGCTGCTTGCCGAGGATCACCTCGGCCTTGCCGTGGACGCGGTTCATCTCCGCCTCCCAGGCGAAGAACTCTTCCGTGCCCTCGCGGGGCTTCTTGTTGTTGACGTAGTATTCCTCGCGGAACACGAACATCACCACGTCGGCGTCCTGCTCGATCGAGCCCGATTCACGCAGGTCCGAGAGTTGCGGGCGCTTGTCGTCTCGGTTCTCGACCTGACGCGAGAGCTGCGAGAGCGCGATGATCGGCACCGAAAGCTCCTTGGCGAGGGCCTTCATGCCGGTCGTGATCTCGGTCATCTCCTGCACGCGGTTGTCGCCCTTCTTCGAGGAGCCGGACAGGAGCTGCAGGTAGTCGACGATGAGGAGGTCGAGCCCCTTCTGCCTCTTCAGGCGGCGGGCGCGCGCGGCGAGCTGCGCGATCGAGATGCCGCCCGTCTGGTCGATGTAGAACGGGATCGTCTGCATGTCCCGCGCCGCATCGGTGATCTTGTAGAAATCCTCCGGCCGGATGTCGCCGCGGCGGATCTTGTAGGAGGGCACGCCCGATTGCTCGGCGATGATGCGGGTGGCGAGCTGCTCGGCCGACATTTCGAGGGAGAAGAAGCCGACGATGCCGCCGTTCTTGGTCTCGATCGTGCCGTCTGGCCGCTTCTCGCCCTGGTAGGCCTTGGCGATGTTGAAGGCGATATTGGTGACGAGCGAGGTTTTGCCCATGGCCGGGCGCCCCGCGAGGATGATCAGGTCGGAGGGCTGCAGGCCGCCCATCTTGGCGTCGAGGTCGGACAGGCCGGTGGCGATGCCGGAGAGCTTGCCGTCCCGCTGGTAGGCCTTGGCCGCCATGTCGACGGCCGCGGTCAGCGCGTCCGAGAATTTCTGGAAGCCGCCGTCGTACTTGCCCGACTCGGCGAGCTCGTAGAGGCGGCGCTCGGTCGCCTCGATCTGGTCGCGCGGCGCCGCCTCGACGGGCGCCTCGTAGGCGCCGTTCACGAGGTCCTCGCCGATCGTGATCAGGCGGCGCCGGATCGCGAGGTCGTAGATGGTGCGCCCGTACTCGCCCGCGTTGATCACCGTGGTGGCGTCGGCCGCGAGCCGCGCGAGGTATTGCATCACGGTCTGGCCGCCGAAATCGGCGTCGCCGAGATAGGTCTTCAGCGTGATCGGGGTCGCGAGCTTGCCGGCCTTGATGAGGCTGGTCGCCACCTGGAAGATCTGCTGGTGCGCCTCCTCCATGAAGTGCTCGGGCAGGAGGAAGTCCGACACCCGGTAATACGCGTCGTTGTTGACGAGGATCGCGCCGAGGAGCGCCTGCTCCGCGTCGATGTTGTGGGGCGCGACCCGGTACTCGGCCTGCACCGTCTCGAGCTTCGCCGTGAGGGCGTTCGGTAGGGCCATCGCCAACTCGCTCCGATTCTCGTGGCGGCTCGGCCGAGCCGTGATCCGACAACAGGGGCCGACCATGGCACCGTCATGGTTGACCGATGCTTTCGCCCATTCCGCCCGGGACGGCCCCGCGCAAAAAAGGTCGCCCGCCGCTCATGCAAGCGGCGGGCGACCATGCTGGAACAAATGTGGAACGTGTCAACCCTCGGTCCGAACGCTCCCCGTTCTCCACCGATCCGCGGTGGAGAACTCGCGGTGGAGCGCCCTCAGGCGGTCTCGTCCTCGCCGCTCTCGGCCAGCGCCGCACCGACCTCGAGGCCGAGGTCGTCGAGGTTGAACTGCTCGCGCTCGGTCACCGACTCGCCGCGGGCCTGACGCTCGGCCTCTTCCGGGCTGCGGGCGACGTTCACAGTGACGCTCACCTCGACCTCGGGGTGCAGCACGACCGGGACCGTGTGCAGGCCGAGCGTCTTGATCGGCTGGTTCAGGGTGAACTGGTCGCGGGAGACCGAGAAGCCCTCCTTCGTGACGACCTCGGCGAGGTCGCGGGTCGAGACCGAGCCGTAGAGCACGCCCGTCTCGCCGGACTGGCGGATCAGGGTGAAGTTCTGGCCGTTCAGCTTCTCGGCGACGCTCTCGGCGTCCTTGCGGCGCTCGAGGTTGCGGGTCTCGAGCTGGGCACGTTGCGTCTCGAAGTGCTTCTTGTTGCCCTCGGTGGCGCGCAGCGCCTTGCCGCGGGGCAGCAGGAAGTTGCGGGCAAAGCCCGGGCGGACCTTCACGGTCTCGCCCATCTGGCCGAGCTTGGCGACGCGTTCGAGCAGGATCACATCCATCGGGGTCTTCCTTCTTGGTCTGGTGTCAGGATCTGGCCGCGCCGGCACGGCGCAGGTTCAGGGCGGTATCGGCGATGCCGAACAGGGTGAGGGCGAACAGGGCGATGCCCTGGGTGATGAACAGGATCAGGTAGAGGCCGAACAGCAGGGCCCCGCGGCCCGCGCGGCCGCGGCTGCGGTCGTGGAAGGCGGCGAGCCCCTGGAGGGCGAAGGCGGCGCTGAGCGAGCCCGCGAGCGCGGTGCCGAGCAGGCCCGGATAGCCCGGCAGGAAGCCGAGCAGCACCGCGGCCCCGAGGAGGGCGAGCACGGCGCGCGGCATCACCGTGGACGGCAGGTCCGGCCAGGGCCGGGGCAGGCGCCCCGAGATCTGCACGATGCGGGCGGCGGCCCAGAGATAGAAGGTCAGGAGCAGGGCGAGGCCCTGGGTCGCCAGGGCCGGAGCGATGCGGGCGAGGGCGTCGGCCACCTCCGCCTGCTGGGCGGAGGCCGGATCGGACGAGGGCGCCTGCCCACCCTCGGCGGGGGCCTGCTCAGCCGGGGCGGCGCCGTCCTTCGGGGGTGCCTGGCGCGGCGGCTGCGTGCGCACGATCGAGGCGCTCATGCTGCGCAATTGCGCGTGGAAGGTCTCGTAATTCGGCGAGGCGATCACGGCGATGGCGACGAAGGCGAGTGCCGCGGTGGCGGCCGTCCAGCCGAGGAGCCGGCCGGTCGGGTACCATTCGAGGCTGCCGTCCGCGCCGGGGCGGCCGAGCAGTGCGAGGTAGGCGAGCCACCACGCGGGCAGCGCCAGATAGGCGCCGAAGCCGAGGCCGAGGAAGGGGGTGACGACGAGGGCGAGCGCGAGGCTGCCCGTCGCGGCGGCGACGAGCGCGGCCTTGTGGCTCCAGCCGAGCCCGACGATCAGCACGGGCAGGGGCGCCAGGAGGTAGAGCACGATGGCGAGGGGCGTCGCCTTCAGCAGCACTCCGAACAGGAGCGCCGAGACGAGGCCCGCACCGATGCCGATGCCGAGATACTGTTTCATCGCTCCCGCTGTCCCGCTGACCCGTTCCGGGCAGGGTTAGGGGCGGTCGTTCGCCCCAGCGTCCCGGCGGACGCTTCGGTCCGCCGGTCGGTTGGTCGTCCCGGCCGCAGGGCCGGGAGAGAATGCGCTACTTGATCACGTAGGGGAGCAGGCCGAGGAAGCGGGAGCGCTTGATCGCCTGGGCGAGCTCACGCTGCTTCTTGGCCGACACCGCCGTGATGCGCGACGGCACGATCTTGCCGCGCTCCGACACGTAGCGGGAGAGCAGCTTCACGTCCTTGTAGTCGATCTTCGGGGCGTTGGCGCCCGAGAAGGGGCAGGTCTTGCGCCGACGGAAGAACGGACGACGGCCACCGCCGCCACCAGCACCGAATGCCATGACTTAGTTCTCCCCGCCGAAATTGCGCTCGGGACGGTCGCCGCGGTCGCCGCGGTCGCGGTCGCCGAAGCCGCCGCCGAAACCCTCGTCGTCGCGACGCCGGCCGCCGCGGTCGCCGCGGTCACGATCCTTGCGGTCGTCGCGGTCGCGCTTCTGCATCATCGCCGACGGCTCGCTCTCGAGCTCCTCGACGCGGATCGTCATGAAGCGCAGGACGTCCTCGGAGATCTGCATCTGGCGCTCCATCTCGGCGAGGGCCGCCGGGGGCGCCTCGATGTTGAGGAGCGTGAAATGCGCCTTGCGGTTCTTCTTGATGCGGTAGGCGAGGGACTTCACGCCCCACATCTCGATCTTGTCGACCTTGCCGCCGTTCTGCTCGATGACGCCCTTGTAGGTCTCGACCATGGTCTCGACCTGCTGGGACGTCACGTCCTGGCGCGCCAGGAAGACGTGCTCGTATAAAGGCATTGCGGGCCCTTCAGCATGAATGGGACCCGACCGCACGCGTGAGGGCGCGGGGAGATCGGGCCGGTTGCATCACGCATCGCCCGGCGCCAAGCCCTTCGAGCCGAATGTTTCAGGCCCGAGCGGTTGATCGAAGGCGGAGACACGGGACGACGGGCGAGGCCCTGCGCCGCGAGCGGCACCGTCCGTTCAGCCCCCAGCCGGAGCGAACGCGAGGTGGGGCCTATAGCGGGGATGATCGCGATCTACAAGGGCACGTCGTCTTGATGATCGCTTCATGATCGCATCCGGCTCCGGACGGATCGGCCGTGCGGCTACTTGAGGGAGGCCGCGATGGCCTGCTGGATGCCGAGGATGTTGGCGCCGCGCTTCAGCGTGCGCTGGATCGGATCCGGCCTGCCGGAGACCCAGATCTTGAGTTCCGAATCGAGATCGAAGCTGCCCGCGGTCTCGATCGAGAAGGCGGTGATCGCCCGATAGGGCACCGTCAGGTACTCGACCTTGCGGCCCGTCAGACCCTGCCGGTCCACGAAGACGAGCCGGCGGTCGGTGAAGACGAAGAGGTCACGGATGACCTTGAAGGCGACGCGCACGCTCTCGCCCTCCGCGAGCACCCCGGCCATCTGGTCGCGCAGTTCGTCCGCGCTGAGGTCGCTGCCATGGCCGAGCAGCCCGTCGAGGAATCCCATCTTGCCTGTCCTCCGCTCCGCCGGGGCATATGGGCCGGGCGGGGCCGCCTTGCACCCTCGGCGCTTTCAAGCCGCCGCCGCCTCGGATAGAGCAGCGCGGAGGCGGGAGCACCCGCCGCGCAACAGGAAACGACCCGTGTCCGTCTCCCGCCTCCGTCTCGGCGTCAACATCGACCATGTCGCGACCGTCCGGAATGCCCGCGGCGGCGCCTATCCGGACCCGGTGCGCGCGGCGCGCCTCGCCGTCGAGGCCGGGGCCGACGGCATCACGGCGCATCTGCGCGAGGATCGCCGCCACATCCGCGACGCCGACATGGACGCCCTCAAGGAGATCCTGACGGTGCCGCTCAACTACGAGATGGCGGCCACCGACGAGATGATCGGCATCGCCCTGCGCATCCGGCCGCACGCCGCCTGCCTCGTGCCGGAGAAGCGCGAGGAGCGCACCACGGAGGGCGGCCTCGACATCATCGGCGCCCGCGAGCACCTCAAGCCGCGCGTCCGGGCCCTGTCCGAGGCCGGCATCCGGGTCTCCCTCTTCGTCGAGCCGGAGGAGCGGGTGATGGAGGCGGCCCGCGCCCTCGGCGCGCCGGTCGTCGAGCTCCACACCGGCAGCTATTGCGAGGCGGCGACCGCGCGCGATGCGGAGCGCGTCGCTCAGGAACTGTCCCGCATCGCGCGCGCCGCCGAGTACGGCGCCGCGATCGGGCTGGAGATCCATGCCGGCCACGGCCTGACCGTCGACAGCGTCGGCCCGATCGCCCGGCTGCCCCAACTCGCCGAGCTCAACATCGGCCACGCCATCATCGCCGAGGCCATCTTCGTCGGGCTGCCGCAGGCGGTGCGCGACATGCGCGCGGCCATGGATGCAGCGCGCCGTGGGATGGCGGGGGCGGCGGCGTGATCCTCGGCATCGGCTCGGATCTCTGTGACATCCGCCGAATCGAGAAGTCCCTGGAGTGCTTCGGCGACCGCTTCACGCACCGGGTCTTCACGGACGGCGAGCGCGCCAGAAGCGACGCGCGCGCGGCCCGAGCTCCGTCCTACGCGCGGCGCTTCGCCGCCAAGGAGGCCTGCGCGAAGGCGCTCGGCACAGGCCTGAGCCTCGGCGTGTTCTGGCGGGACATGGAGGTCGTGAACCTGCCCGGCGGCCGCCCGACGCTGCGCCTCACGGGCGGCGCGCTCGCACGCCTCTCCGAGATGACGCCGCCCGGTCACGAGGCGCGCGTGCATGTCAGCCTCACCGACGACCCACCCCTCGCGCAGGCCTTCGTGATCATCGAGGCGGTGCCGTGCGGCACCTTGCGGGATTAGCCGGCGGCGCTCACGCGTTGCGGGCGCTCCCGGCTTAGTCTAGACCGCCGCACACAGCGGACAGGATCGCGGCACGCTCCCCACCTTGTGCATGCCGATGGGCCGGGCCGGGGGGCCTCGTCGAGGGACTGGACGAACCAATGGAACGCGCACGCGTGGATCACGACACGAAGCACGAGATTCGGGCGGCCGAGACCGGTTCCACCGGCACCTGGGCCAGCATCCGCGAGACCCTGAAGGTCGGCATCCAGGCGCTGCTCATCGCCCTCGTGGTGCGCACGCTGCTGTTCCAGCCGTTCAACATCCCGTCGGGCTCGCTGGTGCCGACGCTGCTGATCGGCGACTACCTGTTCGTCTCGAAATACTCCTACGGCTACTCGAAGTACTCGCTTCCTCTGAGCGAGTACATTCCCGTGAAGTCGGAGGGCCGCGTCTGGGCGGCGGAGCCGAAGCGCGGCGACATCGCCGTCTTCAAGCTGCCGAAGGACAACGCCACCGATTACATCAAGCGCGTGATCGGCCTGCCGGGCGACAAGATCCAGGTCGTCGACGGCGTGCTCAACATCAACGGCAAGCCGGTCAAGCGCGAGCGGATCGCCGATTACGAGACGATCGATCCCTACGGCCAGGCGACCAAGGTGCCGCAATACATGGAGACGTTGCCGAACGGCATCGTCCACCGTGTCATCGAGCGCGACGGCGACAACGGCTTCTGGGACAAGACCGAACTCTATACGGTCCCGCCGGGTCACTATTTCATGATGGGCGACAATCGCGATAACTCGACCGATTCGCGAGACCTCGCCAATGTCGGCTACGTGCCGTTCGAGAACTTCGTCGGCCGCGCCGAGATGATCTTCTTCTCGATCGACGAGGGCACGCCGGCCTGGCAGATCTGGAACTGGCCCGCCAAGGTCCGGTGGAACCGCATCTTCAACACGATTCACTGACGGTGGCACCTTGAACGACGCCGCGCGTCCCACGAGCCGCGCGCGGCGCGCGCACAAGCCGAAGCCGCCCCTCAGCGCGCTGGAGGATCGCCTCGGCCACACCTTCGCCGACCCGAATCTCCTGAGCCTCGCGCTCACCCATGTCAGCAAGGCGGCCGGCCGCACGGGCAGCTATCAGCGCCTGGAATTCCTCGGCGACCGGGTTCTCGGCCTCGCCATCGCGGACCTGCTCTACCGAACCTTCCCAGAGGCCGACGAAGGCGACCTGTCGCGGCGCCTGGCCGGCCTCGTCCGCCGCGAGACCTGCGCCTCCGTGGCCGCCGCCTGGGACGTCGGCCCGCATCTCGTGCTCGGGCCGGGCGAGGTGATGGGGGGCGGACGCCGCAACCAGACGATCCTCGCCGACGTCTGCGAGGCGATCCTGGGCGCCGTCTACCTCGATGCCGGATTCGCCCGCGCCCGGGACCTCGTGGAGGCGGCCTTCCGCCCCGGGGAGAAGACCGGCGCGCCGCGCGGGCGCGACGCGAAGTCCGCCCTGCAGGAATGGGCGATGGGTCGGGGGCTTCCCATTCCCGCCTACGAGGTCGTCGAGCGTTCCGGCCCCGACCACGCACCCCGCTTCCGCATCGCCGCCCGGGTCGAGGGCATCGAGCCGGGCTATGGCGAGGGCACGTCCAAGCGCCTCGCCGAGCAGGAGGCGGCCCGCAGCGTCCTCGCCCGCGAGGGCATCGGGGAGAGTGCGGCCGAAACCAACGCGACCGAGACCGGTTGATGGGGCACCTCGCCCCGCTGAGGAAATGACCCGATGGCCCGAGCGCCGCAGGACGACACCCCCGAACAGGGACAGGACGGCCCGCACATCCCGCCGCTCCCCGCGATGCCGGCGGATGCGCGCGCGGGCTTCGTCGCGTTGATCGGCGTGCCCAACGCCGGCAAGTCGACGCTGCTCAACAGCCTCGTCGGCACCAAGGTCTCGATCGTCTCGCGCAAGGTTCAGACGACCCGCGCGCTCGTTCGCGGCATCGCCATCGAGGGCAGCGCGCAGATCGTGCTCGTCGACACGCCCGGCATCTTCGCGCCCAAGCGCCGCCTCGACCGGGCGATGGTGCACTCGGCCTGGAGCGGCGCGGCCGACGCGGACGCGATCTGCCTGCTCATCGATGCCCGCAAGGGCGTGGACGACGAGGTCGAGGCGATCCTCGCCCGGCTTCCCGAGGTGCGGCGGCCGCGCATCCTCATCCTGAACAAGATCGACCTGATCCCGCGCCAGAGGCTCCTCGACCTCGCGTCCGGCCTCAACGGACGGATGGAGTTCGCCCACACCTTCATGATCTCCGCCCTGAACGGCGACGGCGTCGCCGACCTGAAGCGGAGCCTCGCCGCGATGATGCCGCCCGGCCCCTGGCTCTACCCGGAGGATCAAGTCTCGGACGCGCCGATCCGCATGCTCGCCGCCGAGATCACGCGCGAGAAAATCTACGACCGGCTGCACGAGGAACTGCCCTACCGATCGACGGTGGAGACGGACCAGTGGCAGGTGCGCGGCGACGGCTCGGTGCGCATCGAGCAGACGATCTTCGTGGAGCGCGAGAGCCAGCGCTCGATCGTGCTCGGCAAGGGCGGCCAGACCATCAAGGCGATCGGTCAGGCGGCGCGCCTCGAGATCGCCGAGGTGGCCGAGGCGAAGGTCCACCTGTTCCTTCACGTGAAGGTTCGCGAGAATTGGGCCGACGATCCGGCCCGCTATCGCGAGATGGGCCTCGAATTCCCGAAGGCCTGAACGCACCCGCGGCGCCCCCGCGCAGGCGCACGAGCCCGGCTCCCGATCGAAACGCCGCATCCCCGACCGATCTCCTGTCCCCGATGTCAGCCTCCCCGACGCCCTTCGCCGTCTACGGCCTGCCTCCCGCCGGCCTCGCTGAGGTGCCGGACGGCGCCCTGCAGCTCTCGCCCCTCCTGCCCGGCTCCGCGCGCCTGGAGGACCTCGAGGCAGAGAGCCTCGACAGCCTCGCGATGCTGGCGCCGCCCGGGACGATCGAGCGGCGCTTCGCGCTCGCCCATGCCCTTCGCGTCCTGCGGCCGGGCGGGCGCCTGACGGCTTTGGCCCCCAAGGACAGGGGCGGCTCGCGCCTCGCGCGGGAATTGCGGGATCTCGGCTGCGCGCCCTGCGACGAGCCGCGCCGGCACCATCGGATCTGCACCCTCGCCCGGCCGGAGGGCGAACTGCCCATCGCGGAGGCCATCGGCGACGGCTCGCCGCGGCACATCGAGAACCTCGCCCTCTGCACGCAGCCGGGCATCTTCTCGTGGGACCGGATCGATCCCGGCACCGCGCTCCTCCTCGCGGTCCTGCCACCGCTCTCGGGGGCCGGAGCCGATTTCGGGTGCGGGCTCGGGATCCTGGCGCGTTCCGTTCTCGCCTCGGGAGCCGTGACGAGGCTCGCGCTCCTCGACATCGACCGGCGGGCCGTCGAGATGGCCCGCCGCAACGTCGGCGACCCGCGGGCCGCGTTCCTGTGGACGGACCTGCGTGCGCCCGTGCCGACGCTGGCGCGCCTCGATTTCATCGTCACGAACCCGCCCTTCCATGACGGGGGGGCGGAGGATCAGGCCCTCGGCCAGACCTTCATCCGGCGCGCGGCCGAGTGCCTGCGGCCGGGGGGCGTCCTCTGGCTGACGGCCAACGCCCATCTGCCCTACGAGGCGGTGCTCAAGGCCTCCTTCCGCAGCGTCACGCAGCGCGCCGCGGCGAACGGCTACAAGGTCTACGAGGCCAGGGCATGAGTGCCGCCGGACCCGCCTCCAAGCCGGCGACGCTGCGGCTCGACAAGCTCCTCGCCAACCTGGGCTACGGCTCGCGGCGCGAGATCGCCGGCCTCGCGCGCGCCGGCCGCATCCGCCTCGATGGCGAGGCCCTGCGCGACGCCGACCGCCGCATCGCCCTCACGCCCGACCTGCCGGACCGGATGACGATCGACGCCGAGCGTCTCGATCCCCCGCCGGGCGTCCTCCTCCTCCTCCACAAGCCGGAGGGGGTCACCTGCTCGCACAAGGAGGCGGGCCCCCTGATCTACGGGTTGCTGCCCGCGCGCTGGCGGCGCCGGGACCCGGCCATCTCGACGGTCGGCCGGCTCGACAAGGAGACGTCGGGGCTGATCCTCCTCACGGACGACGGCGCGCTCCTGCACCGGATCATCTCGCCGAAGGCGAGCGTGCCGAAGCGCTACCAAGTGAGCCTCGACCGTCCGTTGCGGGGCGACGAGGGCGCGATCTTCGCCTCGGGCACGCTGATGCTGGAGGGAGAGGACAGGCCGCTGCTGCCCGTCGCGATGCAGGTCCACGACGCGACCCACGCCGCGGTGACCCTCACGGAGGGGCGCTATCATCAGGTCCGCCGCATGTTCGCGGCAATCGGCAACCACGTGACGGCCCTTCACCGGGACCGGATCGGCGCGCTGGACCTGTCCGCCGCGCTCGCGCCCGGTGCCTTCCGCCTCGCGGGTGAGGAGGATGTCGCGGCGATCTTCGCCGCGCCCGGGGCCGGCCCCGCCTGATCCGCGCTCATCCCGCCTCGGCGTGCCGGGCGGGCCGGTCGGCCAGAACCTCGGCGCCGTTGAAGACCCGGTGCAGGTCGGTCTCGGCCGGGTCCATCGCGTCGTCCCGCGTGTCGGGTGCGCGGGCGGCGGCATCGAGCATCGCGTCGGTGATCCAGGCGCCGAGCCGCCGGTAATTCTCGAAGTCGCTCTCGCTGAAGAACTGGTTCAGCGTCGGGTCGTGCGGGAAGGTCTTGCGCCGCGCGGCGCAGGCCGCGACCTCGATCGGCAGCGGGTCCGAGAGCCACGGCTTCAGGTACAGGAGGCGGCCCTTCGCCGCCGGCTCGTCACCGCGCGCCGGGTAGGTGATGCGGGCGAAGGCGCCCTCGCTGCGCAGGCGGCTCTGGTCGACCTCGATCGGGCGGGGAAATTCGACGGCGACGCCGAGGTCGATCCCCGCATACTGGATCGCCCGCGCGAGGTCCCCGTAGGCGTAGGCCTCGTCCTGCCCGGCATCGACGACGACGATCAGGCTGCAGCGCCGCCGCAGCATCTCGTAGAGCCCGAGATTGTCGAAGTGGCCGCCATCCGACAGGTACACGAAGGCGTTGTCGTCCCGGGACCGGCCGATCAGCTCGGACAGGAGCGCGGGGAGGGCGTGGCGCGGGCCGGCCCGCTTCAGCGCGCCCCGTGTCAGCCCGGCGCCGGGATTGGGCAGCCAGGCCCCGAGCCGCACGTTGAAGAGCGTCATCACGAAGGCGGTCAGGGCGGAGGAATGGTAGCCCATGTTCGGGCTCGCCGCCGCACCCGAGATCGTCATCGCCGTGCCGAGGCTGATCCCCTTCGGCTCGTCGTAGAGGCCGGTCTGACGCTCGTCGCCGGCGTAGAGATCGGTCGGCACGTAGGCGCCGGTCGCCGCGCCGCCGTTCGCGGAGCGGCGAAGCTGGGCCGATCCGCAATGCAGCGGCGTGATCGTGAAGGAATCCGCCTTGCGCTCGGCCTGGGCCGGGTCGAAGCCCCGGGTCCGGTTGAGGGCCACGTTGATCACGGGGACCAGGCGGGGCGGAACGCGGCGCGTGAAGGCGTCGGTCACGCGGAGGTTGTCGAGGGGGTCGAAACCCGTGAAGCGGTCGGGGCGCTGGTCCGCGGGCCGGCGCGCCGGGCCGAGGAATCCGCGGATCAGGCGGCTCCGGTAGACGGCGTGCATCGAGAAGCGGTTCAGGTTGATCACCCGTCCGAGGATCCACGCGAGGAGGATCGATGCGATCACCGTTGAGACACATGCGACGTTGATCGCGATCATCGACGGATCCGCGTCGAGGAGCCTCGCGATCCGGCCGATGCCGAGGGCGGTCCCGTGCCCGATCAGCACCAGCAGCACGGTGCCGAAGGCGACGATCCCGAGGCTGGTCAGGACCGAGAGCGGGACGAGGGGCGGCTTCCGCTCCGTCCCGTGCGCGGCGAAGGCCGTCAGCGCGCTGCGGCCGATCCAGGCGACGAGGCCGCCCGACGCGGCGCCGCCGCCCGCGAGCGCGGCGATGGCCGTGTCGCTCCATCCCGACAGGTGCGAGCCGCCGATCACCACGACGATGCCGGCGAGGCAGAGGCCCAGCACGATGATCAGCTTCGTGCCGTTGAGCCGGGCGAGCCATTCCCGGTCGAGGTCGCCCCGCAGGGCGTTGCGGCGCAGGGCCACGAACGCCGTGGTCCGTAGGGTCTCGGCGAGGGCGAACCAGAGGGGGCCGAGCAGGACCAGCCAGTGGATGTCGAGGTCCTGCGCGAGCCAGATGCCCCACCACAGGAGGCCCGCCGAGGCGAGGGCGCTGACCACCCAGGGGACGAGGCCCTTGCGGAACAGGCCGACATGCGCCCTGCGCGCCCGCGCCTCCTCCGCCGCGTCGCGCCCCTCGTAGCGGCGCCCGGCCTCCCAGAGGAAGGCGAGGGCGTAGGCGAGCAGGCAGAGCGCGAGGCTGAGCGCCGGAACGAGCAGGATGCCGGCCTCCAGGGCGCCGGTCCGCCGGGAATCGGGCGTTGTGGGGCAGGGCTGCGGCTTGTCCGGCATCTTGGCCGCCGACTTGTCCGGCATCTTGGCCGCGGGGCAGGAACCGGTCGGGGAGGCCGCCCGCTGGGGGCAGGGGGCCGGCGGGCAGATCGGGGCTTCCCCCGTGCCGAAGACCGGGTGGAGCGCCCTCGCGTGATGCTCCTCGAAGATCCGCGGCGCCACGGCCAGGGGGACGGCGAAGCACCAGACGAGGATCGGCACGATGATGCGGATCCGGATCCGCCCCGCATCCGGCCCGAGGGGAGGGCCGCGGTCGCCCGCCCCGATCCGGGAGGCCGGCAGGTCGGGATGGCTGTGGCTCGGAACGCCGAGGATCGTCCCATACACGGCGGCGAGCAGGCCGGCGCCGCCGAGCCACAGCAGCGCGAACTCGGCCGCGGCGTTCGGCCGGACCACCAGGGCCGCCGTCGTGGCGGCGTAGGTGAGGAAGGCCGCGGCCAGAGCCACGAAGACGGGCAGCAGCACGAACCAGTTGATGAGCGTGTTGCGCAGCCAGAGCAGGATTCCCGTCAGGGTGTCGAGCGAGAGGAGGCCGGGCTCTGGCGCCAGGAAGCTCGTGAAGCGCCGCAGGGCGTGGACCGGGCCGCCGGGCCGGTCGCTGCCGGGGCCGCTGATCGCGGCCTCGGCCTGCGCGACGCTGGCCGTCCGCGCTTCGGCGGCCGCGTCGTCGAGCTGTCCGGAGATCAGCCGGGTCAGGAACGCGCCGATATAGCCGCCGCCGGAGACCGTCGAGAGATAGTGGAACCCGCCGAGGAGCCCGCGCGCGGCCAGCGCCTGCAGCACGCCGAGGCAGAAGGCGGCGCTGCGCACGCCGCCGCCCGACAGGCAGAGGGCGGCCGGCTGCTCGCCCTCCGCGAGCCCCAGGGCGTCCCGCTCGGCGGCCAGCGCCTCGGCGGTCGAGAGCGGGGCGATCGGATCGGCGTCGCTCGGCATCTCGCGCCCCTCAGGACCGGGTCAGGGCGTAGCTCAGGCCCTGGTTCAGCACGCGGCGGCAGAAGCGGTCGTCGAGGAGGGCGTTGCGGGCGGCCGGCAGGCGGGTCCGGTCGCTGGCGCTGATGCAGGTCACGAGCATCGCGGCGAGCGCCGCCCGCTTCTCGGATCCCGGGGCGAGCGCGCCGTCCGGCTTGCTGACGAGGGCGACGAGGAGCGTGCCGTACTGGCTGAGGATCATCGCGTAGGCGTCGTGGCCGATCACGCCGTTGGAATAGGCTTGGCAGGCGGCGTAGAGCCCGTCGCGCAGGGCGAGGACGGCCGGCGTCCGGCCATCGAGCTGGGTCACCTTCTCCGTCTGGGTGAACCCGCCCGCGATGCTGCCGCTGCCCTTCTCGGCGATGGTGACGCTGGCATTGGCGTTGGCGTTGCGCCCGAACTCCACGGCGTAGTCCGGGCTCGGCTCCGTGCAGACGATGGGCTGGACGAAGCCGTCCGGCCCCGGCCGCGGGCGCTCGGTGACGAGGCGCAGGTTGCCCGTCGTCGCCAGGGTGTTCGAGGTGCCGTACTGGAGCTGCGTCACCTTCAGGCTGGGCGAGTCGCAGGCCGCGAGCAGGCACAGGGACAGGATGGCTGCCGGAACGCGCATGGATGCCCCCATCGTTCGCGCGGCCCGCTCGGACCGCGTCTGACCCGCCGCCCGTCTTCGGGGCGTGACCGATCGAGGCGCGCCGGCGCTCAGCGCCCGGCTCCATCGCCTCGTTAAGGTTGATTTAATGCACTTGAAGTTGATTTTGAAAAGGGCAAAAGCGGCCCGTCGCCCCGGTTTTCCCCGATGCGTGGCGGCGCCCGTTTCGGATCGCGCAGGGGCATCCCCGCACGCCCGAGGGTGCGCGCCGCCGGGGCCGCCTTGCCTTCAGGCAGGGGCTCTGCTAAGGCCGCGCCCATTCCACACGCGGAGCCGGCCTCATGCCTGAATGAGGCGTTTCCGGTGGCCGGTCCCTCGCGGCCGGTCGCTTCCTCCGCGGCGGTATCAACCGGAGAGCACACCCATCATGGCCGTCGATTTCTCTATGCGTCAGCTCCTCGAAGCCGGCGCTCATTTCGGTCACCAGTCCCACCGCTGGAACCCGAAGATGCAGCCCTACATCTTCGGCACCCGCAACAACATCCACATCATCGACCTCGCCCAGACGGTGCCGGCGATGCACCAGGCGCTGCAGGCGGTGAGCGACACCGTCGCCAAGGGCGGGCGCGTGCTGTTCGTCGGCACGAAGCGGCAGGCGTCGGACACGATCGCCGAGGCCGCCAAGCGCTCGGCCCAGTACTACGTCAACTCCCGCTGGCTCGGCGGCATGCTGACCAACTGGAAGACCATCTCGGGCTCGATCCAGCGCCTGCGCAAGGTCGACGAGACCCTCGAGGGCGGCGGCCAGGGCCTGACCAAGAAGGAGCGCCTGATGCTGTCCCGCGAGAAGGACAAGCTCGAGAAGGCGCTCGGCGGCATCAAGGACATGGGCGGCGTGCCGGACCTCCTGTTCGTGATCGACACGAACAAGGAGCAGCTCGCCATCAAGGAGGCCCAGCGCCTCGGCATCCCGGTCGCCGCCATCGTCGACACGAACTGCAACCCGGACGGCATCACCTACGTGGTCCCGGCCAATGACGATGCCGGCCGCGCCATCGCGCTCTACTGCGACCTCGTCGCCCGCGCCGCCATCGACGGCATCTCGCGCGCCCAGGGCTCGTTGGGCATCGATCTCGGCGCGTCCGAGGCCCCGGTCGCCGAGGAGCTGCCCCCGGCCAACGACGATCGCGGCCAGGCGGTCGACGCCGAGGCGCTGAGCCCGGCCGACGTCGCAGCGCTCGCCGAGTCGACGGAGCATTTCGAGCTCCTCGCCGCCCCGCGCGGCGCGCCGGACGACCTGACCAAGCTCAACGGCGCCGGCCCGCAGATCGTGCAGAAGCTCAACGATGCCGGCATCTACCATTACTGGCAGATCGCCGCGATGAGCGCCGAGGACATCGCCCGCGTGGACGGTGACCTGAAGCTCAACGGCCGCATCGGCCGCGACGGCTGGGTCGAGCAGGCCCGTGCCTTCGCCGAGGCCGCCGCCGCCGCCTGAGCACGCCGCGCGGCCCGTCATCGGGCCGCGCCGGACGGCCTGCGAAACCCTTCGGGCCCGGTGCTCAGCCCTTGAGCGCCGGGCTCATTCTCATTGGAACACGTCACAGGAAGGACCGGCCATGGCCAACATCACCGCCGCGATGGTGAAGGAGCTCCGCGAGAAGACCGGCGCGGGCATGATGGATTGCAAGGGCGCCCTCAACGAGACGAACGGCGACCTCGAGGCCGCCGTCGACTGGCTGCGCAAGAAGGGCCTCGCCAAGGCCGCCAAGAAGGCCGGCCGCACCGCCGCCGAGGGCCTCGTCGCCGTCGAGTCCTCGGGCCACCACGCCGCCATCGTCGAGGTGAATTCCGAGACCGACTTCGTCGCCCGCAACGACAATTTCCAGGCCTTCGTCCGCGAGGCCGCCAAGCTCGCCCTCAACACGGACGGCACGCTGGAGGGCCTGCAGGCCGCCCCGTTCCCCGGCGAGTCGACCACGGTCGGCGAGCGGCTCCAGAGCCTGATCGCCACGATCGGCGAGAACATGAACCTGCGCCGCGTCGCCAAGCTCGACGTCACGAAGGGCGTGATCGCGAGCTACGTCCACACCCAGGTCACCGAGGGCCTCGGCAAGATCGGCGTGCTGGTCGCGCTCGAATCCGAGGGCAGCGTCGACGGCCTCTCGGCGCTCGGCCGCCAGATCGCCATGCACGTCGCGGCGACGAACCCGGTCGCCCTCGACGCCTCGGGCGTCGACGCGGCGACGCTGGAGCGCGAGAGCAACATCCTGCGCGAGAAGAACGCCGGCAAGCCGGACCACGTCCTCCAGAAGATCGTCGAGAGCGGCCTGAAGACCTACTACAAGGAGGTCACCCTCCTGGAGCAGCCCTTCGTCCACGACGGCTCGAAGTCGGTCGCGCAGGTGCTCAAGGAGGCCGAGGGCAAGGTCGGCGCCCCCGTCAAGCTGACGGGCTTCGTCCGCTACGCGCTCGGCGAGGGCATCGAGAAGGAAGAGGGGCCGGACTTCGCGACCGAGGTCGCCCAGCAGGCCGGCCGCGCCTGAACCCCGCGGCCCTCTCCCCGAGACGGGGAGGGGCCACCTTCCGGGCGCGCGCCCCTCGACGGCGCGCGCCCGCTTAAGTAGAAGCCCCCTCGGTTCGCGTGCAGGCCGGCGCGGTCTTCGGAACGCCGGCGACGAGGGGATGGGCTGATGCCGGAGACGACGCCGTTTCGCCGCGTGCTCGTGAAGCTCTCCGGCGAGGCGTTGGCCGCACCGGACGGCTACTGGCTGCACCCCCCGACGCTCGCCGGCCTCGCCGAGGACATCGCCCGCACGATCGAGGCCGGCATCGAGGTCGCCCTCGTGGTCGGCGGCGGCAACATGATCCGCGGCGCCCGCATCTCGGCCGCCGGCTTCATCGACCGGGCCACCGGCGATTCCCTCGGCATGATGGCGACGGTCATGAACTCGCTGGCGCTGGAGACGGCGCTCAACGCGACCGGCGTGACGGCGCGCACCATGTCCGCCGTCTCGATGCCGACGATCTGCGAGACCTACGCCCGGCAGCCGGCCCTGCACCACCTCGACAAGGGGCAGGTCGTCGTCCTCGCCGGCGGCACGGGCAACCCCTACTTCACGACCGACACCGCCGCGGTGCTCCGGGCGGCGGAACTGCGCTGCGACGCCGTGCTCAAGGCGACGCAGGTCGACGGCGTCTACTCGGCCGATCCGAAGCAGGACCCGTCGGCGACGCGCTACGACCGCATCACCCACGACGAGGCCATCGCCCGCGACCTCAAGGTGATGGACACCGCCGCCTTCGCGCTCGCCCGCGAGAGCCGGCTCTCGATCGTGGTCGGCTCCGTGCACGCCCCGAGCTCGATCACCGCGATCCTCACCGGGCAGGCGCCCTCGACCCACGTCATGCCCTGAGGCGCGACGGGCGGCAGCGGCCCCGTTTTCCTTGCGCGATAGGCATTTGCGGCGCTGCCGATTTTCGTTCATTGAAGCCCCGGACGGGCGGCCCCAGGGGCGCCGCCCCGGCATGCAATCGGGACGCGTCGGGAACCGCAGGACATGGCCACACCGGACTTCGATCTGAACGACCTCAAGCGCCGCATGCAGGGCGCCGTGACCTCGCTCTCGAAGGATCTCGGCTCGCTGCGCACCGGCCGCGCGACGCCGAGCCTCCTGGACCCGATCCAGGTCGACGCCTACGGCGCGATGATGCCGATGGCGCAGGTGGCGACCGTGAGCGTGCCGGAGCCGCGCCTCCTCAGCATCTCGGTCTGGGACCGCAGCATGATCACGGCCGTCGAGAAGGCGATCCGCGAATCCGATCTCGGCCTCAACCCGCAGACCGAGGGCCAGACCATCCGCCTGCGCATCCCCGAGATGAACGAGCAGCGCCGCAAGGAGATGGTCAAGGTCGCCCACAAATACACCGAGGAGGCCCGCGTCGCCGTGCGCCACGTGCGCCGCGACGGGCTCGACCATCTCAAGAAGCTCCTCAAGGACAGCGCGATCAGCGAGGACGACGAGAAGCGTCAGGCCGCGGAGGTCCAGAAGGCCACCGACCACCACATCGCCGAGATCGACGGCGTGCTCGCCTCGAAGGAGAAGGAGATCATGCAGGTCTGAGCCGGACCTGCGGCGGGCGAGGGGCGGTTCCGCATCGACGCGGGGCCCGCGCGCTCTCGCGGGGCAGGACCTGAAATTGCCCCAAGGATGCGCCAGAGAGGCCCCGGTGCGGGACCGGCGCGAGCGATGGAGAGACGCGTGGAGCAGGCGGAGCGCGCGCGTCAGGCCGAGGCGGGCATGACGAGCGACGGCCAGACGGCGGCACGATCGGGCCAGGGGAGCGTCGCATCCGCCCCCTGTCCGGCCCCGGGGCACGTCGCCATCATCATGGACGGGAACGGGCGCTGGGCCGCGCGCCGCGGGCTGCCCCGCGTCGAGGGGCACCGGCGCGGCGTCGAGGCCGTGCGGCGCGCCGTGCGCTCGGCCATCGACCTCGGCATCCGCTACCTCACGATCTACAGCTTCTCCTCCGAGAATTGGCGGCGCCCGCCGGCCGAGGTCTCCGACCTGATGGGCCTCCTCAAGCTGTTCGTGCGTCGCGACCTCGCGGATCTCCATTCCAACAACGTCCGCATCCGCATCATCGGCGAGCGCGAGGGGCTGAGCCCCGACATCGCCGCCGTCCTGCGCGAGGCCGAGGAGCGCACGCGCGCCAATACCGGGCTCACCCTCGTCGTCGCCTTCAATTACGGCGGGCGCCAGGAGATCCTGAGCGCCGTGCGCCGCCTCGCCGCGGCGGTCGCCGAGGGCCGCCTCGCGCCGGAGGCGATCGACGCCTCGCGGATCGCCGACGCCCTCGACACGGCCGGCATCCCGGACCCGGACCTCGTGATCCGCACCTCCGGCGAGCAGCGCCTCTCGAACTTCCTGACCTGGCAGACCGCCTACTCGGAATACGTCATCGTGCCGGAATTCTGGCCGGACTTCGACCACGCGGCCTTCGCGGCCGCGATCGACGAGTTCCACCGGCGCGACCGACGCTTCGGCGGCCTCAGCCAGAAGGCCGGATGATGAGCGCCGCCGGCGAGGTCCGCCCGAGCCCGGTTTCGGGCCGCCCCCGCCTGGGCGGGCGCGAATTCGTCCTCCGCGTCGTCTCGGGCGTGATCCTCGCCGGCATCGTCGTCGCGACGCTCGTCGAGGGCGGCTGGCCCTTCGCCCTGGTCTGGCTCGTGGCGGGCATCGTCGGCGCGGCCGAGTGGATCGGCATGAGCCGCACCCGGCCGGGCGGCTTCCTGATCGTCCTGATCGGCGCGACGCTCGGCGGCCTCGCGCTCTGCGCGCAGTCGGGCACGTCGCCGCTGGCCTCGCTCGCCGTGTTCGTCGCCGGCGCCGCGGCCGTGCTCGCGGTCGCGGCCGGGGGTTGGGGGCGCCTGCGCGCGCTGGCGGCCCTCGCCGCGGCGGCCGTGATCGTGCTGGTGCCCTCGGCCCTGCGCGACGATCCCGCGATCGGCATCGTCGGGCCGGCCTGGATGTTCGCCGTCGTCTGGTCGACGGACATCGCCGCCTACTTCACCGGCCGCAGCCTCGGCGGCCCCAAGCTGATGCCCCGGGTCTCGCCGAAGAAGACGTGGTCGGGGGCGATCGGCGGCCTCCTCGCCGCGGTCGCGGCCGGCACCGGGCTGATGGCGCTCGCCCGGCTCTACGGCTGGAGCAGCCTCGCCGAGGCGCCCCTGGAGCAGATCGCCCTCGCCAGCGCCGTCGCCTCGATCCTCAGCCAGGCCGGCGACCTCGTCGAATCGGGCCTGAAGCGGGTCTACGGCGTCAAGGATTCCGGCCGCTCGATCCCCGGCCACGGCGGCGTCATGGACCGGCTCGACGGCTTCTTCGCCGTCGCCCTCCTCGTCGGCCTCTACCTCGTCCTGCGCCGCCTCGCGGCGGCCTGAAGGAGCCTGCCCGTGTCTCTCACCGTCACCATCCTCGGGGCCACAGGCTCGATCGGCCGCTCGACCGCGGATCTCCTCGCCCAGCACGACGGCCGCTTCCGCGTCGGCGCCCTCGTTGGCGGGAAGGACGCGGCAGCGCTCGCCAAGCTCGCCCGCGAGATGCGCGCCGAGTTCGCCGCGCTCGCCGACGAGAGCGCCGGCCCGGCCCTGCGCGAGGCGCTCTCCGGCTCCGGCATCGCCTGCGGCGCCGGCGAGAGCGCGGTGCTGGAGGCGGCCTCCCGCGAGGCCGACATCGTGGTCGCGGCGGTGAGCGGCGCGGCGGGCCTCAAGCCGACCCACGCGGCGCTGCGCCTCGGCCGCACCATCGCGCTCGCCAACAAGGAGAGCCTCGTCTGCGCGGGCCACGCCTTCATGCGCGACGCCGCCCGCTACGAGGCGCGCCTGCTGCCCGTCGATTCCGAGCACAACGCGCTCGCCCAGGCCCTCGGCGACGGCCGCGTCTCGGACGTGGCCAAGATGACCATCACGGCCTCCGGCGGCCCGTTCCGGACCTGGACGCGCGAGCGCATCCAGGCGGCCTCGCCGGCCGAGGCGGCGGCCCATCCGACCTGGTCGATGGGCATGAAGATCAACATCGATTCCGCCTCCCTGATGAACAAGGGGCTGGAGCTGATCGAGGCGCACCACCTGTTCGCGATCGAGCCGGAGCGGCTCGACGTGATCGTGCACCCGCAATCGATCGTGCACGGCCTCGTCTACTGGCGCGACGGCGCCGTGACCGCGGGCCTCGCCATGCCCGACATGCGGGTGCCGATCGCCCATTGCCTCGGCCTGGGCGACCGGCTCTCGATCGCGCGCGGGCGGAATCTCGACCTCGCGGCGGCCGGCAGCCTCACCTTCGAGCCCGCCGACGAGACCCGCTTTCCCTGCCTCGCGATCGCCCGCGCGGCGCTGGCCGAGGGCGGGGCCGCGCCGACCGTGATGAACGCGGCCAACGAGATCGCGGTCGCCGCCTTCATCCGCGGCGAGATCGCTTTCTACGGCATCGCCGATCTGGTGGGGCGGGCCTGCGAGCACGTCGCCGGCACCTATCGGACGGCGCCCGCCGACGTCGAGGAGGCGCTGGCCATCGACGCGCATGTGCGCGCCTGGAGCGGCAAGGCCCTGCCGCAGCAGCGCGCCGCGGGCTGAGGCAGGCTCAGGCCGCCGGGCCGTAGGCCGCGAAGAAGACGCGCACCGCCTCCTCGACCCGGTAGCGCATCTCGGCCTCCGTCACGGGTCCGCCGGCGCAGAACAGGAGCCGGGTCAGCAGGCCGGCCTGCGTCAGGTGGAGGAAGTGCTTGGCCGCGAGGTCGGGATCGGCGATCACCAGCCGCCCGGCCGCGACCTGCGTCCTGAGATAGGCCGCGAGCCGCGCCGCCCCCTGCGCCGGGCCAGCCTCGAAGAAGGCTTGGCCGAAGCGGGGAAACTTCTCGCTCGCGCCGATCACCATGCGGATCACCTGGACGTGCTCCGGCCGGATCATCTCGGTCAGGTAGGTGAGGCCGAGGCGCATCAGCACCGCGCGCACATCCGGATCGTCCGCGTCGAGGCGGAACAGGGCCTCGGCGAGGCAGCGCTTCTCCTCCAGAGTCAGCGCCTCGAACAGCGCCTCCTTGCTGTCGAAGTAGACGTAGAGCGTGCCCTTCGAGACGCCGGCCGCCCGGGCGATCTCGCCCATGCTCGCGCCGTCGAATCCGGAGCCGAGGAACACGGCGCGCGCGCCGTCGAGGATCTGCCGGCGCTTGTAGCCGTCCGCAGAGGTGCGACCGGCAGGCTCCAGGATCGCGGCGTCGCTCGTCATCGTCGTCTCACTCACGCACCAAGCCGGCATTCTGGCGGATTCGCTCACGGCGCGAAATCCGGGCGGCCCGCCGTCGCGTCGCGACGGCCGCGCTGTCCGAGAATGCATTGACCGAACCGTTCAGTCATCATAGATATGTCCTGTCGCTCCGTCGGGGTCAACCTGCGCGGAGGCTTGACCGAACGGTTCGGTCAGAGATTGCAACGGGTGAGCCGATGTCCCTGCGCGAGGACGAGACCGCGAGGCACGAGACGATCACGACGAGCCCCGACGAGGCGGCGGACGAGGTCCCCGCATCGCGCGTGCCCGGAACCGTGCCGGCTCTCGCCACAGCTCCGGCCCCGGTCGTCCTCGCCCCGAGCCCGCCTCCGCGCCGCCGCCGCGTGCGCAGGCTCGCGCTCCTCCTGCTGCTCGCGGCGGCGCTCAGTGGCGGCGGCTACAAGGCCTACGATTGGTGGACGCTCGGCCGCTTCTTCGTCTCGACGGACGATGCCTACGTGCAGGCCGACATCTCCGTTCTCGCGGCCAAGGTCCCCGGCTACCTCGCCGCCGTTCCCGTCCGCAACGGGCAGTCGGTCCGCAAGGGCGACGTGATCGCGACGCTCGACGACGGCGATTACCGCCTCGCTCTCGAGGCGGCGCACGACAAGCTCCTGACCCAGCAGGCGACGATCGGCCGGATCGGCCACCAGATCGAGGCGGCTCAGGCGCAGATCGCGCAAGGCGTCGCCCAGATCGACGCCGCCAGGGCCGACGCGGTCCGCGCATCCGCCGATTACGGTCGCCAGCAGGCGCTGGAGAAGTCGGATTTCGTGGCGAAGTCCCGCATCGAGCAGGCCCGCGCCGACCGCGACCGCACGGATGCGGCCGTGAAGGGGGCCGAAGCCTCGCTCGCGGCCACCAAGGCCAATGTCGAGGTTCTGCGCGCGCAGCGACGCGAGGCGGAGAGCCTCGCGGTGGAACTGAAGAACGCCGAGGAGAGGGCGGCCCGCGACCTCGCCTTCACGACGATCCGCGCGCCCTTCGACGGGGTCGTCGGCAACAAGGCGGTCGAGGCGGGCGCCTACGTCTCGCCGGGCTCCCGCGTCGCGGCCCTGGTGCCGCTGCAGAGCGTGCGCGTCGACGCCAACTTCAAGGAGACGCAGCTCGCCCGGATGCGCCCCGGCCAGCCCGTCCACATCGCGGTCGACGCGTATCCGGACCGGGACATCGTGGGCGAGGTCGAGTTCCTGTCGCCGGCCTCGGGCTCCGTCTTCAGCCTGCTGCCCCCCGACAACGCCACCGGCAACTTCACCAAGATCGTGCAGCGCCTGCCCGTGCGCATCCGCGTGCCGGAGGCGGTCGCCCGGGAGGGCCTGCTGCGGCCCGGCCTCTCCGTGACGGCGCGCGTCGACACCCGCGAGGCGGGCGAGGAACGCGTCCGCACCGCGGGCCACGAGTAGAAGGCGGGACCCGCCATGGCCGCACCGGCAGCATCGACCGCCCCCGCCGAGCCGACCCTCGACCGGCGCCGCATGGTGGCGTTCCTCTGCATGGTGTTCGGGATGTTCATGGCGATCCTGGACATCCAGATCGTCTCGGCCTCCCTGGCCGAGATCCAGGCGGGCCTCTCGGCCTCGGCCGACGAGATCCCCTGGGTGCAGACGAGCTACCTGATCGCGGAAGTGATCATGATCCCGCTCTCGGGCTTCCTGTCGCGGGTGATCTCGACGCGCTGGATGTTCACGATCGCGGCGGGCGGCTTCACCCTGATGAGCCTGATGTGCTCGACCTCGACCACGATCAACGAGATGATCGTCTGGCGGGCGCTGCAGGGCTTCATCGGCGGCGGCATGATCCCGACCGTCTTCGCCTCGGCCTTCACGATCTTCCCGCCCTCCAAGCGCCCGATCGTCTCGCCGATGATCGGCCTCGTGGCGACCCTCGCCCCGACGATCGGCCCGACCGTCGGCGGCTACCTGACCGACCTGTTCTCCTGGCACTGGCTGTTCCTCATCAACATCGTGCCGGGCATCTTCGTCACGGTCTCGACCTACCTCCTCGTCGATTTCGACAAGCCGAACCTCGACCTGTTCAAGCATTTCGACTGGTTCGGCCTCGCCTTCATGGCGGGCTTCCTCGGCTGCCTCGAATACGTCCTGGAGGAGGGGCCGAACCACGACTGGCTCGCCGACGAGGCCGTGCTCACCTGCGCGATCGTCTGCGCCGTCTCGGGGATCGCCTTCTTCTGGCGCGCCTTCACGGCCCGCGAGCCGATCGTCGACCTGAGGGCCTTCGGCGACCGCAATTTCGCGGCGGGCTGCGTCTTCAGCTTCGTGATGGGCATCGGCCTCTACGGCCTGACCTACCTCTATCCCGTCTATCTCGGGCGGGTGCGCGGCTACTCGGCGCTGCAGATCGGCGAGACGATGTTCATCTCCGGCCTCGCCATGTTCGCGACCGCGCCGATCGCCGGCCGCTTCTCGGGGCGCGCCGACCCGCGCGTCCTGATGGCGATCGGCTTCGCGGGCTTCGCCGCCGGCACCTGGATCGTGACCGGGCTCACCAAGGACTGGGACTTCTGGGAGCTCCTGCTGCCGCAGGTCCTGCGGGGCTGCTCGCTGATGCTGTGCATGATCCCGATCAACAACATCGCGCTCGGCACCCTGCCGCCGGCGCGGATGAAGAACGCGTCGGGCCTCTACAACCTGACGCGCAATCTCGGCGGCGCCGTCGGGCTTGCCCTCATCAACACGCTGCTGAACGACCGCTGGGACCTGCACCTCGCCCGGCTCCACGAGCGCTTCACCTGGACGAACGCGGCCGTGCTGGAGCGCCTCGACGCGATGCGCCGCCAGTTCGAGGTGCTCGGGGGCGACGCCAACGCGCAGGCGCTGAAGGCGATGGCCAACACGGTGCGGGTGCAGGGCCTGCTGATGAGCTTCTCGGACGTGTTCCTCGTGCTGACCGGGCTCTTCCTCGCCATGGCCTGCGCGACGCCCCTGATCCGGCGCCCGCGCGCCGCGGGGCCGGCCGGGGCCGGCCATTGAAGCGCCGCGAATAGCGGGGAAAACGGGCGCTCCCGGAGCGGGGCGCTCGCCTGCCGGTGCGGCGCGTGCGACCTTCCCGCCCCCTCACGCGGGTTTGCGTTGGCTTGGCGGCCTCCCGATCTGCTAGACGGATGCCGACAGGCAAGGATGCGGCCCGGCGCGGGCCCCGAGGAACGACGGCATGGACTTTCTGAACGCCATGGTCGGCACGGCCGGCGGCTTCTTCGGCGCGGTGATCCCCTTCCTGATCGTGCTGACCATCGTGGTCTTCGTGCACGAGATGGGGCACTTCCTGGTCGGGCGCTGGTGCGGGGTCGGCGTCAACGCCTTCTCGATCGGGTTCGGGCCGGAGATCGTCGGCTTCAACGACCGGCACGGCACCCGCTGGAAGCTCTGCGCCATCCCGCTCGGCGGCTACGTGAAATTCTACGGGGACGCCAACGGCGCCAGCATCCCGGACCCGGAGGCGGTGGCCCGGATGAGCCCGCGCGAGCGAGCGATCAGCTTCCCGACGCAGCCCGTCGCCAAGCGCGCGGCGATCGTCGCGGCCGGCCCGGTCGCGAACTTCATCCTGGCGATCGCGCTCTTCGGCGGCGCCATCTGGCTCGGCGGGCGCTACGAGCTGCCGCCGCGCGTCGAGGCGGTGATGCCCAACAGCGCCGCCGCGCGCGCCGGCTTCCAGCCGGGCGACGTCATCAAGGCGATCGACGGCAAGCCGGTCGGCAACTTCATCGCCATGCAGCGCACGGTCTCGGCGAGCGCCGACTCGACCCTCACCTTCACGGTGGAGCGCGCGGGCAGCGAGACGCAGGTCGTCGCGACGCCCGAGGTCTACGAGGAGCGCACGCCCTTCGGCCGCCACCGGCTCGGGCGCCTCGGCATCCAGGGCCCGAAGGGCAGCGAGGCGAAGCTCGTCGAGTACGGCCCGGTCCAGTCCCTCGTGCTCGGCGTGCAGGAGACCTACTTCGTGGTCGACCGCACCTTCGACTATCTCGGCAAGCTGGTGACGGGCCGCGAATCCGCCGACCAGCTCTCGGGGCCGATCGGCATCGCCCGGGTCTCGGGCGAGGTCGCCAAGGCCGGCGGCGTCGGCGGCCTCGTCGGGCTCGTCGCGCTCCTGTCGGTCTCGATCGGCCTCCTCAACCTGTTCCCGGTGCCGCTCCTCGATGGCGGGCACCTGATGTTCTACGCCTTCGAGGCCGTGCGCGGGCGGCCCTTGAGCGAGCGCGCGCAGGAGATCGGCTTCCGCATCGGCCTCGCGCTGGTGCTGATGCTGATGCTGTTCGCCGCCTGGAACGACATCCTCAATCTCGGCGCCTCCTGGGGCCGCGGCACCTGAGCCGAACCCCGACGCGTCCGCCGCGAGGGCCCGCCGCGATCCGGCGGGCCTTTCGCGTTTCGAGGGAGATGAATGCATTCCCAGCAACCGGCGGTCGCACGGGCGCCGCGCGCAGGGCGGATTTCGGCCATATTCGGACGGCGCCGGGCGGCGCGCGCCGGCGCCGTCAAGGTTGACGAGCCGTTGACGTGATCGCGCACCGTTTTGAAAAGCCTCGCGAATCCGCGAATTTACGCGCCGTTCACCCTGATGCGCGATGCTGAGGAAATCTCCCGCATCGTTAAGTGGCGCGAAGGCCACGACCCTCCAAAATCCCAAGGAGCGGGTTCCTCGGAGCGTTTGCTTCGGTAGGGAATCCCGCTAGAAGCTGGGCTGGGACCAGATGGCAGGACGGTCGGGCAACGGCTGCCTGCCTACGGGTGCGAACCCGTGCCGATAAAAACACAGACGGGCGATTACATGATGTCGATGACGGGGAAGCGCCGGCGGAAGTCGGTGGAACGGGCCATCGTCCTAGTCGCCGCCGCAGCCGCCGGTGTCGCGCTGGGCGGGACCGCGCAGGCGCAGCAGATCGTCGTCCAGGGTAACAGCCGCGTCGATTCCGACACGATCCGCTCCTACGTCACGGGGACGGCCTCCGGCTCCGCGGAGGAAGCCCGGCGCAACCTGCTCGCCAGCGGCATGTTCTCGGAGGTCCGCGTCTCGCAGGGCGGCGGCCGCACGGTCGTCACGGTCCGCGAGAACAACCTCATCAACCGCGTCGTGTTCGAGGGCAACAAGAAGGTCGAGAAGGGCACCCTGGAGAGCGTCGTCGAGGCCAAGGCGCGCGGCCCGTTCAGCCTGAACACCGTCAACGCCGACATCCAGCGCATCCGCGAGGTCTACCGCCGGGCCGGCCGCGGCGGCGCCAAGGTGAGCTACCGGACGGTCGACCTGCCGAACGGCCGCATCGACGTGATCTACACGATCGACGAGGGCGACAAGACCGGCATCGTCGCGATCAACTTCGTGGGCAACAACGCCTATTCCGAGGGCAAGCTCAAGGAGCTGATGAGCTCGTCGGAGATGAACCTCCTGAGCTTCGTCAAGACCTCCGACGTCTATGACCCGGATCGCATCGCGGCCGATGTCGAGCTCGTCCGCCGCTACTACCTCAAGAACGGCTACGCCGATTTCCGCGTCGTGAACGCGGATGCCCGCTACGTCGAGGCGCCCGAGGGCGAGAAGTCCGGCTGGATCGTCACCGTGACGATCGAGGAGGGCGCCCAGTACCGCGTCGGCGCCGTGGCGATCGATTCCCGCCTGCCGGGCGTCGACACAGCCGGCCTCGAGAGCGAGATCCGCGCCTCGGTCGGCGACGTCTACAATGCCGAGGACGTCGAGAAGACCCTCACCGGCGTGACCACCCAGATCGCCCGCCAGGGCTACCCCTTCGCGCAGGTCCGCCCGACCGGCCAGCGCGACCGCGGCACGCAGCAGGTCTCCCTCGGCTTCGTGGTCGAGGACGGTCCGCACGTCTACGTCGAGCGCATCAACGTCCGCGGCAACACCCGCACCCGCGACTACGTCATCCGCCGCGAACTCGATATCTCCGAGGGCGACGCCTACAACCGCGTCCTGACCGACCGGGCGGAGCGCCGCCTGAACGGCCTCGGCTTCTTCAAGAAGGTGCGCTTCTCCAACGAGCCCGGCTCCGCGCCGGACCGCGTGATCATCAACATCGACGTCGAGGATCAGCCCACCGGCTCGTTCTCCGTCGCGGGCGGCTTCTCGACCCAGGACGGCATCATCGGCGAGGTCTCGATCTCGGAATCGAACGTCCTCGGCCGCGGCCAGTACGTCCGCGTCGCCGGCACCGGCGGCCAGTACACGCGCGGCTTCGACTTCTCGTTCACCGAGCCGTATTTCCTCGGCTACCGCCTCGCCGCGGGCTTCGACGCCTTCTACAAGTACAGCGACCTGACCCGCTACTCGCGCTACGAGACGACGGTCTATGGCGGCCAGCTCCGCCTCGGCCTGCCGATCACGGAAGAGTTCGGCGTCACGCTCCGCTACTCGCTCTACAACACCGAGCTCGCGATCCCGAACTCGATCAAGCGGCCCTACAACGACTGCTCGAACCCGATCCCGGGCTTCACCCAGACCTATGCGCCGGGAACCATCCTCAACGGCCAGAACGTCGGCGGCCTCGCGGTCTACGGCTTCAACAACGTCTCCAACACGAACTGCGCCCTGAACGGCGAGGCCTCGATCGCGCTCAAGGGCTCGACGGGCAACACGCTCACCTCGCTGGCCGGCCTCACGCTGGCCTACTCGACCCTCGACAACGTGGGCGCGCCCCGCAACGGCGTCTACGCCGAGCTGAAGCCGGACGTGGCCGGCCTCGGCGGCGACTCGAAGTTCTTCCGCGTGACGGGCGAGGCCCGCTACTACAAGGAGATCTGGGAGGACGTCGTCGGCTTCGTCCGCTTCCAGGGCGGCCACATCTCCGCCCTCGACGGTAACCCGCTGCGCATCACGGACCAGTTCTTCCTCGGCCCGTCGCTCGTCCGCGGCTTCGCGCCGAACGGCATCGGTCCGCGCGACGTCGGCATCTCCGACAGCCGCTCGAACGCGATCGGCGGCAGCACCTACGTGGGCGGCACCCTCGAAGTGCAGTTCCCGATCTGGGGCGTCCCGCGCGATCTCGGCATCAAGGGCGCCGTCTTCGCCGATGCCGGCACGCTGTTCGGCTATCACGGCCGCCGCACCTTCAACGTCAACGGCGACGCCTTCATCAACGGCATCGCGCCCGGCGGCGCCTGCAACTACAACGCGCTCACCATCGGCGTTGAGCCGGAATGCGTGAACGTGCGCGACAACGCGAAGATCCGCTCCTCGATCGGTGCCTCGATCCTGTGGAACTCGCCGCTCGGCCCGATCCGCTTCGACTACGCCTACGCCCTCACCAAGGACGAAGGCTTCGTCACGCCGCTCGGCCGCGTGGGCAAGGACCAGATCCAGGCGTTCCGCTTCTCGGGCGGCTCGCGCTTCTAAGACAAAGGGTCGCGCGCCATCCGGCATCCCCGGGTGGCGCGTTGTCCGGCATGTCCGATCCCGTCTTCTTCACCGCGAACGGCACGCTGAGCCTCGGCGACATCGCCGGGGCTGCCGGTCTCTCCCTGCCCGAGGGGGCGGACCCGGCCACGCTCCTGACGGGCGCCGCGCCGCTGGAGAGCGCCGGTCCCGCCGATCTCGCCTACATGGACAACGCCCGCTACGGCGACGCGCTCGCCGCGACGCGCGCCGGCGTCTGCCTCGTCTCGCCCCGCTTCGCCCCGCGCGTGCCGGCCGCGACGGTCGCCCTCGTCACCCGCGACCCCTACCGCATCTACGCGAGCCTTCTGGCCCGCCTGCACCCGGACGCGATGCGCCCCGCCTCGCTCTTCGGAGGCCGCGGCGTCTCACCGGGCGCCCATGTCCATCCCGAGGCGCATCTGGAGGAGGGCGTGCGGGTTGATCCCGGCGCGGTGATCGGGCCCGGCGCCGAGATCGGTTCCGGAACGGTGATCGGCCCGGGTGCCGCCATCGGCCCGAACGTGCGGATCGGCCGGGATTGCAGCATCGGGGCTGGCGCGACGCTGACGCACGCTCTCGTCGGCAATCGGGTCATCGTGCATCCCGGCGCCCGCATCGGCCAGGACGGATTCGGCTTCGCCATGGGCGCGAGCCACATCAAGGTGCCGCAGATCGGCCGCGTCATCGTGCAGGACGATGTCGAGATCGGAGCCAACACCACCATCGACCGGGGCGCGAGCCGCGACACGGTGATCGGCGAGGGCACCAAGATCGATAACCTCGTGCAGATCGCCCACAACGTCGTGATCGGGCGTCACTGCGTCATCGTCTCAGGCGTCGGCATCTCCGGCTCGACGACGCTGGAGGATTACGTGGTGCTCGGCGGGCAGGTGGGCGTGGTCGGGCATCTGCGCATCGGCCAGGGCTCGCAGATCGCGGGCTCCTCGAACGTCAACCGGGACGTTCCGCCGGGCAGCCGCTGGGGCGGCACGCCGGCCAAGCCCGTCCGCGCCTGGTTCCGCGAGATGACCACGCTCGCGAGGCTCGCGGAGCGCTCCGCCCGCGGCGAGCGGGACGAATCCGCCGACTGAGACGCCGCGCCGAGAGGCCCTCCATCCGGAGCGCGGCCCGACCGGATCCCGACCGGTGCATCGATCGAGGCGGGCTCGCCGCCCCTCGGCGACCTCCCGCATCACGAACGCGCGGATGCGTCGGATTCGACCGATCGCGGTGACCGCGCGGGAAGGCGCCGGGCGGCATGGCTCTGCGACACCATCGCCGCGCCGGGGGATGGCGCGAACGAGCAATCCGATCGTGCGCCATCTATCCGCGACCGCGCGCATGGCTAAGGTCAGGCAGCTTGCATGAGCATCGATTCGGCGGGGGCCACACGATACCATGGGCTCGAGCAAGGCCTCGGAGGTGCCCTCGGTGGCCGCTCCCGTTGAGGCGCCGCCCGCCGGCGCCGAGATCCGGGCGGGCCGCGCACTCCTCGTCGTCTCGCTCCTGCTTCCCGCCCTGCTCCTCGCGCTCGCGAGCTGGCAAAGCCGCCGCGAGGTGCTGCGCGAGGCGGACGGGCGCGTCGAGCGCACCCTGCGCGTGCTGCACGAGCACGCGATCAAGGTCTTCGAGACCCAGAAGCTGATCATCGACCGGGTGAACGGGCGCCTGCGCTTCATCGACTGGTCCCGGGAGGAGGACCGCCTCGACCTCCACCGCTTCCTCGCCGATCTGCAGAAGAGCTACGATCAAGTCGCCACGGTCACGATCACGGACGCGCAGGGGCGGCTGCGGGCGAGCAGCCGCGCCCATCCGGCCGACACGTCCATCGACTTCACCGACCGCGACTGGTTCCAGGCGCTCACCGGCGCGGACGAGAGGGACTTGTTCGTCTCGCGCTCCTATCTCGGCCGGCAGTCGCGCCAGCCGATCTTCAACGTGGCCCGCCGGGTGCAGAGCCCGGACGGAACGTTCCAGGGCGCCATCGCCCTCTCGGTGGACCGGAGCTACTTCGAGACCTTCTACCGGGAGGTCGACCCCGACCTCGAGCACAATGTCGTGCTGATTCGCGCCGACGGGGAGATCCTCGCCCGCGAGCCGAAGACGGACCTGACCGCCCTCCCGCCGAACGCGCCGATGATGCAGGCGATCACCCGCGGCGACGCCGGGCCCTACCGGGCCGTCTCGGCCGTCGACCGGGTGCCGCGCATCTTCGCCCTTCGGCGGGTCGAGCCCTACCCGGTCTATATCGGCTTCGGCCTCAGCGAGGCCGGAATCCTCGAAGTGTGGTGGCGCCACGTGACCGGCTACGCCGTGGTGGCCGCCCTCGCGGCGGGCTGCCTCCTCGGCCTCTCGCTCCTCGCGCTGCGGCAGATGCGGCAGGAGAAGCTCGCCACCCGCCGATGGCGCGCGGCGGCCGACGCGCTCACCGCGGAAGCCGCCGAGCGCCGCCGGGCCGAGGAGCAGCTCCGGCAGGCGCAGAAGATGGAGGCGGTGGGCCGCCTCACGGGCGGCGTGGCGCACGATTTCAACAACCTGCTGACCGTGGTGATCGGCAATCTCGAGATGGCCCAGCGCCGCGCGGCGGATATCAACGCCCGCGTCCTGCGCGGCATCGACAACGCGATGGAGGGCGCGCGCCGGGCCGCGACCCTGACCCACCGCCTTCTCGCCTTCTCGCGCCAGTCGCCCCTGAGCCCGGAGACGGTCGACGCGAACCGCCTCGTCTCCGGCATGTCGGACCTCTTCCGCCGGACCTTGGGCGAGCCGATCGCGGTCGAGACCGTGCTCGCGGGCGGCCTCTGGCTGACGCAGGCCGACGTCAACCAGATGGAGAGCGCGATCCTCAACCTCGCCGTCAACGCGCGGGACGCGATGCCGGAGGGCGGCGCGCTCACGATCGAGACCGGCAACGCCTATCTCGACGAGGCCTATTCCGCCAACCACGAGGAATTGCGGCCGGGCCAGTACGTGATGATCGCCGTCTGCGACACGGGCGTCGGCATGCCGCCGGAGGTGCTGAGCCGGGTCTTCGAGCCCTTCTTCACCACGAAGCCGCCGGGCAAGGGCTCCGGCCTCGGGCTCGCCCAGGTCTACGGCTTCATGCGCCAGAGCGGCGGTCACGTCGCGGTCTACTCGGAGGTCGGCCACGGCACCGCGATCAAGCTCTACGTCCCCCGTCTCGCCAGGGCCACCGGCGCCTCCGGCGATCCGGCCCAGCCGATGGAGACGCCGACGCTGATCCCCGGCGTGCTGGAGCGGGCGCCCCAGCCCGGCCTCACCGTTCTGGCGGTGGAGGACGACCCGATGGTGCGCGCCTTCACCGTCGCGGCTCTGGAGGAGGCGGGCTACCGCGTGCTCCAGGCGGCGGAGGGGCCGCAGGCGCTGCGCCTGATCGAGAGCGAGCCCGACATCGCGCTCCTCTTCACCGACGTGGTGCTGACCGGACCCCTCGATGGCCGCAGGGTCGCCGACGAGGCCCTGCGCCTGCGCCCCGCCCTCAAGGTGCTCTTCACCACGGGCTACACCCGCAACGCCATCATCCATCACGGCCGGCTCGACGAGGGCGTCGACCTCCTCGTCAAGCCGTTCACGGCCGCGAGCCTCGGGCGCAAGGTGCGGGCCGTACTGAGCCGGGCCTGAGGGCAGCCGTCACCCTCGGGTCTTGCGTCCGCCCCTTTTTCTGACGAAGACGCTCTCAGCTTCGATGAAACGGCGTGCAGGGCCTGCGACGGCCGCCTGTTTGAGCGTGATGAGGTGCAAAAACCGATGAGCGAGACGGCGCGCGAACTCGGCTCGGCCGATATTCAGAAGGTCCTGGAGCTGCTTCCCCACCGCTACCCGTTCCTGATGATCGACAGGATCATCGAGATCGACCGGGACGAGAGCTGCATCGGCATCAAGAACGTGACGATCAACGAGCCTCAATTCACGGGGCACTTCCCGGACCTGCCCGTCTTCCCCGGGGTGCTGCTGATCGAGGGCATGGCCCAGACCGCGGGCGCCATCTGCTGCCGGCACATCATGACGGACGATCTGCGCACCAAGCAGGTCTTCTTCATGACCATCGACAAGTGCAAGTTCCGCAAGCCCGTCGTGCCCGGCGACACCGTGCGCTATCACATGAAGAAGCTGAACCAGCGCCGCACCATGTGGTGGTTCCGCGGCGAGGCGCGCGTGGGCGACACCCTCGTGGCGGAGGCCGAGATCGGCGCCATGCTGGTGACGGAGTGAGCGGCCCGATGATCCACCCGAGCGCCATCGTCGAGGACGGAGCCAGGATCGGCGAGGGCGTCAGGATCGGACCGTTCTGCCATGTCGGGCCTCAGGTCGTGCTCGGCGAGGGCTGCGAACTCGTCAGCCACGTCGTGGTGGCGGGCGACACCGCGATCGGCGCCCGCACCCGGATCTACCCCTTCGCCTCGATCGGCCACCCGCCCCAGGACCTGAAATACCGCGGCGAGCCGTCGACGCTCCGGATCGGCGCGGAATGCCTGATCCGCGAGGGCGTCACCATGAATCCGGGCACGGCCGGGGGCGGCCTGGAGACGGTGGTCGGCGACCAGTGCACCTTCCTCGCCCATTCCCATGTCGGCCACGATTGCCGGGTGGGCAACGGCGTCGTCTTCTCCAACAACGTGATGCTCGCCGGCCACTGCACCGTCGGCGACTTCGCGATCCTGGGCGGCGGCGCGGCGGTCATCCAGTTCGCGCGCGTCGGCGCGCACGCCTTCGTCGGCGGCCTCTCGGGCCTGGAGAACGACTGCATTCCCTACGGCATGGTGCTGGGCAACCGCGCCTACCTGTCGGGCCTCAACATCATCGGCCTGCAACGACGCGGCTTCGCCCGCGAGGACATCCACGCCCTGCGTCGGGCCTACCGGGCCCTGTTCGCCCCGGAGGGCACGCTGATGGAGCGCGTCGAGGACGTCGCCGCCGAGTTCGAGAAGCACGCGGCCGTCAACGAGATCCTCGCCTTCATCCGCGAGGGCGGCAGACGCTCGATCTGCACGCCCCGCGAGACGCCCGCGAGCGTGGCCTGAGCGCGGCGATGGCCGCCGACCGCGCGCAGGCTGCCGGCGCGGCGGCGCAGGCGGGCTGCCTCGTCCTGATCGCGGGCGCGGGGCGGCTGCCGGAACTGGTGGCGGATTCGCTGGAGCGGACCGCGCGTCCCTTCAAGGTGCTGAGCGTGCGCGGCTTCACCGACCGGCGGCTGCGGGCGCGGGCCGACGCCACGGTCGACCTCCTCGACATTGCCGGCACCCTCAGGATCCTGAAGGAATGGGGGCCGGCGGCGATCGTGCCGGCCGGCGGCGTCGCGCGGCCGAGCCCGGCCGCGATCTTCAACGCGGCGGCGGCCGTGCGCAACCGCGATGCCCTGCGCGCCATCGCGGGCGGCGGGGACGACCGGCTGCTGCGCGCGGTGCTCGCGCTGCTGGAGGAGAACGGCCACCGCGTGCTCGGCGTGCACGAGGTCGCGCCGGACCTCCTCAGCCCGGAAGGCCGCCTCGGGCGGTTCGGGCCCGACGAGGCGGCCCGCGCCTCGATCGCGACCGGCCGCGCCCTGATCGAGGCCCTCTCGCCCTTCGATGTCGGTCAGGCGGCCGTCGTCGCGGCCGACCGCGTTGTCGCGGTGGAGGGGCCGGAAGGAACCGACCGCATGCTCGCCCGCGCCCGCGCCGTCATCCGCAAGCCGTTCGGGCTCGGCCGGCCCCTTCCCGCGACGATCCTCGTCAAGCTCGCCAAGCTCGGCCAGGATCTGCGGATCGACCTGCCCGCGATCGGCCCCCGCACGATCCGCAACGCGTCGTCCGCGGGATGCTCCGGTCTCGCCATCCAGGCGGGGCGCACCCTCGTCATCGACCGGGCCGAGACGGTCGCGGCCGCCGACCGCCTCGGCCTGTTCCTGATCGGACTGGACGGCGCCCGGTGAAGATCTGGCTGGTAGCGGGCGAGGATTCGGGCGATCAGCTCGGGGCCAAGCTGATCCGGGCCCTGCGCACCCTCGCGCCGGAGCCGATCCGGTTCGGCGGCGTCGGCGGCGAGGCGATGGAGGCGGAGGGCTTCGCCTCGCTCTTCCCGATCGACGACGTCGCGGTGATGGGCTACCTGCCCGTTCTCGCGCGCGCCCGCACGCTGCTGCGCCGCATCCGTGAGACAGTGGACGACGTGGTGGCGGCCGCGCCCGACGTGCTCGTCATCATCGACAGCCCCGGCTTCACCCACGCGGTGGCCCGTCGCGTCCGCCAGCGCCGGCCCGACCTGCCGATCGTCGACTACGTCTCGCCGAGCGTCTGGGCGTGGCGCCCGTGGCGGGCCGCGAAGATGCGCCCCTTCATCGATCACGTGCTCGCCCTCCTGCCCTTCGAGCCCGAGGCGCATCGCCGCCTCGGCGGGCCGGCCTGCACCTATGTCGGCCACCCGCTGATCGAGCGGCTGGACGAGCTGCGACCGGAGCCGGCGGAGCGGGAGCAGCGGGCGCGCGCGCCCTGGCGGCTCGCCGTGCTGCCGGGCTCGCGCCGCTCGGAGATCGAGCGGCTGATGCCGGTCTTCGGCCGGACGCTCGCGCTGATCGCCGAGGCAGGCGGGCCGGTCGAGGCGCTGCTGCCGGCGGTGAGCCGCCACCGAGCCCTCATCGAGCGCCTCGCGACGGCCTGGGAGGTTCCGGTCCGGCTCGTGCACGGGGAGGCGGGCAAGCACGCGGTCTTCCGGCAGGCGCGCGCGGCGCTCGCGGCCTCCGGCACGGTGACCCTCGAACTCGCCCTCGCCGGCGTCCCGATGGTGGTGGCCTACAAGGTCTCGCGCATCGAGGAGGTGATCGCCCGCCGCCTGATCCAGGTGCCGACGATCGTGCTGCCGAACCTGATCCTCGGCGAGAACGCGATGCCCGAATATGTGCAGGCGGCGTGCCGGGCGGAGACCCTTGCCGCGGCTCTGCTGCCGCTCCTGTGCGACGGCCCGGAGCGCGGGCGCCAGATCGCGGCTTTGGAGCGCCTCGACGACCGGATGCGGCTGCCCGGCGGGGCGGCGCCGAGCCACGAAGCCGCCCGCCTCGTCCTCGCCGTGCGGGCCGGTCAGGCGGCCTGAATGCTGGGCGCGCCGTCTCCCGCGATCCGCGCCTCCAGGCTGCGGATCAGCGCCGGGATCTCCCGGGCCGGCCGGGCGCCGCTGTAGAGGAAGCCCTGCGCCGTGTCGCAGCGCTTCCGGCGCAGGATCTCGCACTGCTCCTCGGTCTCGACGCCCTCGACGGTCACGTCCATCGAGAAGGCGCGCGCCATCCCCGTCATGGCCTCGACCAGCGCCGTCCGCTCCGGCCGCGTATCGAGATCGCGCACGACGGAGCGGTCGATCTTGATCTTGTCGAAGGCGAACAGCGTCAGGTAGCTGAGGCTGGAATAGCCGGTGCCGAAATCGTCGAGGGCGACCCGCACGCCGAGATCGCGCAGGCGCGCCAGATTCTCGAGCACGACGGTCTCCTGGTCGAGCAGGATCGATTCGGTGATCTCGATCTCCAGGCGATGCGGCGCGAGGCCCGTATCCGCCAGCGCGGCGGCGACGTCCGCATGGAAGCCCGGCATCCGGACGTGAAGCGGCGAGATGTTGACGGCAACGCGGAGGCCGTCCCAGCCGATCGCGTCCGAACAAGCCCGGCGCAGGGCCCATTGCCCGATCTCGACGATGAAGCCCGTCGATTCCGCGATCGGGATGATCTCGCCCGGCGCCACGAATCCCTCATCCGCCCGGAACCAGCGCAGCAATGCCTCGAAGCCGGCGACGCGCCCATTCTCGAGATTGACCAAGGGCTGGTAGTGCAACTCCAGTTCGCCGTCCTGCAGGGCTCGGCGCATCTCGACGTCGAGCCGGCGGCGGCGCTCCATCCGCGCCTCCAGAGCGGGCTCGAAGGCGCGCCAGCACCCGCGGCCGCCGTTCTTCGCGCTGTAGAGGGCGAGGTCGGCACGGTGCAGCAGCTTGGCCGGATCCTGAGCGTCCGGCGACGTCCAGGCGATCCCGACGCTGACGCCGATCTCGACGTGCCGCGCGTCGATCCGGTACGGGCGCCCGATCTCGGCGACGATGCGGGCCGCAAGCCGCAGCGGCGCGTCCGCATCGGCGTCAGGAAGTAGGAGGGCGAACTCGTCGCCGCCGAGCCGGTACACCCGAGCCCGACCTGCGGCGAGGCCGGTGAGGCGGCCGGCGACCTCCTCCAGCAGCCGGTCGCCGGTGCTGTGCCCGGCACTGTCGTTCACGGCCTTGAAGCCGTCGAGGTCGAGGTAGAGCAGCGCGTGCGGCTCGGCGCCGGCGCCGCAGGCCGCCGTCAGCGCCTCCTGGAAGGCCGCGCGGTTGGCCAGCCCGGTCAGCGGATCGTGCGTGGCGAGGTAGCCGATGCGGGCCTCGGCTTCGCGGCTCCGGGTCGTGTCCGATCCGACGATGCGGTAGCCGGCGAAGAGGCCGTCGCGATCGAGGAACGGCTTGCCGTTGATCGTCCAGTGCCGCGGCCCCTCATCCGTCCGGAGATGCAGCGTCACGGATTGGAAGGGCACCTGCCGCGCGATCGCGGCCCGCAACTCCTCGGCCGCCCCGGCCCCGGGGCCGGGGATGACGTGGCTGGCGAGCAGATCCTCCAGCGGCAGCCCCGGCAGGGTCGCGAGGGGCCGCGACAGGGCGGCGGCCATGCGGGCCGGCACGTGCCGCAGCCGACCCTGCGCGTCCGTTTCCCAGAGCCAGTCGCTGGCGCCCTCCTCGAACTCGTTGAGGAGAAGGCCGATCGTCTGGCTCTGGTCCTGCACCACGACCCGATCGAGCAGGCGCTGATAGGAGAGCAGGCTCGTGCGCCACGTGATCGCGATCACGAAGGCCGCGTAGACCGTGAGCATGACCGAGAGGTAGGCGCCGGTCGGCGGCTCGAAGCCGAAGAGGCCGATATAGGCGCCGGCGACGATCGGCAGGACGAGGGCCAGGGAGACCGAGAAGATCGGCCCGACGCCGTAGGCATCGGAGATCAGGCCGGCGGTCGTCGCGATCGCGATGTAACGCGTGCTGCTGTCCGGATGCCCCATCAGATAGGCCGGCATGGAGCCCCAGGCGGACCCGATCCCCACCGCGAGGGCCTGGGAGACCCGGTACGCGCAGCGAACCTTCGCCTCGGAGACGTCGCGGCGGAACGTGTTCCGGAACGCCATCGTCGAGCCGAATGTGGCGCCGACCAGGAGGACGATCGCGCCGACGAGGCAGATCAGGTAGGTGTGGCTGACGGCGGACCACAACATGGCCGCGACGGCCAGGACCGCGACGATGTGGGCCGCTGCCGAGTAATTCGCGACCTGCAGCGTCTCGTTGATGAGGGCGCCCTGCACGTCGAGCCGGTAGCGGCCTTGCGGCCCGCCCGGAGCCCCGCGGCCGCGCGGGGCGGCCGCGGCCCGGATCCGGCCCATCACGGTCGCGCGCCCGCCCATGTCAGGCCAGCGCCCGCCGGCGATCAGCGCTCACCACGGTGACGTGACAGGACCTCATGCGCGCCTCGTCCTTCGGAGCCCGGCACGGCCGCGATCCCGGTTCGATCACGCGCTGCCCCGTACCCGGCCCGCCTCACCGGACCGAGGGGCGGCCGACGCCGTTCAAAGCGGGGCGCGGCACCGTAGGTCCGGGAAATATTGATACCGGCGCTCATCTGAAGATTTCGACAACATTCGGACGATGAGTTGAGGATCGGCGCAGATTATCTGTGATAGATCTTGCGGTTCTGCGCTTATCGCAGGTTGCACAAGATCGGCAGCGGGGCGAAGGTCGGCCGTCACCTCCAATGGAGCCGTCACCCGGACTCCTCAAGAAAAAAGGGGCGCCGAAGCGCCCCCTGTTCCGTCCTGCCGACCGGGCTTCAGCCGCGGCTGTTGATCGGCACGTATTCCCGCTGCTCCGGCCCGATATAGAGCTGGCGCGGCCGGCCGATCTTCTGGGACGGGTCCTCGATCATCTCGGCCCACTGGGCGATCCAGCCCACGGTGCGGGCCAGCGCGAACAGCACCGTGAACATGTCGGTCGGGAAGCCCATCGCCTTGAGGGTGATGCCCGAGTAGAAATCGATGTTCGGGTAGAGCTTCTTCTCGATGAAGTACTCGTCCTTGAGGGCGATCTGCTCCAGTTCCATCGCCACTTCGAGCAGCGGATCGTCCTTGAGGCCGAGCTCGCCGAGCACCTCGTGGGTGGTCTTCTGCATGATCCGCGCGCGGGGATCGTAGTTCTTGTAGACGCGGTGCCCGAAGCCCATCAGGCGGAAGGGATCATTCTTGTCCTTCGCCTTGTCGACGTACTGCTTCACGCGGTCCGGCGTGCCGATCTCCATGAGCATCTTGAGCGCCGCCTCGTTGGCGCCGCCATGGGCCGGCCCCCAGAGGCAGGCGATGCCGGCCGCGATGCAGGCGAAGGGGTTGGCGCCCGAGGAGCCGGCGAGACGAACGGTCGAGGTCGAGGCGTTCTGCTCGTGGTCGGCATGGAGGATGAAGATCCGGTCCAGCGCGCGGGCGAAGATCGGGTTGATCTGATACTCCTCGCACGGGACCGCGAAGCACATCCGCAGGAAGTTCGAGGTGTAGTCGAGCTCGTTCTTCGGATACACGAAGGGCTGACCGATCGAGTATTTGTAGGCCATCGCCGCCAGCGTCGGCATCTTGGCGATCATGCGCATGGAGGCGACCATGCGCTGCTTCTCGTCCGAGATGTCGGTCGAGTCGTGGTAGAAGGCCGAGAGCGCGCCGACGCAGGCCACCATCACCGCCATCGGGTGGGCGTCGCGGCGGAACCCCTGGAAGAAGCGGTTCATCTGGTCGTGCACCATGGTGTGGCGCGTGACCCGGTAATCGAAATCGGCCTTCTGCGAGGGCGTCGGCAGCTCGCCGAACAGCATCAGATAGCAGGTCTCGAGGAAGTCGCCGTGCTCGGCGAGCTGCTCGATCGGGTAGCCGCGATAGAGCAGCACGCCGGCGTCGCCGTCGATATAGGTGATCTTCGACTCGCAGGAGGCGGTCGAGGTGAAGCCCGGATCGAAGGTGAAGACACCGGTCTTCGCGTGAAGCTTGCCGATATCGATGACGCTCGGCCCGATCGTCCCGGTCTTGACCGGCAACTCGATCTGCTTGTCGTCCACGGTGATCGTGCTGGATGCGCTCATGGAGGCGTGGACCTTTCCTGGCAACGGGGCGGCGCCGCCCCGGGCGTCGGCTGAGCCGGAGGCCCGGGTTCGGTGCGGAACCGCAGCATTGCTGCAGTTGCTCACAGGACCATCGGGTTAGCGGATCAGCCGAGCGCCATCAACGGGGCGGGTGACATCCGCCGGGGAACGGCAAGCGAAAACCGGGCCGAAGCCCGTATGCCGCAGGCGCGGCGTTCAGGCGTCCGAAAGCCGATCCCGCAGCCGCCCGAGGCTCTCGTCGCGCCCGAGCACGGCCATCACGTCGAAGAGCGGCGGTGAAGTTGTGCGGCCCGTGAGAGCAGCCCGCAGAGGCTGTGCAATCTGGCCGAGCTTCAGCCCCTGGGCCTCCGCGAAGGCGCGCACGGCGCCCTCGGTCGCCGCGGCATTCCACTCAGTCAGCGCCTCCAGCGCCGGCAAGACGGCGGCGAGGCGCGCGCTTCCGTCCTCGCCGAGCAGCGCCTTCGCCTTCTCATCGAGGACGAGCGGTCGCTGCGCGTAGAGGTAGTAGGCGCTGTCGAGGAGATCGACGAGCGTCTTGGCCCGCTCCTTCAGCCCCGGCATCGCCGCGGTGAGGCGCTGGCGCAGGTCCGGCGGGAGCGGGGCCGCGAGACCGCGCTCGGCGCCGACGCTCGGCACGATGGTCTCGACCGCGTCGACGAGGGCCGCATCGTCCGAGCCGCGGATGTAGAGGCCGTTCAGGTTCTCGAGCTTGGCGAAGTCGAAGCGCGCGGGCGAGCGCCCGATCGCCTTGAGATCGAAGGCCGCGACCATCTCCTCCGTCGAGAACACCTCCTGGTCGCCGTGGCTCCAGCCGAGGCGGACGAGGTAGTTGCGGAGCGCCGCCGGCAGGTAGCCGAGGTCCCGGTAGGCGTCGACGCCGAGCGCCCCGTGGCGCTTCGAGAGCTTGGCGCCGTCCGCCCCGTGGATCAGCGGGATGTGGGCCATGCTCGGCACGTCCCAGCCCAGCGCCTGATAGATCTGGCCCTGGCGGGCGGCATTGGTGAGGTGGTCGTCGCCGCGGATCACCTGGGTCACGCCCATGTCGTGGTCGTCGACGACGACGGCCAGCATGTAGGTCGGGTTGCCGTCCGAGCGCAGCAGGACGAGATCGTCGAGGTCCCGGTTCTGCCAGACGACGCGGCCCTGCACCGCGTCCTCGACCACGGTCTCGCCCTCGGTCGGAGCCCGCAGCCGGATCACCGGCTTCACGCCCTCGGGGGCCTCGGACGGATCGCGATCGCGCCAGCGCCCGTCGTAGCGCAGCGGGCGCCCCTCCGCCCGGGCGCTCTCCCGCATCTGCGTCAGCTCCTCGGGCGTGGCGTAGCAGCGATAGGCGCGCCCCGAGGCGAGGAGGCTCTCGGCCACCTCCCGGTGCCGCTCGGCCCGGGCGTATTGGTAGATCACGTCCCCATCCCAATCGAGGCCGAGCCAGCGCATCCCGTCGAGGATCGCGTCGATCGCGCCTTGCGTCGATCGCTCGCGGTCGGTGTCCTCGATGCGCAGCAGCATCCGGCCGCCGTGCCGACGGGCGTAGAGCCAGTTGAACAGGGCCGTGCGGGCGCCGCCGATATGCAGGTAGCCCGTGGGCGAGGGTGCGAAACGCGTGACGACGGCAGAGGACATCGGGCCGGCTGATGTTCGAGTGGACGGGCGGGCGACGTTCGGGCGGGAAGGATCGACCGGCCCGGCCGCGGGCCTGTAGCATGCGCGGGCGGACGCGTTAAGAAATCGTCGCACGGGAGGGACTTTCCAATCCCGCGCGCGGACGGTGCGGCAAAGGATGGCACAGGGGCCGGCAGGGAAGGGGATCGTCGCGATCCGCGCGCCTGGGCGCCTGCTCGCTCCTGGCCTGTGGGTACCGGCACTCGGCGGCTGGGTGGGCGCGGAGCTGGCGCAGGAGGCGGGGCAACGGCGCCTATTTCCCTGGCTCGCGGTCGCCTTCGGGACGGGCATCCTCGTCTATTTCGCTCTCACCGACGGCGAGCCGGCGCTCGCCGCCGCGCCCATCGCCGCCGGCCTGTGCCTTGCGCTGACGCCCGTCCTCGGTGCGAGGCCCGCCGCGCTCGCGCTGACGCTCGCGCTCGCCGCCGCCTTCCTCGGCTTCGGGGCGGCGGCGTGGCGCGTCGCCCGCGTTTCCGGCCCGATCCTCGCGCGGACCACCATCGCGCCCCTCACGGGGCTGATCGAGGCCCTCGACGAGCGGGAGGAGGGCGCGCGCCTCGTGGTGCGCCTCACGAGCTTCGGAACCCTGGCGCCCGAAGCGCGCCCCTTGCGGGTGCGCGTGACCTACCGGACCCGGCAGGCCCTGAAGCCCGGCGATTTCATCGCGGCCAAGGCGCGCCTCCTGCCGCCGCCCGAGCCGGCGCGTCCCGGCGGCTACGATTTCGGGCGCGACGCCTATTTCCGCGGCATCGGCGCCGTGGGCTCCCTCGTCGGGACAATCGAGGTGAGGTCACCGCCCGAGCCCCTGCCTCTCGCGCTTCGCCTCGCGGCCGGCATCGACGACGCGCGCAACGCGCTCACGCGGCGCATCACCGACGCGAACGGGGGGCAGGCCGGCGCCGTGGCCGCGGCGCTGGTGACGGGCAAGCGCGGCCTCATCGCACCGGAGACCAACGACGTGCTGCGGGCGGCGGGCATCTACCACGTCGTCTCGATCTCCGGCCTGCACATGGTGCTCGCGGCCGGCGTCGTCTTCTGGCTGGTGCGCTCCGCGCTGGCGCTCGTGCCGCATTGCGCCCTGCTGTGGCCGATCAAGAAGATCGCGTCCGGCTTCGCGATGGTGGGCGTCACCGCCTATTGTGCCTTCTCCGGTTGGGACGTCGCCGCCGAGCGGGCTCTGATCATGACCCTGATCATGCTCGGCGCGATCCTCGTCGACCGCCCGGCCCTGAGCATGCGCAACCTCGCGCTCGCCGCCCTCGTGGCGCTCGCCCGCGAGCCCGAGGCGTTGCTCGGCCCGAGCTTCCAGATGTCGTTCGGGGCGGTGGCCGGCCTGATCGCCTGCGCCCGCTTCATCGACGGGCGCCTCTTCCGGCGCGAGGGCGCCGGGCCGGTCGGGCGGTCCGTCGCCCTGGCCGCGGGCGCCGTGATCGGCACCTTGCTGACGACGCTCGTGGCGCAGATCGCCACAGCCCCCTTCGCGACCTACCATTTCCAGACGATCCAGCCCTTCGGCCTCGTCGGCAACGCCCTCACGCTGCCGCTCGTGTCCCTCGTGGTGATGCCGGCCGCGGTGCTCGGGATCCTCGCCTACCCGTTCGCGCTCGATCAGCCGGTCTGGTGGCTGATGGGGCAGGCGGTGCGCGGCATGCTCGCGATCTCGGGCTGGATCGGCGGTTTCGGGCAGGCGAATGTCGGGGTGCCGGCCTTCGGCACGGGCGCTCTCGCGCTGCTGGCCGCCGGCCTCCTCGTCGCGGTCCTACCCGCCTCGCGCCTGCGATGCCTGTGCGTGGTGCCGCTCGGCCTCGGCCTCCTCCTGGCCGCATCGCCCGAGCGCCAGGACATCTTCATCGATCGCGAGGGGAGGGGCGCGGCTGTGCGGGGCGAGGAGGGCCGTCTCGTCGCTCTCGGCCGGCCCTCCTCCTTCGTCCTCGAGCAGTGGATGAAGGCGGACGGCGATGCGCGGAAGGCGTCGGAGGCCGGGGAAGGGGGACGCTGCGACCGGCTCGGCTGCACCCTGCGGGCCTTCGACGGGCGCCGAATCGCGCTGGCGCGTGACAAGCGCGCGCTCGCCGAGGATTGCGCGCGCGCCGACATCGTCATCACGTCGCAAGCCGCCCCGCCGGGCTGCGCGGCGGGGCTCGTCATCGACCGCGCCTATCTCGCACGGTCGGGCGCCATAGCGATCCGCCTCACCGGTTCAGGCCCGGTCGTCTCGACGGCCCGCGGTCTCGGTGGATCCTCGCCCTGGCGCCCGGCCGCCGCGCCGCGCGCCCTGCAGATTCCGGGCTCTCCGACCGCTCGGGCAAGCCCTGACGAGGCCGCTCCGGAGGAGGGTGCCGCGTCTGCGGAGACGGGCCCCGAATCGCTTCAGTAGCGGCGCACGAGGCTGACGAGGCGTCCCTGGATGCGGACCCGGTCGGGACCGAGCACGCGGGTCTCGTAGGACGGGTTCGCGGCTTCGAGGGCGATCGAGGAGCCCCGGCGGCGCAGGCGCTTGAGCGTCGCCTCCTCGTCGTCGATGAGGGCCACGATGATGTCGCCCGTGTTGGCCGTATCCTGCTTGCGGATCACCACGAGGTCGCCGTCGAGGATGCCGGCCTCGATCATCGAGTCGCCGCGCACTTCGAGCGCGTAATGCTCGCCGCCCGCCAGGAAATCCGGCGACAGGGTGATCGACGCGCTCTGGTTCTGGATCGCCGAGATCGGCGTGCCCGCCGCGATCCGCCCCATCACGGGGATCGACATGGCGCGGCCGTTCTCGTCGGTCGCCTGCGTCGTCGGCAGCTTCGCGGCCGGCGCCCGCGTGCGGCCGCCCTCGACGACGCTCGGCGTGAAGCGGCGCACCTCGCTGCCCGACCCGGCCGGCTGGCCGAGGCTCTCGGGCATGCGGATCACCTCGATCGCCCGTGCCCGGTTCGGCAGGCGGCGCAGGAAGCCGCGCTCCTCAAGCGCCGTGATGAGGCGGTGGATGCCGGATTTCGACTTGAGATCGAGGGCATCCTTCATCTCATCGAAAGACGGCGGGACGCCGCTCTCGCGCATCCGCTGCTGGATGAAGCGGAGCAGATCCAGCTGTTTACGCGTCAGCATGGGGCAGTCTCATCTCTCGGGGCGACGCGGCAGGCGGTCGCGGAAACAAAGCGCGAACACGTTAAACGTTCCGCAAGTGTTCCGCAAGCGCAGCTTGGCGATACTGATCGAGATCAGAGGATCGAGCGGTCGAGACGCAGGATGCGGCAGGATTCGCCAGCCTTCGCGGCCGGCGCGTGCGGCGGGCGCACGAGAAGGGCCTCGGCTTGGCCGAGCACCGAGAGCATCGAGGAATCCTGCCGCGCCTCGGGATGCGCGACCGGCAGACGATCGGGCGCCGTGTCGAGGCAGGCCCGCATGTAGTCGGCCCGGCCGTCATTCGCCGGCAGATCGCGGCCGAGCGTCGCCGGCTCGTCGCGGTCGGTACCCGCCCGCGGATCTCCGACGAGCGCGCGGATCGCCGGGACCACGAAGAGCATCCCGCAGACGATGGCCGAGACCGGGTTGCCCGGCAGGCCGATGACCAGCATCTCGCCGAGCCGGCCATGCATCAGCGGCTTGCCGGGTCGCAGCGCGACGCGCCAGAAGCCGAGTTCGAGCCCCTCGCGGGCGAGCGCCGATTGCACGAGGTCGTGGTCGCCGACCGACGCGCCGCCGAGGGTGACGAAGAGGTCGGCCCGCACCTCGCGGGCCCGGCGGATCGCGTCCTCCAGCGCCGGCAGGCTGTCGCCCGCGATGCCGAGGTCGATCGGGTCCGCGCCGGCCGCGCGGGCGAGGGCGGCGAGCGCGAGCGCGTTCGAGGCGACGATCTGGTCCCAGGCGGCCGGCGCCCCCGGCGCCACCAATTCGTCGCCGGTGGCGAGGATCGCGACCCGGGGACGGCGTCGCACGGCGACCTCCGCGTGGCCGGCCGCGGCGGCGAGCGCGAGCCGGCGCGCGTCGAGGCTCTCGCCCGCCTGCAGGAGCGCATCGCCTTCCCGGAAATCGAGTCCGGCGGGCCGGACGAAGCGGCCCGCGGATACGCCTTCCCGCGCGGTCACCGTGTCGCCCTCGGCCTCCGCGTTCTCCTGGATCAGGATCGCGTCGGCTCCCTCCGGCACGGGCGCGCCGGTGAAGATGCGCACGGCCTCGCCGGGGCCGACCCGGCCGGCATAGCCATGTCCGGCGGCGCTCGTGCCGACGAGCCGCAGCCGGGCGGGGATGCCGGCGAGGTCGGCGCCGCGCACGGCGTAGCCGTCCATCGCGGAGGCCGGGAAGGGCGGCTGCGTGCGCAGCGCGGCGACCGGTTCCGCGAGCGTCCGCCCGGCTGCGGCGGCGATCCCGAGGCGCTCCGCCTCGACGGGCCGGGACACGCTGGAGAGGATGCGCCCCAGCGCCTCCGCCACGGGCAGGAGGCCGCTCACGCGCCGGCTTCCGCGCGATAGCTGCCCGAGCGGCCGCCATCCTTGGCGAGCAGCCGGATGCCCTCGATGCGCATGCCGCGATCGACCGCCTTCACCATGTCGTAGACGGTGAGGCAGGCGATCGAGACCGCGGTCAGCGCTTCCATCTCGACGCCGGTCGGACCCTGCACGCGCACCTCCGCGGTGAGCCGAAGGCCGGGGAGCGCTTCATCGACCTCGCAGGTCACGTGGACCTTCGAGAGCAGGAGGGGATGGCAGAGCGGGATCAACTCGTGCGTGCGCTTGGCCGCCATGATGCCGGCAAGGCGCGCGGTGCCGATCACGTCGCCCTTCTTCGCGTCCCCCTCCCGGATGAGCCTGAGCGTCTCGGGAAGCATCACCACGGCCCCTTCCGCCAGCGCCGTGCGGGTGGTCGCGGCCTTGTCGGTGACGTCGACCAGGTTGGCCGCGCCGGTCGCGTCGAGATGGGTGAGGCCGGTCATCCGCGGGTCCGGGTCACGCCGTCTCGCCGAACAGGAGGCTGCGCGTCGCCTCCGTCAGGTTCGCCTGCCGCATCAGGCTCTCGCCGACGAGAACCGTGTTGAGGCCGTTCTCCGCGAGGCGGACCACGTCCGCGTGGCTGGCGATGCCGCTCTCGGCGACGGGAATGCGGTCCTTCGGGATGCCGGGCGCGAGGCGGATCGCGGTCTCGAAGGAGACCTCGAAGGTCTTCAGGTTGCGGTTGTTGATGCCGATGAGACGCGTGCCGAGCGGAATCGCCCGCTCCAGCTCCTCGGCGTCGTGCACCTCCACCAGAACGTCCATGCCGAGGTCGTGCGCCGCCTCCACGATCGCTGCCGCCTCCTCGTCGTCGAGGCAGGCCATGATCGCGAGCACGCAATCCGCGCCCCATGCCCGCGCTTCGAGCACCTGATAGGGCTCGAACATGAAGTCCTTGCGCAGCACCGGCAGGGCGCAGGCGGCCCGCGCCTCCACGAGATATTCGGGGCGCCCCTGGAAAGACGGCTCGTCGGTCAGCACCGAGAGGCAGGTCGCGCCGCCGGCCTCGTAGGCTTCAGCCAGCGCCGCCGGGTTGAAATCGGCCCGGATCAGCCCCTTCGAGGGCGAGGCCTTCTTCACCTCCGCGATGAGGGCGGGGCGACCGGCCGCGATATGGGCGCCGATCGCGTCCGCGAAGCCCCGGGGCGGGGATTGTGCGGCGGCGCGCGCCTCCAGTTCCGACTCGGAGACCCGCAGCTTCGCCTCGGCGATCTCGCGCCGCTTATAGGCCTCGATGCGGGCCAGGACGGTCTGTCCCGTGGCGCCCGTGGTTGCGGTCTCGGACATCGGCATCCCTCAGGCGTTCGAAACCTCGACGAGGCGGGCGAGCGTCGCCCGGGCCGCCCCGCTGGCGATGGCCGCATCCGCGCGCGCGACGCCCTCGCCGAGCGTCGGAGCGGCCCCCGCGACCACGAGGCCGGCCCCAGCATTGAGAACGGCGATGTCCCGGTAGGCGTTGCGGGCTCCGTCGAGGACGGAGGCGAGGGCGCGGGCATTGTGGTCCGGATCGCCCCCCCGCAGATCCTCGAGGGTCGCGAGCGGCAGGCCGACCTCGCGCGGATCGATGCGGAAGCGGGTGATGTGCCCGTCCTCCAGGGCCACGACGGCGGTCGGCCCCGTCACGGTGATCTCGTCGAGCCCGTCCGAGCCGTGCACGGTCCAGACCCGGCGACTTCCGAGCGCCGAGAGCACCCGGGTCAGCGGCTCCGCCCAGTCCGGCGTCGAGACGCCGAGAACCTGGTGCGTGACGCCCGCCGGATTCGAGAGGGGGCCGAGCAGGTTGAAGATGGTGCGCACCGGCAGTTGCGAGCGCACGGGCGCGACGTGGCGCATGGCGCCGTGATGCGTCTGCGCGAACATGAAGCAGAGGCCGGCCTGATCGAGGCAGCGGCCGAGACCAGCCGGGTCGAGGCCGAGCTTCACGCCCAGGGAGGCCAGCACGTCCGCGGCGCCCGAGCGCGAGGTCGCGGCGCGATTGCCGTGCTTGGCGACCGGCACGCCGCAGGCGGCCGTGACGATCGCCGCCAGCGTCGAGACGTTGTAGCTGCCGGAATGGTCGCCGCCGGTGCCGACGATGTCGACGGCACCCGGGACGGAGGCGACCGGGAGCATCCGGGCGCGCATGGCCTCCACGGCGCCCGTGATCTCCTCGACCGTCTCGCCGCGGACCTTCAGCGCGACGAGGAAGGCCGCCGCCTGGACCGGCGTGACATCGCCGGAGAGGAGGTCGTCGAAGGCGGCGCGCGCCTCGTCGCGGCTCAAGGACTGCCCTGAGGCGACCTTGGCCAGGGGGTGCTTGAAGGATTCCATGCGCCGGACGCGGTCTGCCGATGCGGGCGCGCCGCGCGTCGGCGCGTCCCGGTCTGACGCGTCAATGCACGTCGTGCGCGCGCTTGTCACGCTCCGCGTTCCAGGCCGCGGCGATCTCGAGGAAATTGCGCAGGATCTGCGTTCCATGCTGCGAGAGGATGCTCTCGGGATGGAACTGCACGCCGTGGACCGGCCGCGACCGGTGCTCCAACCCCATGATCAGCCCGTCGGCCTCGGCCGTCACGGCGAGATCGCCGGGGCAGCCGGCGCGATCGACGACGAGGGAGTGGTACCGGGTGGCCTGGAGCGGCCCGTTGATGCCGCGGAAGACGCCGGTGGCGCCGTGCTCGATGGTCGAGACCTTGCCGTGCATCGGCGCGGGCGCCCGAACGACGTCGCCGCCGAAGGCCTGCCCGATCGCCTGCAGTCCCAGACACACACCGAAGATCGGCGTGTCGGCGGACAGTTCGCGGATCACGTCGAGGCAGATCCCCGCCTCGTTCGGCGTGCAGGGGCCCGGCGACAGGATCACCGCGTCGGCCTTGCGCGCCCGGACCTCCTCGACGGCGAGCGCGTCGTTGCGCACGACCGAGATCGATCCGCAGAGCGGGCCGATCAGGTGCACGAGATTCCAAGTGAACGAGTCGTAATTGTCGATCACGAGGACGTCGGATTGCGCGGCCGGCTTCATGGATCAGGGACTTGAGGCCTCGGGCCGCGCCGGTCAAGTGTCGGCGCCGCACAGCGGACGCTGTGCCGCTTCCATCGACGACGTTTTGAGCACATTCAGTTCAAGATGGAGTTCGTCGACAGGGGTTGAGCTAAAATGGGCCGTCAATCACGCGTCTGATTGGCGAACATTGGCCATTATGACGGCCAAGACCGAGATTTAATCGATGTTTAACCATGAAGGCCCCACTTCATAGGAGCTGGTCGGACTTTGGAGAGGCGGTTATGCGAGGCTTGGACAATGTGAAGCTCCTGGGGAAGATCGCGATCCCCCTCGCGATCTCGCTGGTCGTCACGCTCGGCGTCGTCGTCTTCGCGCGCTCAGCGCTCTCCGGCCTGTCTCGGCAGATCGACGGCCTGATCGACGTCCAGGTGGCGCGGCAGGAGAACATCCTTCGCCTCGCGGTCGATCTCACGGAGGCGGCGCTTCAGAACCGCAACATCATCATCGAGAGCGACCCCGAGAAGATCGGGGGCTACAAGATGCGCCAGGACAAGGCGAAGGCTGGGGTCGTCGCGGCGATGGACAAGCTGACGGCCCTCGCCAACACCCCTGAACGCCGGGCGATGAACCAAGAAATCCGCTCGCTCATCGACGGGTATTTCATCATCCTCGATCGTTCGACCGCGCTCGGCCTCAAGGGGGAGGACAAGGCTGCCATGGCCGTCGCGCAGAACGAGGCGTCGCCGGCCCGCCGAGCCATCAGCGAGCGCGTCGCGCAGCGGATGGAGGCCATCGGCCGGGAGCTTGCCGATGCCCGGGCGCAGGCGGAGGAGACTGCGAGCCGCGCGTCCCTGGAATTCATGGTTGCGGCGGGAACCGGCCTCGTCGTCGCCCTCGGCCTCGCCGCCGCCATCGTGATCGGCGCGATCGGGCGTCCGCTCGGGCGCATGACCGCAGCGATGGGCGCGCTCGCGGCCGGCGATCTGGACGTCGCCGTCGGGGGCGCCCAGCGCCGGGACGAGATCGGCGCCCTGGCGCGGGCGCTCACCATCTTCAAGGAGAACGCGCTCGAGGCGCGGCGCCTCGCCGCGATCCAGGCCGACGAGGACGCCGCGAAGATGCGCCGGGCCGAGCGCCTCGACGGACTGACCAAGGCTTTCGAGCGCGAGGCCGGCAGCCTCACCGACAGCCTCACGGCGGCCGCGACCGAGATGGAGGCCACCGCCCATTCCATGACGGGCATCGCCGAGCAGACGAACCGGCAGGCGGTCACCGTGGCCGCGGCGGCCGGCCAGACCTCGAGCAACGTCCAGACCGTCGCGACCGCCACGGAGGAACTCTCGACCTCGATCCAGGAGATCACGCAGCAGGTCTCCCGCTCGGCGGAGATCGCCGGCACGGCGGTCGCCAGCGCCCGCGACACCGACGCGACGATCCACGCGCTCGCCGAGACCGCGGAGAAGATCGGCGCCGTGATCGCGATGATCTCCAACATCGCGGGCCAGACAAACCTGCTCGCGCTCAACGCGACGATCGAGGCGGCGCGCGCTGGCGAGGCGGGCCGCGGCTTCGCGGTGGTCGCGACCGAGGTGAAGGAACTCGCGGCCCAGACGAGCCGGGCGACCAGCGAGATCGCGGGGCAGATCGACGCGATCCAGGGCGCCACGCGCGGGGCGGTCGACGCGGTGCGCGGCATCGGCACCACCATCGACGGCATGGCGGACATCGCGACGCAGGTCGCAGCGGCGATGGAGGAGCAGGGCGCCGCGACGCGGGAGATCGCGCGCAACGTGCAGGAGGCGGCGCGCGGCACGGAGCAGGTCACCGGCAGCATCGGCGACGTGCGCAAGGGGGCGGGGGAGACGGGCTCCGCGGCGACGCAGGTCCTGGGTGCCGCCCGCGAACTCGCCACGCACTCGGCGACCCTGAGCCAGACGGTCCGGGGCTTCCTGGCCGACGTCAAGGCGGCCTGAGCGTCGCTCACGGAACACCTTCCGGCATCGCCGCGCCCGGAAGTGGGCATCCGGGAACCCGGAGTTTCGTGAGCCGTATCGACCCGGGCGGCCGGCCCCGAGGGGGTCGGCCTCCTACTGCCCGCGCCTCGCCTGGGCGGCGAAGCGCACGGCGTCCTCGGCGGCGCGGAACAGGGCCTTCGCCTTGTTCACGCATTCCTGCTGCTCGGCCGCCGGATCGGAATCGTAGACGATGCCCGCGCCCGCCTGGACGTGCATCCGCCCATCCTTCACGATGGCCGTGCGCAGGACGATGCAGGTGTCCATCTCGCCCCGGGCCCCGAAATAGCCGATGCAGCCGCCATAGGGGCCGCGCTTCTCGCGTTCCAGCTCGTCGATGATCTCCATCGCCCGCACCTTCGGCGCGCCCGACACCGTTCCGGCAGGAAATCCCGCCGCGAGCGCGTCGAGGTTGTCGCGGGCCGGGTCGATCTCGCCCTCGACGTTCGAGACGATGTGCATCACCTGGCTGTAATATTCGAGGAAGAACGAGCCGGTGACGGTGACGGTGCCGATCCGCGAGACGCGCCCGACATCGTTGCGGCCGAGATCGAGCAGCATCAGGTGCTCGGAGCGCTCCTTCGGATCGGCGAGCAACTCCTCGGCCAGCGCCTTGTCCTCCGCGGGCGTGGCGCCGCGGCGGCGCGTTCCGGCGATCGGCCGGATCGTCACCGTGCCGTCCCGCACCCGCACCAGGATCTCCGGGCTTGAGCAGACGACCTGAAATTCCTCGAAATCGAGGTAGCAGAGGAACGGCGCCGGGTTGGTCCGCCGGAGGGAGCGGTAGAGGGCGAAGGCCGGCAGCGTGAAGGGCGCCTCGAAGCGCTGCGAGAGCACCACCTGGAAGATGTCGCCCGCGACGATGTACTCCTTCGCCCGCGCCACCATGCCCGCATAGTCGGCGGGGGGCGTGTTCGAGACGGGCTCGGGCGGCGGGACGTTGCTGAGGTCGGCCCGCGCCTCGATCGGCAGCGGCCCTTCGAGGGCGCCCGCGACCTGTTCGAGACGCGCCTGCGCCGCTTCGTAGGCGGCGCGCGCGGAGACTCCCGCGACGGGCCGCACCGGGCTCACGACCGTGATGAGGTCGCGCACCGCGTCGAAGACCACCATCACCCGCGGCCGCACCAGCACCGCGTCCGGCACGCCGAGCGGGTCCGGGTTCGGCTCCGGCAGCACCTCCATGGCCCGTACCATGTCGTAGCCGAGATAGCCGAACAGGCCGGCCGCCATCGGCGGCAGCTCGGCGCCGGCCTCCTCGCCGATCGCGCTCTCGGCGATCAGCGCGCGCAGGCTGTCGAGGGGGCCTCGGTCATCGGGGCTGAACGCCGAGAGATCTGCGCCGCGGGCGATCTCGGGCCTGCCGTCCCGGCAGCGCCAGATCAGGTCCGGGTCGAGGCCGATCATTGAGTAGCGCCCGCGGACGGCGCCACCCTCGACGGATTCGAGAAGGAAGGCCGCGCCGGCGTGGCGGGCCCGCAGCTTCAGGAAGGCCGCGACCGGTGTCTCGAGGTCCGCGACGAGCGTCAGGTTGAGGAGGGCCGGGCGGCCGGCCTCGTAGCCGGCCGCGAAGGCGTCGTAGGGATCGTCGGAGGCCATTGCCGCCTCAGTACTCGCCGCCGATCGCGCGCCGGAAGGCGGCCTGATTGACGCTCACCCCGGCCTTCTTCTGCACCTCGGCGATGTACTCGCCGAGCACGTCGTCGGCGAGCGCCGTGCGGAAGTTCGACTCGATCGTCTTGTCGCTCGGGCTGCCGGGCACGTAGGCCGGCATCGTCGCCGAGGTGACCTTGAACAGGACGCGCGACTCGCCCGACGGGGCCGACCCCGGCTTGTCGACGAAGGTCGCGAAGATGCGATTGACAACGTCCGCGTCGAGGTCGTCCTTCGATTGGTTGCGGGCGAGGTCCTCGGCCGTCTGGACGTTGAGGCCGACCGAGCCCGCGACGGCTTCGAGGGTTTCGCCCTTGTCGAGCCGCTCCTGCAACTCCCGCGCCTTGGCGGCGAGCCGGTGCGATACCTCCGCCGCCTTCCAGCCGGCGACCGCCTGCTCCCGCACCTCGGCCAGCGGCTTGTCGTGGGCGGGATCGATCTTGGTCACGTCGAACCAGACGTAGCCGCCGGTCTTCGTGCGCAGCGGTTCATTGTCGCCGCCGATCTCGGCGCGGAACACGGCGGGCAGGGTCGTGTCCGGATCGGGAATGCCGGCAACCGGCTGGCCGCCCGGGTCCTTGCCCTGGGCATCGATCGCCTCGGCCGCGACGAGGGGCAGGCCGCGCTCCTTGGCGATGTCGGCGAGCGGCTTCGCACTCGCCCGCTGGTCCTCGATCGCGTCGTGGGCCGCGTCGATGCCGCTCCGGGCGCGCTGATCGGCAAGGGCCTTCCGGATCTCGGGCGCGACCTCGGCGAACGGCTTGCGGGTCTCCGGCTCGATGCCCGTGACGCGCAGGAGCACGGTGCCGAAGCGGCCCTTCACGGGCGGGCTCAGGGCGCCCTGCTGCAGGGAGAAGGCGGCGTCGGCGACCGCGGGGTCGAACAGCTCGGCCTTCGTCAGGGTGCCCAGCGAGAGGCTCTTCGGGTCGACCCCGCGCTCCACGGCCACGGCCTCGAACGGCTTCTCGCCGCTCTCGATCTGCTTGCGCGCGGCCTCGGCCGCCGCCTCGTCGGGGAAGACGATCTGCTGGATCGTGCGGCGCTCGGGCGAGCCGAAACGCTCCTTCTGCGTGTCGTAGACCTTGCGCAGCTCCTCCTCGGTCACCGCCTCGGGCATGGCGAGCGTCTCCGGGCTGAGGACGAGGAGGTTGGCGCTGCGGCGCTCGGGCGCCCGGTAATTGGCCTTGTTCGCGGAATAATAGCCTTCCAGCTCCGCATCGGTCGGCGCCGGGACCTCGCCCGCGACGGACGGCGCAAGGCGCAGATAGGCGGCGGCACGCCGCTCCGTGGAGTAGCGGTGCACGGCCTCGCGCATCGCCTGAGGCACATGGATGTCCGCCGCGACGGCTTCGGCAAGCTGGAGCCGGGCGATCACCGCCCGCTGCTCGCGCACGAACAGGGCCTCGTTGAGCCCTGCGCGCTGCAGCGTCTGGTAGAACAGGGACGGGTCGAACTTGCCCTCCGCGTTCTGGAACGACTTCTCCTCGTGGATCGCGCGCAGCACCGCCGCGTCCGGCACCGCGAGGCCGAGGTCGCGGGTCTTCTGGTCGAGCGACGCTTCCGTCACGAGCTGGGACATGACCTGGCGGTCGAGCCCGAGCGCCCGCGCCTGATCGGGCGTCAGGTTGCGGCGAAGCTGCTGCTGATAGCGCTGGAGCTGGTTCTGATAGGCGGCGCGCACGGCCTCGGCCGAGATCTGCGTCTTGCCGACGGTCGCGACCGTGTTGCTCGATCCGCCCCGGAAGAACTCCTCGACGCCGAAGATCGCGACACCCGCGATCAGCAGCGTGAACACGATCGTCAGAACGATCTTGCCGAGCCAGTGCTGGCTGGCATTGCGCATGTTCTGGAGCATCGGGGCGCGGGCCTGTCTGTCGTCCTTCCCGCGCGGGCAGCGCTCGCGGCGGGCGTGTCGGCGTTATGAAATTGCGGTTGCCCGCGATAGACCATCCGCGGGCGTCAGCAAAGGGCGGAGGCGGTTTGCACGCCCAAGCTTGCTCTGATAGGCCCGGCAATCGTTGCGTACCGCGAAGGGCACCGATGACACGGCAGGGACGGCGCCCTCTGGTTGCAGGCAATTGGAAGATGAATGGCACCCGCAGCTCGGTTGCCGTGGTCGAGGCCGTCCGCCGCGGATTGTCGCCCGCCCTCATCGAGGGCATCGACCTGCTGATCTGCCCGCCCTCCACTCTGATCGCGTCCTGCGTCGCCGCTGCCTACGGCTCCAACATTGCCATCGGCGGCCAGAACCTCCACGCCAAGCCGAGCGGCGCCTTCACGGGCTCGATCTCGGCCGAGATGCTGGCCGACCTCGGCGCCTCCTACGTGATCGTGGGGCATTCGGAGCGGCGCGCCTACCACCACGAGACGGATGACGGCGTGCACGCCAAGGCACTCGCCGCCCGGCGGGCGGGATTGTGCGGGATCATCTGCGTCGGCGAGACGAAGGACGAGCGCGAGGAGGGCCGCACCCTCGACATCGTGCGCGCCCAGCTCGCCATCGGCGTGCCGAAGGGTGCGACCGGCGCCGACACGGTGATCGCCTACGAGCCGGTCTGGGCGATCGGCACCGGCCTCACGCCGACGCCCGCCGACATCGCCGAGGTGCACGCCTCGCTGCGCGAGATGCTGGAGCGGCTCGTCGGCCCCGAGGCGGCGCGCATCCGCATCCTCTACGGCGGCTCCGTGAAGCCCGGCAACGCGCGCGAGCTGATGTCCGTCGACAATGTCGACGGGGCACTCGTCGGCGGCGCGAGCCTCGTCGCGGAGGATTTCCTGGGGATCGCGGCCGCCTATGCCTGAGCCCGCACCACGCGGTTGCGCGGTTGGCGGCAGGTCATATCTGGTGTAAGGCCCCGCGGGTTACGCGGCCGGCGTCTCGGGATGCCGGCTCTGCCTGCGTTCCCGAAGCCCGTCAGGCCGCCGGGCAGCGCGCGCCGCTTCTGGAAATCCGATGCAGACCGTCCTGATCGTCGTACATCTTCTCATCGTGCTCGCGCTCATCGCGGTGGTGCTGCTGCAGCGCTCCGAGGGCGGCCTCGGCCTCGGCGGCGGGGGCAGCGGCGGCGTCTCCGGCTTCATGACCGGGCGCGGACAGGCGAACGCCCTGACGCGGGCAACCGCGATCCTCGCCGCCCTGTTCTTCGTGACCAGCATGACGCTCGCCGTCCTGTCGCATCGGAGCGCGGCGCCGAAATCGATCCTGGAGGGCACCGGGACGGGACAGCCCGCGCAGCAGGCCCCGAACGCCGACAACCTGCTCGACACGCTTCGCCGCCAGGGCGGCGGCGAGGGCGGTGCTCAGGCTCCCGCCGCTCCGGCCTCGCACGCACCCGCGCCCGCCGCCCCCTCGGGTCCGCCGGACGCGCCGCAATCGCGCTGAGCGCCGGGCAGGCGCTCCCCCCGGCGCCGGCGCATGGCCCTCGGGTCGCGCCGACGTCGGCTTCGAATTGCCCTTCCCCTTCAAGGCCGTAACCTTGCGTTGCGCGTTCCACAAGGATCGCGCGGCGCGAGCATTTTGCGGTTTGGCAAATCACCGAGCATTCGTTAAGGACCGAGGCCCATGACGCGGTACGTTTTCATCACCGGCGGCGTGGTTTCCTCGCTCGGAAAGGGTCTCGCCTCGGCGGCTCTCGCGGCCCTCCTTCAGGCCCGGGGCTACAAGGTCCGGCTCCGCAAGCTCGATCCCTACCTGAACGTCGATCCGGGCACGATGAGCCCGACGCAGCACGGCGAGGTCTTCGTCACCGACGACGGCGCCGAGACCGACCTCGACCTCGGCCATTACGAGCGCTTCACGGGCGTCCCCGCGACCCGGGCCGACAACATCACGACGGGCCGGATCTACCTCGACATCATCACCAAGGAGCGGCGCGGCGACTATCTCGGCGCCACGATCCAGGTCATCCCCCACGTCACCAACGCCATCAAGGCGTTCGTCCTCGACGGCAACGAGGACTTCGACTTCGTCCTCGTCGAGATCGGCGGCACGGTGGGCGACATCGAGGGCCTGCCCTTCTTCGAGGCGATCCGCCAGCTCGGCCAGGAACTGCCCCGGGGCGCCACCGCCTTCGTGCACCTGACGCTCCTGCCCTACAGTCCCTCGGCCGGCGAGTTGAAGACGAAGCCGACGCAGCATTCCGTGAAGGAGCTGCGCTCGATCGGTATCCAGCCGGACATGCTGCTCTGCCGCTGCGACCGGCCGATCCCGGCCGACGAGCGGCGCAAGCTCGGCCTGTTCTGCAACGTGCGCGAGACGTCCGTGATCGAGGCCCGCGACGTGGATTCGATCTACGACGTGCCGCTCTCCTACCGCGAGGCGGGCCTCGACCGGGAGGTGCTCGCTCATTTCGGCATCGATGCGGACACCGAGCCGAAGCTCGAGAAGTGGCGCACCATCTCGGAGCGGGTGAAGAACCCCGAGGGCGAGGTCTCGATCGCGATCGTCGGCAAGTACACGGGGCTGAAGGACGCTTACAAGTCGCTCACCGAGGCGTTGACCCACGGCGGCATCGCCAACCGGGTCCGGGTGAACCTCGAATGGATCGAGTCCGAGGTCTTCGAGCGCGAGGATCCGGCACCCTTCCTCGAGGGGCTGAACGGCATCCTGGTGCCCGGCGGCTTCGGCCAGCGCGGGGCGGAGGGCAAGATCCGGGCGGCCCGCTACGCCCGCGAGCGCAAGATCCCCTATTTCGGCATCTGCTTCGGCATGCAGATGGCGGTGATCGAGGCGGCGCGCTCGCTCGCCGGGATCGCGGATGCCAATTCCACCGAATTCGGGGAGACGTCCGAGCCGGTCGTGGGCCTCCTCACCGAGTGGCTGCGCGGCAACGAACTGGAGCGGCGCGCGGCCGAGGGCAATCTCGGCGGCACGATGCGCCTCGGCGCGTACAGGGCGAACCTGAACCCCGATTCGAAGATCGCGCAGATCTACGGCTCGACGGACATCTCGGAGCGGCACCGGCATCGCTACGAGGTCAACATGGCCTACCGCGAATGCCTGGAGGCCAAGGGCCTGCGTTTCTCCGGCACCTCGCCGGACGGCCTCCTGCCCGAGACGATCGAGCATGTCGGCCATCCCTGGTTCATCGGCGTGCAGTTCCACCCGGAATTGAAGTCGCGGCCCTTCGAGCCGCACCCGCTGTTCAAGGGCTTCATCGCCGCGGCGATCGAGCAGAGCCGGCTGGTCTGAGCACCCCTGCGACGCTGCGTCGTCGCGGCGGGTGGCGCCTTTGGTTGGGATTCGGGGCGCCGCAGCCTAAATCTCTGCGTCGTGACCGAGATCCTGTTCTACCACATGCAGCGCCAGCCCCTCGAGAAGGTGCTGCCGAACCTGCTGGAGCGCTCGCTGGAGCGGAAGTGGCGGGCCGCCGTCCAGGCCGCCAGCGAGGAGCGCCTTCAGGCCCTCGACGACCAGCTCTGGACCTTCAGCGACGACAGCTTCCTGCCCCATGCCACGGACCGCGACGCGGATGCGGCGAGCCAGCCCGTGATCCTGACGCTGCGCGACACCAATCCGAACGCCGCCTCGATCCGTTTCCTCGTCGAGGGCGCCGAGCTTCCTCCGGATGCGGGCAGCTACGAGCGGATCTGCATCCTGTTCGACGGCACCGACCAGGATGCGCTGCTGCGCGCCCGCGAGCAGTGGAAGCAGGCCAAGGAGGGCGGCCACGCGGTCGCCTACTGGCAGCAGGACGAGAGCGGCCGCTGGCAGAAGAAGGCCTGAGGCCCCGAACCCGATCGAGACACGCGACCGCGCGCCGCCGCGGCACCGGAGGAACGCCATGACGCGCTTCGCAGCCTGGGCCGCCGCTTTGGCCCTCGTCCTCGCCGGGCCCAATCCGCTGCTCGCGCAGGGCGGGCCGCCCGGGGCGGCACCGCAGCGGCAGGCCGAGCAGCGCGGTCCGGAAGGGCGCAAGTTGCCGCCCGATTCGACCACCGAGCACAGCGTCACCCTGCCGGACGGGCGCAGCCTCGCCTTCACCGCCGTCGCGGGCAGCCTGCCGCTGGTCGACGAGGCGGGCAAGCTCCAGGCCGAGATCGCCTACGTCGCATATACCCGCCCGGCCCGCGAGGGCGAGGCGGAGCGCCCCGTCACCTTCGCCCTCAACGGCGGTCCGGGGGCGGCCTCCGCCTATCTCAACATCGGCGCGATCGGCCCCTGGCGGCTGCCCGCGGACGGGGCGAGCATCAGCCCCTCCCAGGGCGTCGGCCTCGTCCCGAACGACGGGACCTGGCTCGACTTCACCGACCTCGTCTTCATCGACCCCGTGGGCACCGGCTACAGCCGCGCGGCGGATGGGGACGCCAAGAAGTATTGGAGCATCGAGTCCGACGCCTCGGTGCTGGCGGCGGCGATCGCCCGCTACCTGCGCATCAACGACCGCACGGGGGCGCCGAAATTCTTCGTCGGCGAGAGCTATGGCGGATTCCGCGGGCCGCTCATCGCCGCGAAGCTGCAGGAAGATGTCGGGATCGGGCTGTCCGGCATGGTGCTGCTCTCGCCGGTCCTCGATTTCGGCTGGCTGCAGCCGCCGCGCACCAATCCCTGGGGGCACGTCACGCGCCTGCCGTCCTTCGCGGCGGCGGCCCTGGAGCGGCGCGGCACCGTTCCGACGCGCGCCCAGCTCGCGGACGCCGAGAGCTACGCGACCGGCGCCTATCTCGCCGACCTCTTGAAAGGCCCGGCCGACGCCGTGGCGGTGGCGCGGCTGTCGGACAGGGTCGCGGGGCTGACCGGCCTCGATGTCGGCTTCGTGCGCGCGCAGGCCGGTCGCCTGACCTCGCACAGCGTGCAGCGGGAGATCGACCGGGCGGGCGGGCGCGTCGCCAGCGCCTACGACACCGGCGTGACCGGCTGGGACCCGGAGCCGAACGCCCCGCATTCGGGCTTCGAGGATCCGCTCCTCACCGCGATCCAGGCGCCGCTGACGAGCGCGATGATCGAGCTCTACGCCAAGCGGCTGAACTGGCGCGTGCCCAACATGCGCTACGAACTCCTCAACGGCGCGGTCAATCGCGGCTGGAGCTGGGGCGGGGGCCGCAGCGCGCCGGAGGCCGTGGGGGCGCTGCGCGGGGTGCTCGCCCTCGACGGCAATCTGCGCGTCCTTGTCGCCCACGGCTTCACGGACCTCGTGACGCCCTACTTCACCTCCAAGCTGATCATCGACCAGATGCCGAGCTACGGCAGCGAGAAGCGGCTCAGCCTCGCGGTCTATCCCGGCGGGCACATGTTCTACTCGCGTCCCGACGCGCGCGCCGCCTTCCGGCAGGACGTCGCGGATCTCTACGCCGCCGCCCTCCGGGCGCGGGCGAGCGCGCCGCAGCCGCAAGGGGCGAGACCCGCCGCCGAGACGCACAAGGATATGCCGTGAGCCGACCGAGACGCCTGCCGCTCCTCCTCGTCGCGGCCGCGCTCGCCGGCTGCCAGAGCACCGAGCGCGCCGCGCCCGCAGCCCCGCCTGCCGCGAGCCCGCCCGTGGCCGCGGCGCCTGCTGCACCGACCTATAGCGGCCCCGTGCTCGGTCCGGACGGGCAGTGCACGGGCCCGGCTCCCACGGCGGCGGCCGCCATCGAGCCCGGCATCGGCGAGTGCGATCTCGTGCGCCTGAAGGGCAAGACGCCGACGGACGTGCTCGTCGGCGAGGGACGGTCCGGGCGCGAGGTCCAGGTGCTCTACAACGAGCCCGGCGCGAAGGAATTGTACTTCTTCGTCAACAACCGCCTCGACCGCATCGTCCGGTAACGATCAGCGGACCCGCCAGACCTTCAGAAAGGTTCCGGGCACGTCCACGGGCTCGAGCCAGGACGCCGCCGCCGTTCCCTCGGCGAGCCGCGTCGCGAAGGCCGTCTCGGGGCCGGTGTCGGAGGCCGGCTGCCCGGGGCAGGCCACGACGTAGGTGATCCCGCGTGCCTCGACATGGCGCCGCAGGTCGCCCTCTTCCCCTCCGAGCCCCTCGATCCCGGCCAGCAGCCCCGAGGTCGCCCGGTGATAGGGGGCGGCCACGATCGCGTGCGGGGTGTGGAGGAGGATCGCCGGACCCATCCGGATCAGGGCGAGCATCGTCCCGCTCGGCACCTGGGCGAGCGGCGCCACCGCCTCCGGCGTGAGGCAGCGCAGGTTGTTCTCCGCCTGCGCCGCGATGGGGCTCGGGCGGATCAGGGCGGCGACGTAGAGCGGCAGCGTCCAGACGGAGCTGACGAGGCCGAGGGCGAGCGCCGCGAGGCCGGCGCGCTGCCCCGCCGGGACTGTCAGCTCCCCGACGCGCGCGATCGCGCGAGCGATCACGGGCGCGGCCGCCAAGGGAAGGATGCCCATGGGACTGTAGGTCCCCCGGAACTGGACGCAGCCGAGGATGAGGCCGGGCCAGAGGAGGAGGGCCGCGACCCCGAACAGGCGCCGATGCTCCGGCGCGCCGCGCAGCGCCTCCACCGTCGCAACGAGGCAGGCCAGCAGGAGCGAGGGGTAGAAGGCGAAGCTCTCCCAGCGGCCCTTCACGATGAAGCCCCGGAGCGAGGTCATCTCGTTGACCGTGTAGAGCCACTTCTCGCGCACGAGCTCCGGCATGCCGGTGAAGGGACCGTCCAGGCAGGCCGGGAACAGGCTGACGAAGCCGGCGATGAGGAGGAGCCCCGGAACTGCCACGGCGGTGAGCCGCCAGACCGGCGTCGCGAGGCGGCGGTGCAGGCCGGCGCAGGCGAGGGCGGTGCCCCCCCCGCCCACGGCGAGCCAGAGCCAGGGCGGCGAGAGCGCGTCGCAGGCGGAAACCGCCCAGAGCCGGGGTGCGGTCTGGAGCCCGAACAGGAGCGGTGCGGCGAGCCCGAGCCCGAGGCCGAAGCCGAGGAAGGCGGGGAGGCGCCCGCGCAGCACCCAATCGAAGATCAGGAACAGGGCGGCGGCGCCGATGAAGGGCAGCGACTCGAGCCCGACCGCCAGGGAGAGCGCGGTGATCGCGCCGCCTGCGAGCCCCGCGCGCAGCCCCCCCCGCGCGACGCAGAGCGCGAGGCCGAGCATCGCGACGAGCTGGACGTTGTGGTGGTCGACGCGCCCGGGCGAGAATTGCAGGGTGAGACCGAGCGTGTGCAGAGCCACGAGGACGGCGATGATGGCCGTCTGCGCGCCGAACGCGGCACGGACGCCCCTGTACAGCACGAGGGCATAGAGGAGCAGCAGCAGCGGGGGCCAGAGCGCCGCGGTGAGCCCGAGCGCCAGCCCCTTGCCCACGAAGGGCGTGAGCCCGAGCGCGAGCAGCGCCATCGGCGCGTCGACGAGGCGCGACCAGTGGCTCGCCACCCCGTCCGGCGGCACGAACCGGTATTGCGTGTTGTCGAACCAGCCCTGGCCGGCCACGAGGTCGCGCACCGCGACGAGGCGCATGGCGTCGTCGGTGTCCCGCACGCGCAGGTGCTCGATCGTCGCGAGAATGTCGCCGGGTGATTCGAGGGTCACGACCGAGAAGGCGACGAGCAACCAGAGCAGCAGCGCCGGGCTGAGGCTCGTCGCGCGCGTGGCGCCCGGGTGAGACGCTGTGGTGCTCAGCATGGTTCGCTCGCCGCGCCAGTCCTGATCGTACCCATCAACCGTCCCTCGACAATCGGGGCGAGCGTAGGGCCGCCGGGTTAAGCCGCGGTCAAACCTGCCGGACTTCGATCGCGTGCCGGCGCTTCAGAGCTTCCTTAACCATCCGGGCTGCAAGGTCCGCGCTGCAACTGCGCCGTGCCGGCGCTGAGCCGTGCGGCCCGGATGCCGGAGCAGGGAATGAGCTATCACACCGAGACGCTGATCATCGGCGCCGGTCCCGCGGGCCTCACCGCCGGCTACCTGCTCTCGAAGAAGGGGCGGGACGTGGTAGTCCTCGAACGCGATCCGCAGCAGGTCGGCGGCATCAGCCGCACCGTGTCGCACAACGGCTACTTGTTCGACATCGGCGGCCATCGGTTCTTCTCGAAGGCGAAGGCGGTGGTCGATCTGTGGGACGAGATCCTGCCCGACGACTTCATCGAGCGCCCGCGCCTGTCGCGGATCTACTACCGGGGCAAGTACTACGCCTATCCGCTCAAAGCCTTCGAGGCGCTGAGGAACCTCGGCCTCCTGCAGAGCGCGGCCTGCGTCGCCTCCTATCTCTACGCGCGGGCGCGGCCGATCCCGGAGCCGAAGAGCTTCCACGACTGGGTGCGCAATCAGTTCGGCGAGCGGCTGTTCTCGATCTTCTTCAAGACCTACACCGAGAAGGTGTGGGGCATGTCCTGCGACGCGATCTCCGCCGACTGGGCGGCGCAGCGGATCAAGGGTCTCGATCTCGGCGCGGCGATCCGCGACGCACTCGTGCGCTCGCTCGGGCTGAAGGCCAAGGCGAAGCCCGGCGAGCCGGTCATCAAGACGCTCATCGAATCCTTCCGCTACCCGCGCCGCGGCCCCGGCATGATGTGGGAGGCGGCTGCCGCGAAGATCGCGCGGCAGGGAGGCCGGGTCCTCCTCGACCGCGGCGTCGACGGGCTGAGCTACGATGCGGCGACCGGGATCTGGACGGTCTCGGTGCAGCGCGGCGACGGATCCCGCGAGACCTACACGGCGCGCAACCTGATCTCGTCGGCGCCGGTGCGCGAGCTCGTGGAAGCGATCAAGCCGCGGCCGATGAGCACCTTCCACGCCCGCGCCCTGCAATACCGCGACTTCCTGACCGTGGCGCTGATCGCGCGCTCGCGGCGCGAATTCCCGGACAACTGGATCTATATCCACGACCCGTCCGTGCAGGTCGGCCGCGTGCAGAACTTCCGCTCCTGGTCGCCGGAGATGGTGCCCGATGCCGACTACACCTGCCTCGGGCTCGAATATTTCTGCTTCGAGGGCGACGGTCTCTGGAACGCCTCGGACGCGGATCTCGTCGCGCTCGCCAAACGCGAGATCGGCACGATCGGCCTGATCGCTCCCGAGGACGTCGTCGACGCCTGCGTCGTGCGGCAGCCGAAGGCCTATCCGGTCTACGACGAGAATTATCGGCAGAACGTCGCGATGGTGCGCATGGAGCTGGAGCGGGATTTCCCGTCGCTCCACCTCGTCGGCCGCAACGGCATGCACAAGTACAACAATCAGGACCACGCGATGATGACGGCGATGCTGACCGTCGAGAACATCATCGAAGGGCGGCGCCGCCACGACATCTGGCGCGTCAACGAGGATGCCGAGTACACCGAGGCCGGGCTCTCCGGTGCCGAGGAGGCGCTAGGCAGCGAGCGCCTCGTGCCGCGCAGGGTGGCCTGAGGTTTCAGCGCCCGAGGAGCCGCTTCGCCTCGGCGCGGGCGGCCTCCTCCAGGTGGGCAAGGCGCAGGCGGCGCTCGAGCGAGAGCCCGCCGCTTCCGGGCGGAAGGGCGATGATGTCGGCGACCGTCTCCCGGTCCCGGTAGAGGCTCTCCAGGGCCGAGCCGGACAGCGTCGCCGAATCGAGCCGCTCCGCGAAGCCCGTCTCGTGCATCGCGCGCACGATCCGCTCCTCCAGCAACAGGCCCGGCGCGAGCGCCCGGTGGCGCTCGTCGTAGGCCGTTTTCAGGAGCGTCGCCGTGCCGCCCGCCACGAGGGCGAGGCTGATCGCGATCGGCGTCCCGTCGAGGCTCAGGATATCCGCGCGTGCGCGCACCGGCCCGTCCGAACCCGAGAAGAGCGCGCGGGCGAGCCTGTCCGTCGCCGGGCTGCAGGCCATTGCCGTCCCGGAGTCCCCCTTCCAGCCGGCCTGCTCCAGGGTGAGGAAGGCTTCGATCGACCGGGTCAGGTCAGCGCCTTCGGTGGCGGTCGTGAAGGCGACGGCACCGAGGTCCGCCAGACGCCTCTCGCGGCGGCGGAGATCCTTCAGGCGCGAGCGGTGCGGGTGCCCATCGAGGAAGGCCTCGTAGCTCGCCCGCCGCTGGAGGACGGGGCGCTCGAAGGCTGAGATGGCCGCCACCGACCAGCCGGCGGATTCGAGGGCCCTCAGCAGGGCGGATCCCGCCGGCGAGCCGGTCGGCAACAGTGGCCAGCGCCACGCGCCGTTGGCGGCGAGCCCGTTGACGAGGGCCGCGACAGCCTCGCCGTCTCCGGGTGTCACGAGCGGTGCGGTCGCCGTGACGAGGGGCGAGAGGAAGGGGCGCGCCATGCGGCCGCCGAGGCCGACGATGTCGCGCCTCAGCTCGAACGGCAGGGTGGCCTCGAGCCGGTGCCCGCGCCAGACCGTGACGAACCGGAGCGAGCCGCCCGCGAGATCCGCCGCCCGATGCGCGGCGAGGGCGTGCCGGCTGAGATGGGGGTTCGGCTGCTCGGCGCGGCGCAGCAGATCGTCCCAGGCCTCGCCGGAGCGTTCGAGCTCGGCGAGGGTCGAGATCCCGACGGCGATGGCGCAGGTCCGGGGCTGGGGAATCATGATGGCGTCCGAGCTCTGCGGCCCGACCAGACCGGCGTCGCGAGACCGTGGAGTGCCCGCGCGCTGTGCGCGAGCGCGGCCGCGCGCAGGATGCTGGCGGCGGCCATCGCCAGCGCTGCGCCGTTCACGCCGAGCCACGGAACGAGCGCGAGGCAGAGCAGCGCCGCCACGCCCACGAGGCCGATTGTGATCGCGGCGCAGAGCCGCTCGCCGCCGAGCATGGTGAGCAGATCCTCGCCCGGCCCGAACAGGCTCGCCGCGACGCTGCCGGCGACGAGGATCGCGAGCGGAGCCTGGCTCGCCGCGAAGTCCGGCCCGAACAGGCTCAGCAGCAGCGGACCGGCCGCGACGATGCCCGACCCGATGACGAATGTGGCGGCGCAGGTGGCGCGCCCCTGCGCGGTGACGAGGGCGGCAAGCCCGTTCCGGTCGCCCGCGGCCTGGGTGGCGCTGAAACGTTGCGCGGTCGCTGCCGAGGCCGCGAAGTGCACGAACAGGACGAGCTGTTGGATGCGGGTCGCCGCGAAGTAGAGGCCGACCGCGGCTGCCGGCATGAGGAAGCCGAGGACCACGACGTCGACGAAGCCGAAGGCCGCGCCGGCAAGGTCGGTCGCCGCGATCGGCAGGCCGGCGCCGAGCCAGACCCGCCAGCGATAGAGCCGCGGCCCGGCCGGCAGGATCGCGGCGAGGCGGCGCAGGAGCAGGGCGGCCTGGATCGTTGCCGAAAGGCCGGTGGCGAGGAATGCGCAGGCGAGGGCCACCGAGGCTTCGGCCGGCGCCCCGCAGAGAATCGCGCCGAGCATCGCGACGACCACGAGCCCCTGGCGCAGCAGGTAGGGTGGGGCGATGGCAAGGACGGCCCAGTCGTGGCTGCGCGCCACGCCCTCGCAGAAATCCTGAAATGCGAAGAGCGGCAGGACGAGGGCCGCCAGCACGACGGGCCATCGGTAGGCCTCGGCCAGAGCGGGACCGCCGAGGGCGAGAGCGAGGCCGAGCGCGGCGACGGCGAGGCCCGTGAGGGCGGTCACGGCGGCGCCGCCGATGAGGAAGCCGCGGGTCTCGGCGTGCGCTCCCCGCGCGCGGCTACCCGGCAGGAAGCGGCAGGCGCCCTGCGACAGGCCGAGCGTCGAGGCATGCCCGAGAATCGCGATCCAGACCCAGACCGTGGCGAAGATGCCGTACTCGGAGCCGCCCATCAGGCGGGCCATCAGCACCTGCGCGATGTAGGCGAGCCCGGCCGCTGCGATGCGGATGGCGAAGACGGTGACGGCCGCACGCGCCGGTCCGGTCCGGAGGGCGCGGATCCGCCCGAAGGCCGTGCCGAGCCCGTGCCCGTCGCGGGCCTCCTCGGCCGGACGATCGGCCGGATCGTGTGCGAGACCCGCTGCCATGCCCGCTCCCCGAGAAGCGTGAGGGCGGCGCGCGGCCGGCCCGACAGGACCGCTTAGGGGAGGCGCCCTTGCCGTCCGGTTAAGGGAGGCGCCCGGGCCGCCTCAATGGGCGTCGGGGGTCGGATTCACCTGTGGACCGTGCGCGCCGTCCCGGGGCGAAGGCAACAGCGACTTGCCGAGGACGGGGCCGGCGGTGCCCGTCGTATCGGGCTGGAGCAGGGACAGGGTGATCGCCCGGGTCACGTGCTCGGCCATGCAGCGCAGACCGAGATCGTTGAGACGGAACTGGCGGCCCAGCATGTGGTCCTCGCCCTTGTCGCCGCGGCCGGAGAGGAAGCGCATGGCGGCGTAGCGCTGCACCAGCGGCACGCCCTCGCGGGCGGCGACCTCCTGAACCTTGCGCACGATGCTGAGGTAATACTCGTCCTCGGCGAGGCTCGCCGTATAGACGGGATCGACCAGCACGACGTCGATGTCGTGCGACTTGACCCACTTCACGGTCTCGTCGAGGGCGTCGGCGAAGGCGTCGAGTTCGACACGGGCCAGCGCATCGTGCGTCCCGACCTGCCAGATCACGAGGTCGGGTTCGACATCCGCCACCATGCTGCGCAGCCGCTCGGCGGCGCCCGAGGCGATCTCGCCCTGCAGGCCGCGGGCCTCCACCACCACGTCGACATCCGGCAGGGAGCGCTCCAAGGCCGTCTCGAGCTTGACGGGGTAGCTCGCCGAGGCGCCGGGGCCGGCCGAGGTCGAGCCGACGGCGAGCACGCGGACCGGCCGCTTCTCCTTGAGCGCGGTCTTGACCGCGTGAAGCTTCGCCAGCGTGTAGAGCTTCGAGCCGGGCACGCGGCATTCGGGCGACAGGCTCGGGTCGAGGCTCTCGCCGGCGGGCGCCGGAGGCGCGGTCGGGGGAGAGACGACCGTCGGCGCCGGCCGGGCCGCCTCGGGCGCCGGCTCCTGTGCCTGGGCGGTGCCGAGGCCTACGAGCAAGGTCAGCGCGAGCAGGAGCGGCCGGCGGCCGGGCGGGGCGGCTCTCACGTCGGGATCCGCGGCTTGCGGGAACGCCACTCGACGAACCATGCGGTAAAACCCAGTGCGAACAGTCCGAACGCAACGATGATCAGGTCGATCAGGAGGCCACCACCCGTCCAGAACCGCAAGAGCTGTCCGGCCAGACTGAATACCGAACCCATGGAGAACACGGCAAGCGAGTTCCTCCCGAGGCTCGTCAGATAGCGCACGATCCCACCGATCCGCGGCGCCAGGACGGCGTAGACGCCCTGGAACGCGAGCAGCACGCCGAGGACATGGATGAGCCGCGCGGGCGACAGGTAGGTCTTGTCGAAGGTGAAAATGAGGCGCGGCTCCGGAACGAGCAGCGGGTCGGGCCGAAGCTCGAGCACCGAGAGCACGATGCCGAGCAGGACCAGGCCGACGCCGAGCGGCATCAGCCGGCGCGCCCAGCGGCGGAGCGTATCCGAGCGCCGGTTCCAATCCTCCAGCACGAAGCCGAGGACGAGGAGAAGCTGCCAGCAGAGCGGATCGAAGAACCAGTCGCCCTCGCCCGGCCAGGACGGCAGGTTCCACTCCTCGACGAGGCTCGTGAGATAGAGCCCCACGGACAGGGCGAGGGCCGCGATGCGGCTCACCCGTGCCAAGAGGATGAAGACCGGCGCGATGCCGAGGAGCACCACGTAGAGCGGCAGGATGTTGAAGAAGCCGAGCTGATGGCTCAGCAGCACCACCCCGACGATGGTCTGGATCGGGTCCGCGAAGAAGGTCCCCGCATTGTGCCACTCGAGGATCAGCGGGTTGTCGAGGAGGAGCGCGGTGCCGGCGATCATGGCGAGCGCGATGGCCATGACGGTGATCTGTGCCCGGTAGACCTCGATCGTGCGGGACATCAGCCGCAGCACGGAGCGCAGCGCGGGTTCCGGCCGGCCGTCGCGTCCGCGCGTCGCGATGCCGATCGACCATCCGGCCAGGAACACGAACAGCTCGGCCGCGTCCGAGATGCCGTATTGCGAGTACGTGTAGCGCTCGAACGTGTTGCCCGGGATGTGATTGATGAAGATCGTCACGAGGGCGAGGCCCCGCCAGAAGTCGATGGCGTTTGCATCCCGCATCGCGGTGGCGGCTCCGGGCTGGAAGGGGGCGGTGGCTGGGCTCGGCGCAGCCGGATCGATCCGCGAGCGCGCCGTGATAGGGCCATGCCGGCCGATCTGCAAAGACCGACCGCAGGGCCCTGAGCCGGCGACCGGGGGCGATGCGTCGCAGTCTGCAACCTCTGCTAGTACTACTGGTTGCATATCGCGCGCGCACCCGTCTGCGCGTCCTCACGAACATCGGGAATCGGATCTTCATGGAGCCTGTTCCGGCGGGGGCCGCACGAGCCGCGATGGCACCCGGCACGGCGCGGTCGCGTGGTGCGATTCCTCTGGGGCGCGCCTTCGTCACCACGGGCGGCGGCCACCGCGTCGCCTACGTCGAGGCAGGCGATGGGCCGGACCTCGTCCTGATCCACGGGGCGCTGATGACGCTCGAGGATATGTGGCTCGGGCCGATGCAGGCGCTCGCGCGGCATTTCCATGTGGTCGCCGTCGACCGTCCGGGGCACGGCGCCAGCACGCGCGGCCGCCTGTCCGCCGCCTCGCCGTGGCGGCAGGCCGAGATCCTGGGAGACGCCATCGACGCCCTCGGCCTGCGCCGACCGGTCGTCGTCGGACACTCGTTCGGAGGCGCCGTGGCGCTGTCACTGGGGATAAGCCGGCCCGAGCGGATTGCGGGCGTTCTCGCGCTCGCGCCGATCGCCTTCCCGGAATTGCGGCTGGAGCAGGTTCTGTTCGGGCCGCGCAGCGTTCCCATCTCGGGGGACGCGCTGGCGCAGGGGGCCGCCGCTTCGGTCGACCCCTTGCTTCTGCCGCTGCTCTGGCGTGCCATGTTCCTGCCGCAGCCCATGCCCGAGGCGTTCGCCGCGCAATTCCCGTTCGGCTGGGCGCGGCGACCGGAAGCCATGATCGCCAACGGCGAGGACGCGGTTGCGCTCTGGCAAGGGCTCACGCGCAGCGCGTTCTCCCACGCGGGCTGCCGCGCGGCGGTCCACATCATCGCGGGGGACGCCGACCTCGTGGTCAACCCTCGTCTTCACGGCCGGACGGCCGCCCGGCTGATCCCCGGCGCCCGGTTCGAAAACCTCGAGGGCGTCGGACACATGGTCCACCATGTCCGCGTCGAGGCGGTGGTCGAGGCAGCCCGCGCCCTGGCAGGCCGCAGCACGCAAGCGATGCCGCCTCAGCCCCTTCGATTCGGAGGGACGGACGCGCCGAAGCCGCGGGCATTCGTGCACACGCGCGGCGAGGCATGACCCGGCTCGGATGAGACCCGACGCCCTGAAGCTTCCTCGGCGCGAATGCGCTCGATCGGGAGGCCGAAGCGTCGCGCTTCCACCCCCTGCAGGACCGGATTTTGAGGAAGATGGTGGTGCCGCAAGAGGGATTCGAACCCCCGACCCCCTCATTACGAATGAGGTGCTCTACCAGCTGAGCTATTGCGGCCCGATCCACGTGCCGGAGGGCGCGGTGCGATCGTTCGGCTGAGGCTCATATCCGGCCGGCCCCGCATTGGCAAGGCGGCTCGCGTCTCGGGCAAGGCTGCGATGCAGCCGTGCCACGGGGATCGCTCGGCGGGCCTGCGCCGCGGTCTGCCGGCTTGACGGCGGTGAACGCGGGCGAAACTGTCCCCGCATCGCAGCGGAAGGCTTCCGATGTCCCTGATCTCGCGCCTCAGAACCTACGCGTCCGAAGCGTTCGGGATCGCTCCGTCCGCCGTCGAGGCCGAGATCGACGAGGAGCACCTCGCCGCAACAGCCCTCCTCGTCCACGTCGCGCGGGTCGACGGCGTGCTCGCTCCGAAGGAGGCCGAACGCCTCGCGCGTCTCGTCCGCGGCCGCTACGCGGATTCGGACGCGGCGGCGGACGCCCTCATCGCGCGGGCCACCGCCTTCGATGCGGAGACCCGCGATATCGCGATGCTCGTCGAACGGATCGGGCGCGAGGGCGGAACGGGCGAACGGGCGCGGCTGCTCGCCATGGCCTGGTCCATCGCGGGCGCCGACGGCAGCGTCGACGAGTTCGAGGAAGCGCTGGTCTGGCGGCTCGGCAAGCTCCTGGGGCTCGAGGAGGCCGCCATCGTCCGAGCACGCGAGGAGGGCCTCGCGGGCCGCGATGGGGCGGGACCGGCATGAGGGCGCGCCAGTCGGGACGGGAGCGCCGGCCATGATCGCGAGCCTCGCCCTCGTCCTCCTCGCCCAGCTTCTCGGCGAGGTCTTCGCGCGCGGGAGCGGCCTGCCGCTGCCCGGGCCGGTTCTCGGCATGGTGCTGATGCTGGGGTTCCTCACGCTGCGCGACCGCGGCCCCGCCGCGGTGCCGCGCGGCCTGCCGAGGCCCCTCACGGACGGAACCCTTGAGCAGACGGGCAAGGGCCTCCTCGCCAATCTCTCGCTGATGTTCGTGCCGGCCGGTGCCGGCATCGTCGGACGTCTCGACGTGCTCCAGGCGCAGGGCGCGAAGCTCGCCTTCGTCCTCGTCCTGTCGACGCTCGCCGCCCTTGCCGCGACCGCGCTGACCTTCGTCGCCGTGTCGCGCAGCCTCGACCGTCGCCGCGGCGAGCGGGAGGAGGCGGCGTGAGCGGCGAATTCGCGGTCTGGGTCTATCTCTCGCGGACGCCGCTGCTCTGGCTCACGGTGACGCTCCTCGCCTATCTCGTCGCCGACCGCATCGCGGCCGCGACCGGACGAAACCCGGTCGCGAATCCGGTGCTGATCGCGATCATGATCACGGCCGCGATCCTGTCCGTCACGGGCACGCCCTATGCCGACTACTTCCAGGGTGCCCAGTTCGTGCACTTCCTGCTCGGTCCCGCCACCGTGATGCTGGCGCTGCCGCTCTACGAGCACCGGGCGACCGTGATGCGGGCCCTCGTGCCGATGCTGGCGGCGCTCGGCGTCGGTTGCGTGGTGGCGCTCGTCTCGGCGATCGGCCTCGCCCGGTTGCTCGACATCCCCCGCCCCGTCATCACGGCGCTCAGCCCCAAATCGATCACCTCCGGCGTCGCGAGGGGTGTCTCGGAGACGCTCGGCGGCGATCCGACGCTGACGGCCGTGATCGTCATGCTCACGGGCGTCACGGGGGCGATCCTGGTCACGCCCCTGATGAACGCCCTGCGCATCCGCGACATGCGGGCGCGAGGCTTCGCGGCGGGGCTCGCCGCGCACGGCGTCGGAACGGCCCGGGCCTTCCAGGTCAGCGAGGTTGCCGGCACCTTCGCCGGAATCGCGATGGGCCTCAACGCTCTGTTGACCGCGATCCTGGTACCTGTGGTCCTGCGACTCGTCCCCTGACGCGATCGTCCGTCCGGAACCGTCCCAACGATGGGCCGTCCGGCGGCAACGTCGTGGCGCGGCTCGCGAAATCGCCCTCGTGTGCTCTCGGCACACTTGAAATCGGGACCGGCCTCGGATGAACCTGCGAGCTCTGGCGTGGCGATTGGAATCGGGCGGGGGCGCGTGCCGGCGCAACCGGTATTCGCGTCGCGCGGCAGAGGTTGGGCCGGCCGAAGCGGGTATTCGGACCGGCATTTCATGTGACCGCGCGCACCAACTCGCTCGGATACTTCCGGTAGCGAAACAATGAGCGCGCGTCGAAAGACGCGGGAATCGGACGTGGTGCGCAGAACGTGAAGACGATCGCCGACATCGGAGCGTATTCGCAAGGGGCGGCCTTCGGCCTCGCGGACCTGCGCGAGGTCGTCGCCGAGCCGGGCGGCACCATCCAAGTCGACGACGCGGCACTGCTGTTCCGCGGACAATACATCCGCGCCGGCTCGGACCTGATCATTAGCGACGAGACCCATCGGCTCGTCGTGCACGATTATTTCGAGGTCGGGCGCCGGCCGAAGATCGTCGCGCCCGATGGTGCATCCCTGTCCGACGCGGTGATCGAGGCGCTCAGCCTGCCGCTCGGCGGCGAGCGCTACGCGCAGGCCGGCGCACCGCAGGCCTCCGACGCCGCGTCGGCGATCGGTCGCGTGCAGACCGTCACCGGAACCGCCAATGTCGTGCGCAACGGCGTCACGGTCACGCTCCACGTGGGCGACCTCGTCTACAAGGGCGATGTCGTGCAGACGGAGCGCGGCTCGTCGCTCGCGATCTCGTTCCTCGACGGCACGCTGTTCAGCCTCTCGGCCAGCGCGCGGATGCTCCTGAACGACATGGTCTACAAGGCGGAGGGGGAGGGCAGTTCCGCGCTCTTCAGCCTCGTCCAGGGCTCGATCACGTTCGTGGCGGGCAAGGTCGCCAAGACCGGCGACATGAAGGTCTCGACGCCCGTCGCCACGATGGGCATCCGCGGCACGGCGGTCTCCGTGCAGATCGACGCCGACGACGGCACCACCCGTCTCTCGGTGATGACCGAGCCGGACGGGCGTACCGGCCGCTTCGACGTCTACGACCGCGACGACCCGAGCCGGATCCTCTTCACGGTGTCCGATCCGGGCCACGCCTTCGTGGTGAGCCCGAATGGCCCGCAACAGGTCAAGTTCGAGCAGGTCGCCAAGACGCCGGCGGATTTCCAGACCGAAGCCGCCCTCGTCCAGGCGATCTTCAAGGCCTTGGCGGAGGCGCCGAGGCTGCCGGTCTACCAGGGACCGGCGACCGGAGGCGGCGGCGGTTCGAGCACCGAGCCGAGCATCATCCAGCCCGATTCCGGCCCGCCCGCGGGGCCCGGCGCACCGGGCGGTCCTCCGGGGACGCCGCCGGTCGATCCGCTCTCCGGCTCCCCGCCGCGCGGTTCGGGCCAGCCGAACCCGGGCGACCTGCGACCCGCTGGCCCGCCCTCGGAGCAGGCCCCGGACGACCCGCTCGTCCTGACGCCGCACACCTTCGCGGTCGTGCAGGGCAACGCCCTCGTCGCGGCGACCGCGGGACAAGGCGTGCTCGGCGCGACGGCCGCGCTCATCGTCGCGGCCCGGGCAGGCACGGATGCGCCGACCGACGGCCTCTCCGGCGGGGCGGTCGTGCTGGAGGGGCGCTACGGCACGCTGCTGCTGCGCGAGGACGGCACCTACGTCTACCGCGCCGACAAGGCGGCCGCCCTCGCCGAGGGGCAGAAGGGGGCGGATGTCTTCACCTACCGCGTGCAGGATCGGACGGGCGCCACCGCGACGACGACGCTGACCATGGACGTGACCGGCGTCAACGACGCACCGGTCTCGGGCGGTGCGATCTCCCTCGGCGTGGTTCCGGAGGACCAGGGCCTCGTCCTCTCGCGGGCGGACCTCATCGCGGGCACGAGCGATGTGGACGGGGACGCCCTGCAGGTGACCGGCCTTCGGGTCGCCGAGGGCGGCGGCACGATCGAGGATCTCGGTGACGGGCGCTACGCCTACCGGCCCGCTGAGAACGCCCATGGCGCGGTGACGCTCGCCTACACGGTCAGCGACGGACATGGCGGCAGCGTCGAGCAGGTTGCGCGCTTCGAACTGGCTGCGGTCAACGACGCTCCGGTCCTTGCCCGGCCGGTCGCGCTTCCGGCGGG
>NZ_SMNT01000254.1 GCF_004348265.1 Methylobacterium segetis
CACGGTCAGCGACGGACATGGCGGCAGCGTCGAGCAGGTTGCGCGCTTCGAACTGGCTGCGGTCAACGACGCTCCGGTCCTTGCCCGGCCGGTCGCGCTTCCGGCGGGTGCGGAGGACGCGATCCGCATCCTCACGGCGGCCGAGCTCCTGGCCGGCGCCAGCGACGCCGATGGCGACGCCCTGCAGGTGGGCGGGCTCCGGGTCGTCGAGGGCGGCGGCACGATCGAGGATCTCGGCGACCGGCGCTACGCCTACCGGCCCGATGAGAACGCCCATGGCGCGGTGACGCTCGCCTACACGATCAGCGATGGACATGGCGGCAGCGTCGAGCAG
>NZ_SMNT01000255.1 GCF_004348265.1 Methylobacterium segetis
CCGACCACGAAGCCCGAGCCCGGCGTGAACTGGTAGTTGTAGCCGATCTGACCGCCGCCGGTGAAGCCGTCGAGGTCGTTCTGGCGGAAGGTGGCGGTGGTGGCCACGCCGGGAACCGCCGTCAGCACCTGGCCGGCGCCGTTCAGGCCGGGCACGCCGAAGGTGCGGTTGCTGTTCGAGCTGGTGTCAAAGGCGTAGCCGGCGTTGAAGCCCGCGTAGAAGCCCGTCCAGGTGAACACCGGAACCGGCGTGAACACCGGCGGCGGAGCCGCACGACGCGGAAGGTCGGCAGCCGACGCGGCGGCGGACATGCCGGCGAGAACGGTGGAGGCAAGGAGAAGCTTTTTCATCATCACTGGTCCTGTCTGGCGAAAGCCGGCGTGCTTTTAGGCCGCGGGAGCAATCGGGTCTGTCGCTTTCGTGCAACAAGCCCGTCCAGATAAGCCCCAAGGAGTCAACGAAACGTGAAGGTTAGGGCGAGGTAAGATTCCGCTGCCCCAACAAGTGTCGCAGCGCACATGACGGCAGACGAGAACAAAGCTCGTCGGAGGCAGAGAGAAAGCAGCCACAATGCTGACGGAATTGGCCCAAGACGCGTTCCAATCCTGCAGAATCGTGCGGAATGGGACGCTCGTAGGTGTTTTAGTTCAGGACATGCCCTCGGCAGTTGTGAGAACAGCGGTAGGGCGGCCTTAACTCTATCCGTGGAAAGTTGCGCTGCCGGGGGTTGCGGACGGACCGCGACCGATCCCCGGAGGGCAGGTGCGGAGCCGATGCGCGTCGACGAGACCTTGGCCAATACGAGGCGGCGCTCGCCTCTCGCCTGGACGCTGCGGATCGCTGCCCTGACGCTCGTGCTCGGCTGCGGTTGCGCCCATTATCTGTCCCGCCTCCACGTGGCGCCGGCCCGCGGGGGGCAGATCGCCGCGCGCGCCCTCCCGGATCCGGAGACGACCGGCTCTATCACCGGCGCGGCGCGCTCCATCCGTCTCGACCCCTGCGCGCTCGTCGAGCGCGTTCTCGCCCCCCGGCCGGCGACGCCCTGACGTCGCGGGCACGCTCCTCTCCCCTGCGGAATGGCAGATTGACAAGCCGCGCCAACACTCTAAGTGTGCCGGCACTCGCATGCGCGGCGGGTCGGGAAACGAGACAGCCGTCATTGCCGTTGCCGCGACGATCTCCTCCGCGCCGGCCGGCGACCTTCCCGCGCGCAACGGTTCTCAAAAGACGATGTCATTTGCCGATCTCGGGTTGAGCGACAAGGTCCTTCAGGCCGTCACGGCCGCCGGCTAGTCCCAACCGACACCGATCCAGGCCCAGGCCATCCCGCACGTGCTCGCCCGCCGGGACGTCCTCGGCATCGCGCAGACCGGCACCGGAAAGACGGCGGCCTTCACCCTGCCGATGCTGACCATGCTGGAGGCTGGACGCGCCCGCGCCCGGATGCCCCGCACGCTGATCCTCGAACCGACGCGGGAACTCGCGGCGCAGGTCGAGGAGAATTTCGAGCGCTACGGCACGAACCACAAGCTCAACGTCGCGCTGATCATCGGCGGCGTCTCCTTCGCCGATCAGGACGCGAAGCTGACCCGCGGCACCGACGTGCTGATCGCGACGCCGGGGCGCCTCCTCGACCATTTCGAGCGGGGCAAGCTGCTCCTCACCGGCGTCGAGCTGCTCGTCATCGACGAGGCCGACCGCATGCTCGACATGGGGTTCATCCCCGACATCGAGCGCATCGTGAAGATGGTGCCCTTCACCCGCCAGACCTTGTTCTTCTCCGCGACGATGCCGCCCGAGATCGAGCGGCTCGCCGACATGTTCCTGCATAACCCGCAGCGGATCGAGGTGGCGCGCCCGGCGTCGACCGCCACGACGATCGTGCAGCGCCTCGTCGCCACGGGCGGCGAGGGCCACGAGAAGCGCGAGCGCCTGCGCACGCTGATCCGGGGCGAAGCCGAACTCAAGAACGGCATCATCTTCTGCAACCGCAAGCGCGACGTGGCGCTCCTGCAGAAATCGCTCGCCAAGCACGGGTTCAACGCGGCCGCGCTCCACGGGGACATGGACCAGCGCGCCCGCATGGCGGCCCTCGACGGGTTCCGCAGCGGCGAGACGCCCCTCCTCGTGGCCAGCGACGTCGCCGCCCGGGGCCTCGACATCCCGGCGGTGAGCCACGTCTTCAATTTCGACGTTCCCCATCATCCGGAGGATTACGTCCACCGCATCGGCCGCACCGGCCGGGCAGGCCGGGCAGGCCATTCCTTTACGCTGGTGAGCCGGGGCGACGACCGCTCGCTCCAAGCTATCGAATCGCTGATCGGGCAGCCGATCGCGTGGTTCGACGGGGATCTCGCCTCGCTGCCCGCCGCCTCGGACGGGGAATCGGAGGGGCGGACCCGGCATCGCGGACGGAGCGGCGATGGCGCGCGACGGAGCCGGTCGGGCCGTCCGGCCGGCGAGGGTCGCGCGACCCCGTCCCGCCGCGGCGGAGCGGAACGGAGCCGCAGCGTGGAGCCGGCCGAGCCCGCTCAGACGCAGCGCGAGGCGGCGCCCAAATCCCGCGACGCCGCTCGTGCGCCCCGAGAGGCCGCCCCGGCGCTGCGCGAGGCCGCTCCCCTCTCTCCGGCGCGCCAGCGGCCCGAGAGGCTGCCCGAGGAGCGCGGCGGCCGCGGGCGGCGTCGGCACGAGGAGGACGAGGGCGAGACGCCCGTCGGCCTCGGCGGCCACGTTCCCGCGTTCCTGCTGCGCCCGGCGCTGGTCAAGAAGCGCAAATAAGCGCCCGAATTCCGGCCTTCCGGCGCGCCGGCTTAACCGTCCATCCATCGTCGCGGATGCATCGTCTCGGCTATGTGCCGGGGGATGATCGGCGCTACCGGAAGAGGGTGGTGTGGGGATGAGCGAGGGGAGTCACAACGACCGCGACCGAACCTTCGCGCTCGCCCAACGGGCCAACGACCTGATGCGCGATTACGGCTCCTCGGCGACGCCGCGGGCCTACACCGTCTGGTACACGTACGTGTCCGGCGCGCAGCCCCTGATGAACGACGCCATCAAGCGGCTGACCTCCCAGAACGGTTGCCTCTGCGACAGCGACATCGACGCCCTCTTCGACACCTATATCGACGGGCGCCGCCTCTCGCTCGCGGCCGAGAAGATGAGCGCCAGCGTGCTCTCCGAGATCGAGAGCATCACCGAGATGCTCGACCTCTCCCTCGGGTCGACGGCCCAGTACGGGGAATCCTTGCGCGCCCTGTCGCACGACCTCGCCGGCGCCGCCCTCAATCGCGTGCGCATCCGGGAGATCGTCGCCTCCCTCGTGAACACGACCCGCGAGGTGGCGGCTAACAACCGGACCCTGGAGGCGCGCATGCGCGAGAGCCGGACCGAGATCGAGGCCCTGCGCGAGACGCTCGAGGCGACCCGCATCGAGAGCCTGACCGACCCGCTCACCGGCCTCTCGAACCGCAAGCATTTCGAGGAGATGCTCGGCAGGACCGTGGAGAGCGCCGCGACGCGGCCCGTGACGTCGAGCCTGATCGTCCTCGACATCGATTTCTTCAAGCGCTTCAACGACCTCTACGGCCATCTCACCGGCGATCAGGTGCTCCGCCTCGTCGCGATCGTCATGCGCGAGCAGGTCACCCGCTCGGCGACCCTGTCGCGCTTCGGCGGCGAGGAATTCGGGATCCTGCTGCCCGATACCGACCTCGACACCGCCCGCGCCATCGCGGACACGGTCCGCACCAGCGTCATGGGTCGTGAGCTGGTCAAGCGCTCGACCGGGGAATCGCTGGGCAAGGTCACGGTGTCGCTCGGCATCGCCGCCTACCGGCCCGGCGACACCCCTGTCTCGCTGCTGGAGCGCGCCGACCTCTGCATGTTCGCGGCCAAGCGCGGCGGCCGAAACCGCTGCGTCGACGACCGCACGCCGATCGCGGACCTCTCCCGCGTCGCCTGATTCGGCGACGCGTCGACTCACGCTACTCGGCCTCAGGCCGAGGCGCGCAGGGCCTCCGGGTTCGCGGGCGTGATCGCGACGGATTCTCCGCAGCCGCAGGCCGAGGTCTGGTTCGGGTTGTTGAACACGAACTGCGCGGAGAGCTTGTTCGTCTGGAAGTCCATCTCGGTGCCGAGCAGGAACAGCACGGCCTTGGGATCGATGAAGACGGTGACGCCCTTGTCCTCGACCATGTCCTCGCCCGGCTTGCGCGCCTCGGCATATTCCATCGTGTAGGACATGCCGGCGCAGCCGCCGTTCCTCACGCCGACCCGCAGGCCGGCGATCGGGTTGTCGGCGTCGGCGATGATCGCCTTGATCCGGTCGGCCGCCGCCTCGGTCAGCGACATGACCTTGAAACCTGATGACATCGAGTGCTCTCCGGCAGCCGGGTTCAAGGCCCGGGCGGGTGAGGGATGGCCTTGCGCAGGGGCAAGATAAGCATTGCCGCGCGCCGAATCCAACGCCCCTACCACATGTCCAGGGCGACGCGGGCCTCGTCGGACATGCGGCTCTGGTCCCACGGCGGGTCGAACACCATCGTGACGGCGCAGGATTGCACGCCCGGCACCGCCGAGACGGCATTCTCGACCCAGCCCGGCATCTCGCCCGCGACCGGGCAGCCCGGCGCGGTCAGCGTCATGTCGATCGCGACGGAGCGGTCGTCGGCGATGTCGACCTTGTAGATCAGGCCGAGCTCGTAGATGTCGGCGGGGATCTCGGGGTCGTAGACGGATTTGAGGGCCGCCACGATGTCGTCGGTCAGGCGGTCGAGCTCTTCCGGGGGGATGGCGGAGGCAGCCGCCACCGCGGGTGCGTTGGTGCCGCCGGTGATCGTAGCATCGGACATGGGGAGACCTTTCAGGCGAACATGAGCTCGGCCTTGGCCAGCGCCTCGGCGAGGGCGTCGATCTCAGCCGTGGTGTTGTAGAGGCCGAAGGAGGCGCGGCAGGTCGAGGTGACGCCGAACCGGTTGAGGAGCGGCATGGCGCAATGGGTGCCCGCCCGCACCGCGACGCCCTGGCGGTCGATCACGGTGGCGATGTCGTGGGCGTGCGCGCCCTTCATCTCGAAGGCGATGACGCCGCCCTTGTCCCGCGCCGTGCCGATCAGGCGCACGGAGTTCATCGCGGAGAGGCGCTCGGTGGCGTAGGCGGTCAGCATGGCCTCGTGGGCCGCGATCCGCTCGCGCCCGACGCCCATCATGAATTCGAGCGCCGCGCCGAGGCCCACCGCCTCGACGATCGCGGGCGTGCCCGCCTCGAAGCGGTGCGGCGGCTCGTTGTAGGTGACAGCGTCCTCGGTGACGGTACGGATCATCTCGCCGCCGCCCTGGTAGGGGGGCAGCCGCTCCAGCCATTCCCGCTTGCCGTAGAGAACCCCGATGCCGGTCGGCCCGTACACCTTGTGGCCGGTGAAGACGTAGAAGTCGCAATCGAGCGCCCGCACGTCGACCTCGCGGTGGACGGCGCTCTGCGCCCCGTCGAGGAGCACGGGCACGCCGTGCGCGTGGGCGATGCGCACGATCTCCTCGGCCGGCGTCACCGTGCCGAGCACGTTCGACATGTGGGTCAGCGCCACCATCTTGGTGCGGGGGGTGAACAGCTTCTCGTATTCGTCGACGAGGAAATTGCCCGCGTCGTCCACCGGCGCCCACTTGATCACGGCGCCTCGGCGCTCGCGCAGGAAGTGCCAGGGCACGATGTTCGAGTGGTGCTCCATGATCGAGAGGATGATCTCGTCCCCCTCGCCGATCAGCCCGGCCCAGCCCATCGAGCTCGCCACGAGGTTGTAGGCCTCGGTGGCGTTGCGGGTGAAGATGATCTCGTCCGTCGAGGCCGCGTTGAGGAATTGCCGCGTCGTCTCGCGGGCGCCCTCGAACCCCTCCGTCGCGGCATTCGCCATGAAGTGCAGGCCGCGATGGACGTTGGCGTAGCCCGTCTCCATGCACGAGACCATGGCGTCGATCACGGCCCGCGGCTTCTGGGCCGAGGCCGCGTTGTCGAGGTAGACGAGGGGCTTGCCGTAGACCGTCTGCGACAGGATCGGGAATTCCTTCCGGATCGCCTCGACGTCGTAGGGGGTCTGAAGGACGGGTGCGTTCATGAAACCTTCCGCGTGACGCGAGGGCCCTCCCCCGCGAGGGAGGGGTCGTCGCTCAAGCCCGCTTGGCCAGCCAGGTCTCGACCTCGCCGATCAAGGCCTCGCGGGCACCCTCGTGGGTGACCGATTCCAGCGCTTCGCCGAGGAAGGCCTGGACGAGCAGGCTCTCGGCCTCCGTCCGCGGCAGGCCGCGGGCCATGAGATAGAAGAGCAGGTCGTCGTCCGGCGCGCCGCAGGTGGCCCCGTGGCCGCAGGCCACGTCGTCGGCGAAGATCTCCAGCTCCGGCTTGTTCATCATCTGCCCCTCGTCCGGGAGGAGGAGGCAGTCCGACTTCATCTTGCCGTCGGTCTTCTGGGCGATCTGCTCGACGATGATCTTGCCCTGGAACACGCCGGTCGCGTCGCCGTCGATCACCGTCTTGAACAATTCGCGGCTGACGCCCCCGACCGCCGCGTGGTCGGCGAGCAGCGTCGAATCGGCGAGCTGCCCGTTGCCGAGCATGGTCGCGCCGTTCACCGTGGCCGTGGCGTCCTCGCCCGCGAAATGCAGGTAGATCTGATGGCGCGACAGCACCGCGCCGGTCACGAGGTTCACGGTCTCGATATGCGAGCCGGCGCCGAGCCGGGCCGAGATCGTCGAGAGCGCGATGGCCTCGCGGCCCTCGCCGTTGAGGCGGGTGTGGTGGAAGCGGGCCCGATCCGCGATCACGACGTCGAGGGCGTCGTTCGGCTGGTAGGCGACGCCGTCCGGACCCTCGTGGGATTCGAGCACCGTCAGCTCGGCATCCGCCTCCAGCACCACGAGCACGCGGGTCGCCGTGGAGAAGGCCTCCGCGCCCGTGCCGACGAAGCGCAGGTGCAGCGGCGCCTCGACCTTGGTGCCCGCCGCGACGTGCACGAGCAGCCCGTCCGCCATGAAGGCGGCGTTGAGCTGGTAGATCGGGTTCTCACGGGCCTGGGAGACCGGGGCGAGATGCTCGAGGAGCCTGTCGCCCGCGGCGAGCGCCTCGTTCAGTGGCGCGAGGGTGACGCCCTGGGGCACCCGGCCGAGGTCGGAGGCCTCGGCCACGAGATGGCCGTTCACGAAGGCGAGGCGCAGGGCCTCGATGCCCGAGAAGCCCTTGGCCGCGTCGAGGGCCCTGTGCGCCGCCTCGGCGCCGGGCGCATCGGCCGGGGGGGCGGCCTCCTTCAGGGCGGCGCGCAGGTCCGTATATTTGAAGGCCTCGACCCGCCGGCTCGGCAGGCCCATCGCCTCGAAATAGCGGAAGGCCTCCTCGCGGGCGATCGACACGCCCGTCGGGAATTTCATCCGGGCGACCTCGAACAGCTTCGAGAGGCCGGTCTCGGCCGGGGTGCGGAGATTGGTGACGTCTGCCATGGGTCAGGCCGCCTCGCTCGCGCGGTACTCGGCGTAGCCCGAAGCCTCGAGTTCGAGGGCGAGCTCCTTGCCGCCTGACTTCACGATACGCCCCTGGGACATGACGTGCACGGTGTCGGGCACGATGTGGTTCAGGAGGCGCTGGTAGTGGGTGATGACGAGTAAGGAGCGCCCTTCCGCGCGCAGCGCGTTCACGCCCTCGGAGACGATGCGCAGGGCGTCGATGTCGAGGCCGGAATCGGTCTCGTCGAGGACGCAGAATTGCGGCTGCAGCAGCGCCATCTGGAGGATCTCCATGCGCTTCTTCTCGCCGCCGGAGAACCCGACGTTGAGGGCGCGCTTGAGCATCTCCTTGTTGATCTCGAGCTTGTCGGCGGCCTTGTTCACCTGGCGGATGAAGTCGGGCGTCGAGAGCTCGTCCTCGCCGCGCGCCTTGCGCTGGGCGTTCAGGCAGGCCTTGAGGAAGGTCATCGTGCCGACGCCGGGGATCTCCAGCGGGTACTGGAAGGCGAGGAAGATGCCGGCCGCGGCGCGCTCGTCGGGACCCATCTCCAGGATGTTCTCGCCGTTGAGCAGGATCTCGCCCTCGAGGACCTCGTAATCCTCCTTGCCGGCGATGACGTAGGACAGGGTCGACTTGCCGGACCCGTTCGGGCCCATGATGGCGGCGACCTCGCCGTCCTTCACGGTGAGGTCGAGCCCGTTGAGGATGCGGTTGTCCTCGATCTGCACGACGAGGTTCTTGATCTCAAGCATGGTCAGTTCCGAAAGTCAGAAATACGAAAGCGGGCGCGTGAGAGCCCTGCGGGACCAGTCCCGCAGGGCCTCGATCTCCAGCCCGTCTAGCCGACCGAGCCTTCGAGGCTGATCGAGATCAGCTTCTGGGCCTCGACGGCGAACTCCATCGGCAGCTGCTGCAGCACGTCCCGGACGAAGCCGTTGACGATCAGCGCGGTCGCCTCCTCCTCGGAGAGCCCCCGCTGCAGGCAGTAGAACTTCTGGTCCTCGGAGATCTTCGAGGTCGTGGCCTCGTGCTCGAACACCGCGGACGCGTTCTTCGATTCGATGTAGGGCACCGTGTGCGCCCCGCACTGATCGCCGATCAGCAGGCTGTCGCAGTTCGTGAAGTTGCGGGCGCCCTTCGCCTTCTTGTGGGCCGAGACGAGGCCCCGGTAGGTGTTCTGCGAGCGCCCCGCCGAGATGCCCTTCGAGATGATCCGGCTGGTCGTGTTCTTGCCGAGATGGATCATCTTGGTGCCGGAATCGACCTGCTGCATGCCGTTCGACACCGCGATCGAGTAGAACTCGCCGCGGGAATCGTCGCCCCGCAGGATGCAGGACGGGTACTTCCAGGTGATCGCCGAGCCAGTCTCGACCTGCGTCCAGGAGATCTTCGAGCGGGCGCCGCGGCAATCGCCGCGCTTCGTCACGAAGTTGTAGATGCCGCCCTTGCCCTGGGCATCGCCCGGATACCAGTTCTGGACGGTCGAGTACTTGATCTCGGCATCGTCGAGCGCCACGAGCTCGACCACCGCCGCGTGGAGCTGGTTGTCGTCGCGCTTGGGGGCCGTGCAGCCCTCAAGATAGGAAACGTAGCTCCCCTTGTCGGCGATGATCAGCGTGCGCTCGAACTGGCCGGTATCGCGCTCGTTGATGCGGAAGTAGGTCGACAGCTCCATCGGGCAGCGGACGCCCGGCGGGATGTAGACGAACGACCCGTCCGAGAACACGGCCGAGTTCAGCGTCGCGAAGAAGTTGTCGGTCACCGGCACGACCGAGCCGAGGTACTTCTGCACCAGCTCCGGATACTCGCGCACGGCCTCCGAAATCGGCATGAAGATCACGCCGGCCTTCGAGAGCTCCGCCTTGAAGGTCGTGGCGACCGACACGCTGTCGAACACGGCGTCGACGGCCACGCGCCGCTCCGGCGCGACGCCCTCCAGCACCTCGACCTCGCGCAGCGGGATGCCGAGCTTCTCGTAGGTGGCGAGGATCTCGGGATCGATCTCGTCGAGCGACTCGACGGATTTCCGCTTCGGCGCCGCGTAATAGTAGATGTCGTTGTAATCGACCTTGTCGTAGGAGACGCGCGCCCAGTCGGGCTCCTTCATCGTCTGCCAGCGCTTATAGGCATCGAGGCGCCATTCGAGCAGCCAGGCGGGCTCGTTCTTCTTGGCCGAGATGAAGCGGATCACGTCCTCGGAGATGCCCTTCTCGGACTTCTCCATCTCGATCGTGGTCTCGAACCCGTACTTGTACTGATCGACGTCGATGGCGCGAACGCGATCGACCGTATCCTGCACTGCAGGCATTAGCTTCTCCTACCATCGCCGGCGTCAAGGGCCGGGGGGCTTTCGAGATGGCGCGGGACGGCTCGCATCAGGCCGCTCTCCCTTGCCGCTTATATAGGGACGAAACCGCGCGTTCGAAGGCTTCGAGGAAGCGGGCCCCGTCGCTTTCAACCGTGTTCCAGCCCAAACTCACGCGCAGCGCCCCTGCAGCGAGCGCAGGGCTGACGCCCATCGCCGCGAGGACGGGCGAGCGCGCCACCTTGCCCGAGGCGCAGGCCGAGCCGGACGACACCGCGACGCCGGCGAGATCGAGCGCCATCAGCGCCGTGGCGGCCTCAAGCCCCGGGACTGCGACACTCAACGTGTTCGGCAGGCGGGGTGCGCCCGCGCCGAACACCACCGCGTCGGGCGCGCGCGACAGCACGGCCGCCTCCATCCCGTCGCGCAGACGCCCGAGCCGCTCCGCCTCGCTCGCAAGAGCCGTTCCGGCGATCTCCGCGGCCCGTCCCATCCCGACGATGCCGGGCAGGTTCTCGGTGCCGCAGCGCCGCCGCCCCTCCTGGCCTCCGCCGCGCACGAAGGCGGCGTCGAGGCCCGCGCCATCCGCGAGAGCGATGGCGCCGACGCCCTTCGGCGCGCCGAACTTGTGGCCCGAGAGCGTGAGCGCATCGAGCCCGAGCGCCCCGAGATCGATCGCGATCTTGCCGGCGGCCTGGACCGCGTCGCTGTGCACGAGGGCGCGGCCGTGACGGCGGGCCAGCGCCACGACATCCGCGAGGGGCTGCACGACCCCGGTCTCGTTGTTGGCCGCGTGCACGGAGATCAGGACCGTTTCCCCCGCGTGTGCCGCGAGCCGCGCCTCCAGCGCCGCGAGATCGATCAGGCCTGACGGGGCCACCGACACCGTCTCGACCGCCTCCGCGGGAAAACGGTGACCAGCCGAGACGCAGGGATGCTCGGTGGCGCCGATCAGGAGCCGGGTGGGCTCCGGAACGCCCCGGCGGCGCAGCGCGCCCGAGAGCACCGTGTTGGCGGCTTCCGTGCCGCCGCTCGTGAAGACGATTCCGGCTGGCTCGGCGCCGACGAGCGCGGCCACCTGCTCGCGGGCCGCTTCCAGGAGGGCGCGCGCGGCGCGGCCCTCGGCATGAACCGAGGACGGGTTGCCGGGGAGCATCAGCGCGCGCGACCGCCTCCGCCACGTCCGGACGGACCGGCGTGGTGGCGTTGTGGTCGAGATAGGCGCGGGATCCCGTCATGGGCGGCCCGCCCGGACCTGTGCGCAGAGCACCGACATTTCCTTGCTTTCGCCCCCCGACATCATGCTAAGGCGCGCGCACGACACGCATTCCAGGTGGCCGGCTGCGGAGAGACGACCGGGGCGACACGGATCGTGCAGGGTTCTTTATAATAGTTCTAATCGCCTAGAACTATTCTAAGAGCGCTTGTAAGTCCGTCTCGACCTGAGTCAAGGCTCCGCGGGGACGACCCCGCGACGGCACCTGAGCTTCGGCAGGCCCCTTGAGGCTGCCGAGAGGAGATGGGAACACCATGCCCGAAGTCATCTTCAACGGTCCGGCCGGCCGCCTCGAAGGCCGTTATCAGGCCCCGAAGAAGAAGGGCGCGCCGATCGCCATCGTGCTGCACCCGCACCCGCAATTCGGCGGCACGATGAACAATCAGATCGTGTACAATCTGTTCTACACGTTCGCCAACCGGGGCTTCGCGGCTCTGCGGTTCAACTTCCGCGGCGTCGGGCGCAGCCAGGGCGCGTTCGATCACGGCTCGGGCGAGCTCTCCGACGCGGCAGCGGCCCTCGACTGGGTGCAATCCGTCAACCCGGAGGCGAAATCCTGCTGGATCGCGGGCGTCTCGTTCGGATCCTGGATCGGGATGCAACTCCTGATGCGCCGCCCCGAGATCGAGGGCTTCATCTCGATCGCCGCGATGGCGAACCGCTACGACTTCACCTTCCTGGCGCCCTGCCCGTCCTCCGGCCTGTTCGTGCACGGCTCCGAGGACCGCGTCGCGCCGGCCCGAGAAGTGATGCCGGTGATCGAGAAGGTGAAGACGCAGAAGGGCGTCATCATCGAGCACCAGATGGTCGAGGGCGCCAACCACTTCTTCGACGGCAAGGTCGACGAGCTGACCCAGACCGTCGACACCTACCTCGACAAGCGCCTCGGCAAGCGGGAAGAGGCGGCCTGACGGGGCCTCGCCCCTCCCTGCCGGTCCCGGGTGGCCGGGCCCGGCGGGTCGTGCGGTGACCCGCGACCGTTTCTCGGCGTCGCGGCGGGGCGGCCGCGGCTCAGCCCTTCGCGCGTCCCCCGGTTTCCTCGTCCGGCTCGCGGGGCGCAGGGCGCTGCGGGAAGGCCACGACGTTGCCCGGGGCCGCTTCCTCCAGGTCCTCAGCGCTCGCGGCCGGCGTCGCGGCGCCGACGGCGATCCAGCGGACGATGCGCCCGCTCGAGCGGCGCGCGAGATGCCGTTGCAGGCGCCGCTGCGCCCAAGCCGTTGACAGATCGAAGATTCGCACCGGTCTTCCCGAGGTCGAGCGAGGAGGATCACCCCGGACGCGGGCGATCGTCGCGGCGCGGCCGTGGCGCTCGGCTCCGAGGGAGGAGCCGCAGCACCCTCAACTTGCCGTGGGCAGGACCGGCGCGCACTTCAACCAGTACGAGTTTTTTTGACTGAGCGTATCAATCCACAGATGCATATGCGGCCAATCAGGCCGCTGCCTTGGCCGGCTCCGCGTGGATGACGGGGACGGCGGGCGCGCCCTCCCACTCCGTGTGGGCCGGGATCGACTCCCCCTTCATCACGATCGTGAGAGGCCGCAGGCGGGCGTAGTCGCCGACCCTCGTGTCGTAGAGCACCGTCGCGAAGGCGCCCACCGACACGCCGCGGCCCACCTCGACCCGGCCGACCTTCATGATCCGGTCCTCGTAGAGATGCGTCTGCAGGGCCGAGGTGCGGTTGATCGTGGCGTAGTCGCCGATCGTGACGCAGTCGAACTCGGTGATGTCGGTGGTCAGCATGCAGACCCCCTGCCCCACCTTCACGCCGAACAGGCGCAGCACCCAGGGCAGGAAGGGCGTGCCCTGCAGGTGCTCGAGGAGCACCTTCCCGGCGAGGCCCCAATAGGCGACGGCGATCGCTTCCGTGCGCATCGCCCACCACGACCACATCGGCCGCATGCCGGGCTTGTAGCGGCCCATCAGCAACCATTTCAAGGCGATAACCGCCGAGGACTGGATGATCGCGATCAACACGCTGAGGGTCACGAAGCTGATCGCGAGACCCGTCCAATCCTCGGCCAGGATCGCGGGGTAGAAGTAGAAGTCGATCGCCGTGATCGCGAGGGTGATGTAGAGCATCGGCGAGAACGAGGTCGCGAAGGCCTCGAAGACGCCGCGCCGCAGCTTCGGCCCGAGGCCCGGCTCGTAGGTCTGGGCGAGCGAGCCGAGATCGACCCTCTGCCGGGCCGGCAGCTTGATCGGCGGCGAGCCGAACCACGTCTCGCCCGGCGCCATCAGGGCGTTCTCCGGGGGCTTCGACTTGATGCCGATGAGCACGTCGTCCGGGATCACCGCGCCCGGCGGTACTACCGCGTCGTTGCCGACGAAGACCCGCGCGCCGGTGCGCACGGGCTCGAGATGCATGAAGCCGCGCCGGATCTCCTCCTCGCCATAGACCACCTCGTCGGCGATGAAGTTGCGCGCGCCGATATCGGCGAGGTCGTAGCGCCCGGCGAGATTCGTCGAGATCTCGGCCCCCTGCCCCATCCGGGCGCCCATCAGGCGGTACCAGGCCCGCATGTAGACGGTGGCGAAGAGCGAGGAGAGCGTCTCCAAGGTCACCTCCGCCGCGAGCGCCACGGTCCATTTGCGGAGGTAGAAGCCCGACCAGACGGACCACGTGCCGGAGCTGACCCGGGGCAGGATCAGCCAGCGGATCGCCGCGATCAGGAGCACGGTGCCCGCCGTCATCAGCATGGCGGTCGGCCATGTCAGGAGCGGTAGGTACCAATGGTAGTCGATGTCGGTCAGCGCGCCGAGATTGTCGCTGATCTGGTCGAAGATGAAGAAGGCGGGGAAGATCGGCAGCAGGCCGACGGCGGGGATCGCTGCGAGAAGCAGGGCGTAGGCGACGAGGAATCCGGCGCGGCGCCGGGCCGAGGCCGTGGCGGGCTCGGTCGCATCCGGCTCCGCCATGCCGACCTTGCGGCCGGGCGACCCGTCCCAGCGCTCGCCCGGGCCGACGCGGCTGCCGGCCGGGATGGTGGTGAGGTCGGCGATCTCGGCGCCGTCTCCGATCACGGTGTCGTGGCTGACGACGCAGGAGGTGCCGATCGAGACGTCGCGGCCGATCTCGACGCGGCCGATCACGAGCTCGTTGCCGACGATCTCCGCGTTGGCGATGACGAGGCGGCCGCCGAGCGAGGCGCCCTCCCCGATGCTCAGGAGGTCGGGCGCGCCGATCTCGATATCGGAGATGAGCGCATCACGACCGATCCTCGCTCCGAGCATCCGGAGGTAGATCGCGATCACCGGCGAGCCCTGCAGCCACTTCACGTGGACGAGGGGCGCCAGGCGCTGCGCCAGCCACCAGCGGTAGTAGTAGACGCCCCAGAGCGGGTATCGCCCCGGCTTCGTCCGCCCGAGCACGAGCCACTTGCCGACGAGCGCGGTGCAGGCCGTGACCGCGTTGATGCCGATATAGACGAGGAGCAGGGCCGCGATCTCGCCGAAGAAGCCGAGCGAGCCGCCAGTGATCAGCAGGTAGGTCACGAAGATGCCGAGCCACTGCGAGGTGGCGAGCGCGATCACGAAGGGCAGCGCGACGGCCTGCGCGAGGCCGCACAGGGCGCGGCGCAGGAGGGGCGGCGGATCGAAGCCGAGATCGCGGATGGCGGCCTGCGAGCCGACGCCGCCCGTACGCTCGATCAGCGCAGCGCTCATTGCCCGCAGCGTCCGCCGGCCGTAGACGTCCTGCAGGGTGATCGCGGCGAGCGCGGGCGTCTCGCGAACCGCGGAGACGAAGCGGGCGGCGAGGAGCGAGTGGCCGCCGAGATCGGTGAAGAAATCGGCCTCGAAGGGCATGGGCTGCGCGCCGAAGACCTGATTGGCGGCGGCGAGAAGGGCCGCCTCGGTGTCGTTGGCCGGCGGCTCCTGCTCGCCGTCGACGCCCGTCACGGTGAGCGGCGCGAGCTTCAGCGCCTTGCGGTCGACCTTGCCGGAGGTGAGGCGGGGCAGGTTGTCGGCGAACTCGAAATGGCCCGGCACCATGTAGGGGGGCATCTGCCCGGCGAGCGTCTGGCGGAGGCTCCCCTTGTCGATGGCGGCCCCGCGCTCGGGCACGAGGAAGGCGACGAGGCGGTCGACGCCGTCGTCCTGGCGCAGCACGACCGCCGCCTGGTTGATCCCCGGCTGCGCCTGGATGCGCGCCTCGATCTCGCCGAGCTCCACCCGGAAGCCGCGGATCTTGACCTGATCGTCGATGCGACCGTGGAAGAGGATGTTGCCCTGCGGGTCGAGGGAGACGGCATCGCCGGAGCGGTAGAGGACCGGGTCCGTCCCGCCCGCCACGAAGGGGTTGGCGACGAATTTCTCAGCCGTCAGCTCCGGGCGCTGCAGGTAGCCCTTGGCGACGCCGGGGCCGCCGATCAGCAATTCGCCCGGCTCGCCGGGGCCGAGAAGGGTGAGCCCCTCGTCGGCGACGTAGACCGTGTAGTTCGGGATCGGGCCGCCGATCGTGACGGGCGCGCCGGGCCGCATCTCGGCCGCGGTCGCCACCACCGTCGCCTCGGTCGGCCCGTAGGTGTTGAAGAGCTGGCGACCGGCCGTCGCCCAGCGGGCAACGAGGGGCTCGGGCAGGGCCTCGCCGCCGAGCAGCACGAGGCGCACGCTGGGAAGGTCCCGGCTGATCATGGCGAGCAGCGTGGGCACCGTGTCGAGCACGGTGCAGCCGGCCTCCGTGAGGATGCCGGGCAGCGCCTCGACGTCGCCCATCATCGCGGGCGAGGCCACGAACAGGGTCGCACCGACGAGGTAGGGGACCCAGATCTCCTCCATCGAGAGGTCGAAGGCGACGGAGGCGCCCTGGAACACGATGTCGTCGGCCCGCATGCCGTAGAGCGCGTTCCCGGAGCGGAGGAAGTGGCAGATGTTGGCGTGGCTGATGACGATGCCCTTCGGCACGCCCGTCGAGCCCGACGTGTAGATCAGGTAGGCGGGGTGCTCCGGGGTGAGGCCGGCCGCCCGCGGATCGGGCACGGGGGCGTCGCCGGGCGTTCCGGCGGCGAGTTCGGCGAGCGTCAGGGCGGGGCTCGCGTCCGGCGCCGCGGGCTTGAGCGCCGGGGAGACGAGGAGCGCCCGCGCCTCGGCGTCGCGCAGGCAGACCGCGACGCGCTCGGCCGGCGCCTCGGCGTCGAAGGGCAGCCAGGCGGCGCCCGACAGGGTGATGCCGACCTGCGCCACGAGGAGATCCGGCCCGCGCGCCATCCAGAGACCGACGACGTGGCCCGGCCTGATGCCCCGGTGGGCGAGGCCCTTCGCGATCGCGCGGGCGCGCTCGGCCATCTCGGCGTAGGTCAGGTGTGGATAGCGGCCGGAATCGTTCGGGGCCGAGCCGTCGATCAGGGCCGGGTGGTCGGGACGAGCGGCGGCGCTGGCCAGAAAGATCTCGGCCAGAACCTCGTCGCGGATCAGGTCCGGCCGCACGGCCCCGCGCAGGAAGGCGCGGCCGGAGAGCGCGCCCGCTTCCGCGCGCAGGTCCGCACGCGGCCGGGTCATCTCGGCGACACTGCTCATACGCTGATTCTGCTCCGCTCCCGGCCCCCGCGCGGTCGGGAGCCATCGTTCGACGGTCATTGGCCCCGGATCGTGCCGTTATCGAGGCGGCCCGCCGTCGATGGGGCCGGATGCCGGCCCGCCCCTCGGTGTGGCACGCGCGCGCCGATCCGCCAACGCCCTACTTCGCGCAGCTTGAACCGGCCTTGAACGGGATCGTGCAGGGCGCGAGAGCCGTCAGATCCAGCGCCAGCCCTCCGCGTCGAGGAGGAGGACGCCGCCCTGCCGGATACCGATCCGCGGCGCCGCCCAGGGATCGAGGTAGCCCCGCGCGACCAGGATCGCGCGCGCCACGCCGCCATGGGCGACCAACACCGTCGGCCCGGCGAGGTCGCGGATCGCGGGGGCGACGCGCTCGGTCAGCATCGCGTAGCTCTCGGCGCCGAGGCCGGGCGGCTGGTAGCCCCAGCGGTCGCGGTCCCGGGCGGCCGCGCCCGAAGGATCGCGGCGGCGGATCTCCGCCCAGGTCAAGCCCTCCCAGGCCCCGAAGCTGATCTCCTTCAGCCGGTCGTCCAGCCGGTAGCTCTCGGGCGGCAGGTTGAGGCAGGCCCGCATGGCCTCCATCGTCCGGCGGGTCCGGCTCAGGGGGCTCGCCACGAAGTCCAGATCCGAGAAGCGGTCGCCCGTGAGCGCGCGCAGCCGGTCGGCCGCCTCCTCCGCCTGCCGCAGGCCCGTCCCGTTGAGCTTGGTGTCGCGCTGGCCCTGAAGGCGCCCCTCGGCGTTCCAGTCGGTCTGGCCGTGGCGTACGAAATAGATCGTCGGCATCGCGGTCAGGGGGCAGGGTCGCGCGAAAACCTCGCCGGCCCCTTGCCGGAACGGCTCAGCCTGCCGATCGTTGTCGCACCCACGCGGACCTCCAGACGGTTCCCTGCCGGCCCCGTCGATTGCGAGCGATAGAGAGTGGTCATGTCGAAGAAACACGGCAAGCACGCGAAGGGCCAGCGCGACCGCGCAGCCGGCGTGACAATGTCGCAGGACTCTCTCCGGCAGGCGGCGCGGGAGCGCCCGCCCTCATCGAGTCTCTGGGCCGGGGCGGCCAGCGAGATATCGAGCGCCGCGCCGGCCCTGATCGGCGGCCATGCCCCCGTCGTCGTGCCCGCGGCCGAGGGCATCGTCACCGTGACGCCCGGCAAGGTCTGCGAACTGGACCGGATCGACCCGGACGCCGATGGCGGTCTCGACAAGAACGCGGCGAAGGAAGCGGTGCTCGCGGAACGTGCCCGCATCCAGGCGCTGCAGGAGCGACTCTATGCCGAGCGCCGCCGCAGCCTGCTCGTCGTCTTCCAGGCCATCGACACGGGCGGTAAGGACGGGACCATCCGTGCCGTGCTCGAAGGGGTGAACCCGCAGGGCTGCGAGGTCACCTCCTTCAAGGCGCCGACATCGGTGGAGCTCGATCACGATTTCCTGTGGCGCTACCACCGGCGGACGCCGGCCCGCGGCATGATCGGGGTCTTCAACCGAAGCCACTACGAGGACGTGCTCGTGGTGCGGGTGAAGAATCTCGTGCCCGAGGAGATCTGGCGCGGACGCTACGGCCTGATCAACGACTTCGAGCGCCTGCTGACCGCCTCGGGGACGCAGGTGCTCAAGTTCTTCCTGCACATCTCGAAGGCCGAGCAGAAGGAGCGGCTCGAGGCCCGCATCGCCGATCCGGCCAAGCACTGGAAGTTCGACCCGGCCGACCTCGTCGAGCGCGAGGCCTGGGACGCCTACCAAGCCGCCTTCGGGGACGCGCTGACCCGCTGCTCGACGCCCTACGCGCCCTGGCACGTCGTGCCCGCGAACCGGAAATGGTACCGCAACCTCGTCGTGGCCCGCACGATCGCCGACACGCTGGAGGCGATGGACCCCCGCTACCCGGAAGCGGCGGAGGGGATCGCGGGGATGACGGTGCCGGATTGAGCCCTGCTCAGTCCCGGTCGAGCGAGAGGTCCGGCGCCTCGGGGTTCTTCATGCCGACGACGTGATAGCCCGCATCGACGTGCAGGATCTCGCCCGTCATCCCGCGGGACATGTCGGAGATGAGGTAGGCCGCGGTCTCGCCGACCTCGTCGATCGTGACGGTCCGGCGCAGGGGCGCGTTGTACTCGTTCCACTTGAGAATGTAGCGGAAGTCGCCGATGCCGGAGGCGGCGAGCGTCTTGATCGGGCCCGCCGAGATCGCGTTGACGCGGATGTTCTGGGGGCCGAGATCGGCGGCGAGGTAGCGCACCGAGGCTTCGAGCGCCGCCTTCGCCACGCCCATCACATTGTAGTGCGGCATCCATTTCTCGGCGCCGTAATAGGTCAGCGTGAGAAGCGAGCCGCCGTTGCGCATCAGCTTCTCGGCGCGCTGGGCGATCGCCGTGAACGAGTAGCAGGAGATCAGGAGCGACTTGGTGAAGTTGCCCTCGCTCGTCTCGATGTAGCGGCCCGTCAGCTCGTCCTTGTCCGAGAAGGCGATGCAGTGGATCACGAAGTCGATCCCCTCCGGGAAGGCGGAGGCGGCCGCATCGAACACCGCGTCGATCGAGGCCGGGTCGGTGACGTCGCAATGGCCGATCACGTGGGCGTCGAGCTCGCGCGCCAGGGGCTCGACGCGCTTCTTCAGGGCGTCGCCCTGGTAGGTGAAGGCGAGCTCGGCCCCGTGCGCGCGGGCGCTCTTGGCGATGCCCCAGGCGATCGAGCGGTTGTTGGCGACGCCGAGGACGATGCCCCGCTTGCCCGCCAGAATTCCGGCTCCGGCCGAGCGTCCGTTGCCGCGAGGGTCAACCGGGTCGAGATCCGCCATGAGTCACCTGAAACGCTGAAGGCCCGTCGCGCGGGCCGGAGGGCCGGCCGCACGCCGCGGGCATCCTTAGCGGACGTGTGCGGAGGGGGAAAGTGCGAGGGCGCGGCGGTCTGCGTTACTCCGCCTTCGCGCCCCGCTTGCTCTGCGCGTACTCCGTCAGCGCCGGGTCCGCGCCCGCGGGGAGAACGATGGCGGTGGTGGCGAGAAGGTCGCCGCGGCTGCCGTCCTTCTTCGGCAGGCCCTTGCCGCGCAGGCGGAAGGTGCGGCCGGAACTCGTCATCGGGGGCATGCGCATCTCGACCGCGCCGGTCAGCGTCGGCACGCGGATCGCGCCGCCGAGCACCGCGTCCTCCAGGGGCACGTCGACGGTGGTGCGGAGATCGGCCCCCTCCGGCTTGAAGCGGGCATGGGGCAGGACGCGAATGGTCAGGAGCGCGTCGCCGGGCTCGCCGCGCAGGTTCGGCGCCGGGTGGCCGAGGCCGCGCAGGCGGATGGTCTGCCCGTCGACGACGCCGCGCGGGATCACCACGTCGACCTCGCGGCCCGTCGGCAGGCCGAGCCGCAGCTTCTCCTCGCTGCCGACCTGCTCCAGCGTCACGCTGAGCTCCGCCTGGACGTCGTCGCCCCTGGCAGGCCCGCCGCGCTGGAAGCCGCCGGCTCCGGCCGCACCGCCGGGACCGGCGCCGCCGGCGCGGAACGCCTCGCCGAACAGGTGCGAGAAGATGTCCTCGCCGATCCCGCCGCCCCCGCCGCCGCCGCCCGCGGCCCGGCTGCGCGCCATGCCTTCGAAGTCGAAGGAATTGGCGCGGCCGCCGCCGAAGCCGGAGAAGCCCTCGAACCCGGTCGCGCGCGGCTTTCCGTCGGCGTCGATCTCGCCGCGGTCGAACTGCGCGCGCTTGGCCGCGTCGCCGAGGATCTCGTAGGCCGAGTTCGCCTCGGCGAAGCGGTCCTTCGCGCGGGCGTCGTCCTTGTTGCGGTCGGGATGGTGGGCCTTGGCGAGCTTGCGGTAGGCGCGCTTGATATCGGCCTCGCTCGCCCCCTTCGGGACTCCCAGTACGTCGTAGGGGTTGCGCATCGCTCGTTTCGGATCTCGGCGCCGCCGGATCCGGCGGTCAGATGGGTCGGACCGTCATGTGGCGGACATGTTGCTTCTCTGCAACGCCCTCGAACACGAAAGGTCGGACCTCCGCGGCCTCGCGTCAAGGCTGCCGGCGCGCCGCCCTCAGCCGGTCTTGCTCGGCCGGAGCCGCTTCAGCTCCCACGGGCCGCCGGAGAGCCGGCACCCCGTGCCGCGGACGAAGCGGCTCGTTTCCGGCGTGATCACGGTGGCGAGGAAGTCGCGGCAGATCTCGTCGTTGGCGACGTAGGGCAGCCCCGTCGGGTTGACCGAGCCGCGCAGGCTCGTCTCCGGATTGTCCCACTTCACCGGCCGCCCGTTTCCCTGCGGGTCGAGGGCGACGCCCAGCGCCGCCCGGGCGCGGCGCCAATCCTCCTCGCCGAGATCGGCGCCGAAGCTGGCCGGGCGCTTCGTGATGCTGCCGGTGACGGTCGGCTCGGCGAGCCCGGCGGCTTCCGCCTTGGGCGTCGTCTCGCTCTGGAAGGTGATCAGGGGCTGGCCGCAGCCGCACAGGGTCAGGACCAGCCCGGCGGCCGAGGCCGCGATCGCGCCGGCCCTGCACGCGTTGCGCCCCGGCGCCGCGGGAAAAGAGGCTTTACAGTCGCGACGACGCATTACACCTGAACTCAATCCCGGCACGACGCGACACGAACGTGATCACGCCCGTGCCCCCCGACCCGGATGTCACGGCTGAGGATTTGAGCGTGGATCGGTTAAAGATCGATGAGCCGGCGCTGGCCGGAGCGGCCCTTGAGGACTTCACCCTGGCGGAAGATCCCTGGCCGCTGTTCGGAGCCTGGATGGCGGAGGCGGAGGCCTCCGAGCCCGAGGACCCGAACGCGATGGCGCTGGCCACCGCGGGCGCCGACGGGCTGCCCGACGTGCGGATCGTGCTCCTGAAGGGCGCGGACCGGCGCGGCTTCGTCTTCTACACGAACGTGCAATCGGCCAAGGGCGAGGAACTGGCCCAGAACGCCCAGGCCGCCCTGGTCCTGCACTGGAAGAGCCTGCGGCGGCAGGTGCGGGCCCGCGGCGCCGTGACGCGCGTCACGCCGGAGGAGGCGGATGCCTATTTCGCGAGCCGCCACCGCGACAGCCGGATCGGCGCCCATGCGAGCCGCCAATCCCGGCCGCTCGCCGATCGGGCGACGCTGATGGCGGAGGTGGCGGACCTCGCCGCCCGCTACGAGAATGCGCCCGTGCCCCGGCCGGAGCATTGGACGGGCTTCCGGATCGAGCCCGTGACGATCGAGTTCTGGCAGAATGGCGATTACCGCCTGCACGACCGGGTCCGCTTCACGCGCTCGGGCGAGGGCTGGGACCGCTCGCGCCTCTATCCCTGACGGCGCATGCTGCGCCGCGGCACGGACCCTGGATTTCCGGGGGCTGTCCGCTTAGACCTGAGGGGCTGGGCGGCGGCCCGCCGGACCCTTCGGCGGCCCGGCCGCGCGGATCGAGAGGCACGGCCTTGGCTTCATCCGGCAACGAACGTCGGCGCGTCATGCTGCTCACGGGGGCGAGCCGCGGCATCGGCCACGCCACCGTCAAGCGCTTCTCGGCGGCCGGCTGGCGCGTCATCACCTGCTCGCGCCACCCCTTCCCCGAGAATTGCCCCTGGGAGATGGGGCCCGAGGACCACCTGCAGGTCGATCTCGCCGACGCCGCCGACACCGTGCGCGGCGTGGAGGAGGTGGCCCAGCGCCTCGCCGCGGAAGGGGGGCTGCTGCACGCCCTCGTCAACAATGCGGGCATCTCGCCGAAGGGCCCGGAGGGCGAGCGGCTCGGCGCCATCGGGACGCCCTTCGCCGATTGGCAGCGGGTGTTCCAAGTCAACTTCTTCGCGCCGATCCTGCTGGCGCGGGGCCTCTGCGACGAGCTGACCCGGGCTCGGGGCTCGATCGTCAACGTCTCCTCGATCGCGGGCTCGCGGGTCCATCCCTTCGCGGGGGCCGCTTACGGGACCTCGAAGGCGGCGCTCGCCGCCCTCACCCGCGAGATGGCCTCCGATTTCGGGCCGCTCGGCGTGCGCGTGAACGCGATCTCGCCCGGCGAGATCGACACCTCGATCCTGTCGCCCGGCACCGAGAAGCTCGTGGAGCAGATCCCGCAGCGGCGCCTCGGCACGCCGGACGAGGTGGCGAAAGCCATTTACTTCCTGTGCACCGAGGCCTCGTCCTACGTGAACGGGGCGGAGCTGCACATCAACGGCGGGCAGCATGTCTGAGCGCGGTTCCGCCGCACTCCTGCTCGCCGTCCTGCTCTCCACCGCCCCCGCCGCGGCGGAGCCCGCGGTGACGATCCTCGACCTCCCCTTCAAGGCGAAGGAAATGCGCGGCCCGGGCAGCGAGGTCGCGACGGCGGTCGCCACCTCCGGCCTCCTGCCGCTTGCCCGGCCCAAGGCCAGCGCGGCCGACACGGTGCCCCCCGAGGACGAGGAGGCGCCCCTCGCCGTGGTCTGGGGCGACGAGGGGGGCGCCGCCCTGACCCTCGCCGAGGGGCAGGTCCGCGCCACGCTGCTCGGCGCCGAGGCGATCGAGGGGCTCGCCGCGGCCGAGACGCCGCGCGGCGCCCTGCCCGGCTCCCATCGCGCCCTGTCCGGCCCCTTGAGCGCCTACCTGACCGGGCCGACGCGGGCCTCGGGCGATGGCGCGCCCGCGGCCGCCGGCCTCACCATCCGCGAGCGCCAGCCCGTCGCCGTCAGCGCCGATCCGAAGCCGGTGCCGGTTTCCACGACGACCGTGCCGGCTGGCCCCGATGCGGTGTTCACCCGAGAGCGCCCCCGCACGATCCGCATCGGCGGCCAGACCGCCATCCTCGCCTCGACCCGCCAGGGCACCGACGCCGCGTCCCTCGTCCTCGTCGGCCGCCAGGGTGCGGCGCCGGGCGCGGCCTGGGCGGTGATCGCCCGCACGCCACCTCAGCCCGGCGGCCCGCTCTCGATCGCGGGCGTCGCCGATTTCGCCGGAGCCGGGCAGATGCAGGTGGCCACGGTGGCGGGGACGACGCTTCAGCTCTGGTCGTACGCGAACGGCGCCTTCGCGCTCGCGGGCGAGCGGGCGGGCTATGCCGGCGGCGACGGGGAGACGGCGCTCGCCGCGAGTCTCGACATCGATCGCGACGGCATCCCCGAACTCGCCTTGCCGAGCGCGGAGCGGACGAGCCTCGCGATCCTCGCCTTCAAGGGCGGTGTCGCCGAGCGCGCCCGAGCCGCCCTTTCCGCCCCCGCCGGCTTCGGCGTCGCGGCCCTTGGGCGGGGTGAGGCGGCCCGCCTCCTCGTCGGCCTCGCCGACGGCCGGGTCGCCGTGGTCGCCCCGGACGGGGCGAAGCGATGAGCGAGACCGTGCGCCTGTTCCCGACCCGGCCCTTCGTCGGCGCCTCGATCGCCGTGATCCGGGACGGCCGCGTGCTGCTGGCGGCGCGCGCCAACGAGCCGATGCGCGGCGTCTGGACCCTGCCGGGCGGCCTCGTCGAGGCGGGTGAGGCTCTGGCCGAGGCCGCGCGCCGGGAACTCGCCGAGGAGGTGGGGCTCGATGCCACGGTCGTCGCCGTGCTGAGCCCGACCGAGATCATCGAGCGCGATGGCGAGGGCCGTGTCCGCCACCATTACGTGGTGCACCCGCACGCCGCCCTGTGGTGCGGCGGCGAGCCCGAGCCCGGGCCGGAGGCGCTCGGCGTGCGCTGGGCGTTGCCGGAGGAGATCGAGGGGCTCAGCACGACGCCGGGTCTCGGCCGGACGCTCGCGGAGGCCTTCGCCGCGGTCGAGCGGCACGCCGCCGAGAGCGCCGCATGACGGGGCGCCACATGAGCACGCATCGGCGGGGGCTGCTGCGCGAGGCGCTCTGCCGCCTTGGCCTCGGCCTCCTGCTCTGCCTGCCCCTCGCCCTGCCGCCGGACGTGCAGGCGCAGCAGCGGGGCGGCGCTCGGCCGGCTGCCAAGCCCTCGGACAAGGACAAGCCGCCCCCGGCCCCGGCGGAGCCGCCGCCCCCGCCCTACGAACGCGACCTGATGCGGCTCTCGGAGATCATCGGCTCCCTCGCCTTCCTGCGCGGCCTCTGCGCCAGCCCGGACGCGAACGAGTGGCCGAGCCGGATGAAGGCGCTGATCGACGCCGAGGGCGTGACGCCGAGCCGGCGGGACCGGCTCGCCGGCGCCTACAACCGCGGCTATCGCGGCTACAGCCTCACCTACCGGATCTGCACCCCGGCGGCGCAGGAGGCGGCGAGCCGCTTCCTCGCGGAGGGCGAGCGGCTCTCGCACGACCTGGCGGGCCGGTTCGGCGGCTGATGCACCTGTGTCACAGGTGTCGGCCTCGGCGAAAATCCTTCGAAATGGGCGCGCGCCGTTAACCTCTTCGCAATTCCCGGCTGGTCCGGCGCACGGCCTCCGCCTATCATCTGCACCATCGCCGGGGGGTTTCTCGGCGCCAACAGATGCCGTGACGCCATGCAGAACACCTCCGGATCCGTGCCCTTCGAGGCGGACGTCGACGAGAAGCGCGCGGCGCTCAGCTACGTCTCCGAAGCCTTCGCCGAAGGTTGCCTCGACGGGCTCGACGGAGATTGCATGGCGCAGGCCGCCCTGTTCGCGGCGTTCCAGGAACTCGTGATGACCTACGGCGAGGAGGCCACGGCCCGGTACGCGGAGGGTTTCCCGGAGCGCATCCGCGGCGGCGCCTTCACCACGACCCTGCAGCACTGAGGGGGGCTCGGAGCCTCCGCCGCGCGAGACGGCGCGAGGGACACGGGATCATTTCGGGAGGCCACGCTCCTCCCGCCGACCCTCTCCCGGACGGGAGAGGGGGCGCAGCGCGGATCATCCCTGTCAGGACGCCGGCAGCGTCTCCGAGAACAGCACCGGCTCCCCGGTGCCGGGCGCGGTCAGCGCGCCCTCCCACATCACGCGCCGGCCCCGCACCACCGTGCCGATTGGCCAGCCGGTGACGGTGACGCCGTCATAGGGCGTCCACCCGCATTTCGAGGCGATCCAGCCGTCGCGGATCGTCTCGCGGCGCTTCAGGTCCACCACCGTGACGTCGGCGTCGTAGCCCACCGCGAGGCGCCCCTTGCGCGCGATGCCGAAGAGCCGCTGCGGCCCGGCGCTGGTCAGGTCCACGAAGCGCGCGAGCGAGAGCCGGCCCGCGGCCACGTGGTCGAGCATCATCGGCACGAGCGTCTGCACGCCCGTCATGCCGGAGGGCGACTCGGGATAGGGCTTGGCCTTCTCCTCCCGCGTGTGCGGTGCGTGGTCCGAGCCCAGGATGTCGGCGATGCCCTGGCGCAATCCCCACCAGAGCACGTCCCGGTGGGCGGCATCCCGCACCGGCGGGTTCATCTGCACGAGCGTGCCGAGGCGGGGATAGGCTTCCGCGCCGTCGAGGGTGAGGTGGTGGGGCGTCACCTCGACGCTCGCAACGTCCTTGTGGTCGGCGAGGAAGTGCATTTCCTCGGCCGTCGAGAGGTGCAGGATGTGGATGCGCGCGCCCGTCTCGCGGGCGAGCGCCACGAGCCGCCGGGTCGCCTTCAGTGCGGCCTCCGGCGAGCGCCAGACCGGGTGGGAGGCCGGATCGCCCGGCACGCGCAGGTCCTTGCGCTCCCGCAGCATCGGCTCGTCCTCGGCGTGGAAGGCGGCCCGCCGCCGGATCCGCGACAGGATCTCGCGCACGCCAGCATCGTCCTCGACGAGGAGCGAGCCGGTCGAGGAGCCGACGAAGACCTTGATGCCGGCCGCGCCCGGCAGCCGTTCGAGCTCGGCCACCTGATGGGCGTTCTCGTGCGTGCCGCCGACCCAGAAGGCGAAGTCGCAATGCATCCGGTGATGCGCCCGGGCGATCTTGTCGGCGAGCGCCTCGGCGCTCGTCGTCTGCGGGTTGGTGTTCGGCATCTCGAAGACGGCCGTGACGCCGCCCATCACGGCGGCCCGGGAGCCCGATTCGAGATCCTCCTTGTGGTCGAGGCCGGGCTCGCGGAAATGCACCTGCGTGTCGATGACGCCGGGCAGGAGGTGCAGGCCGGTGCAATCCTGCCGCTCGGCGGCCGCGGCGTCGCCGAGATCGCCGATCGCGGCGACGCGGCCTGCCCGGATGCCGAGATCGGCCCGGTGCTCGCCGTCCTGGTTCACGAGCGTGCCGCCGCGGAGGACGAGGTCGAAGGGCTCTTCCATCGGGTTCGGGCTCCTGGCTCGGGGCGCCGACGTTGAGGCGCGGCCTGCGGCGGCTTATGTGTCAGCCCCTCGCCCCACGCAACGTCTCGAGCGGAACGCCCCATGCCGATCGCCCTGCTGCCGGACCGCGCCGTCGTCACCGTTACTGGCGAGGAAGCGCAGGGATTCCTGCAGGGCGTGATCACCTGCAACATCGAGAGCCTGCCCGAGGGCGCGGCGCGGCTCGGCGCCCTGCTGACGCCGCAGGGCAAGATCCAGTTCGACTTCCTGGTCTCGCGGATGCCCGGCGGCTTCCGCCTGGAGGGCGCGGCCGGGCGCGCGGCGGATCTCGTCAAGCGTCTGAGCCTCTACCGGCTGCGGGCCAAGGTCGGGATCGCCGTCGATCCGGCGCTCGCGATCGCCGCCGCATGGGACGGGGCCGAGACCGCCGCCACGGTGGATCGCGTCGCCGACGCTCGCCTCGCCGAACTCGGCGCCCGCCTCTACGCCGCCGAAGCCGCCTTCTCGGCGGATGCGACCGAGGCCGATTATCACGCCCACCGTATCCGTCTCGGCGTGCCCGAGGGTGGGCGCGACTTCGCCTTCGGCGACGCCTTCCCGCACGAGGCCCTGATGGACCAACTCGGCGGCGTCGATTTTCGGAAGGGCTGCTACGTCGGCCAGGAGGTGGTCTCGCGGATGCAGCACCGGGGCACCGCGCGCACGCGCATCGTGCCGGCGCACTACCCCGCGGGCGAGGCGCCCGCCCCTTTCAGCGAGGTGACGGCCGGGCAGAAGAGCCTCGGAGCGACGGGCTCGGCCGCGGGCTCGCGCGGCCTCGCGATGCTGCGCCTCGACCGGCTCGCCGACGCGCTCGCGGCCGGCGAGACCCTGCGGGCGGACGGGCGCGCGCTCGCCGTCGAGAAGCCGGCCTTCGCGACCTTCGCGTGGCCCTCCGCGGCGGATGCGGCAGCGGTCTGACGCCGATGGCGACGCAGACCGGGACTCTCGATCCGGAATCCGGCCTCATCGCCCATGCCGACGGCTGCCCGCGCTGCTGGTGGGCGGGGCTCGACCCGATCTACGTCGCCTACCACGACACCGAGTGGGGCGTGCCGGAATACGACGACCGCGCGCTCTACGAGAAGCTGATCCTCGACGGCTTCCAGGCGGGCCTGTCCTGGATCACCATCCTGAAGCGCCGGGATGGGTTCCGGCGCGCCTTCGCGAGCTTCGAGCCGGAGCGGATCGCCCGCTTCACGGAGGCCGACGTCGCGCGGCTGATGCAGGATACCGGCATCATCCGCAACCGCGCCAAGATCGTCGGGGCGGTCGCCGGCGCCCGCGCCTACCTGCGCATCATGGAATCCGGCCCCGGCTTCTCGCGCTTCCTCTGGGATTTCGTGGAGGGCCGGCCGGTGCAGGGGGGCGCCCGCAGCCGGGCCGAGATCGCCACCGAGACGGCGGTGTCGCGGGCGATGTCGAAGGCGCTGAAGGCGCAGGGCTTCACCTTCGTCGGCCCCACCATCGTCCACGCCTTCATGCAGGCGGTGGGCATGGTCAACGACCATCTCCTCGGCTGCCACCGGCACGGCCCCTGCGCGGAGCTCGGCCGCGCCACGCCGCTCAAGCGGCCCGCATGAGCGCCCGGCCGCCGCGGGCGTGGCAGCGGATGCTCTCGGGGCGGCGCCTCGACCTCCTCGACCCCTCGCCCCTCGACATCGAGATCGCCGACATCGCCCACGGGCTCGCGCGCGTCGCCCGCTGGAACGGGCAGACGGCGGGACCGCACGTCTTCTCGGTGGCGCAGCACTCGCTCCTCGTCGAGGCCATCGGCGGCGAGATCCTGCCGGAGCTGAGCGCCGCGCAACGCCTCGAATTCCTGCTCCACGACGCGCCCGAATACGTGGTGGGCGACATCATCTCGCCGTTCAAGGCGGCGATCGGCGATTCCTACAAGGCGGTGGAGCGGCGGCTGCTCGCCGCGATCCGCCGCCGCTTCGGCCTGCAGACGCCGGACCCTGCCCTCGCCCGGGCCGTGAAGCGCGCCGACCGGATCGCCGCGCATATCGAGGCGACGCGGCTCGCGGGCTTTGCGGCCGACGAGGCGGCCCGCTATTTCGGACGGCCCGAGTCCATGCCGCCCGCCGTGACGGCGTTCGCCGAGCCCTGGCCGACCGCCGAGGCTCAGGCGCGCTACCTCGACCGGTTCCACGCGCTCGCAGGCTGATCCCGATGTCCCGCCTCCACGTCTGCTCTCTCTCGCGCCTGCCCGAGACCATCGCCGAGACCGGGGCGAGCCACGTCCTCACCCTGGTCAATGTCGGGACCCCGATGGAGCGGCCGGCGGCGATCCCCTCCGAATGCCACGGCATCGTTGGGGTCAGCGACATCGTCGCGCCGCTGGACGGCCATGTGCTGCCCGCCGAGGAGCATGTCGGCCAGATCCTCGATTTCGTCCGGGCCTGGCCCCGCGAGAAGCCTTTGGTCATCCATTGCTATGCCGGCATCAGCCGCTCGACGGCAGCGGCCTACATCGCGGCCTGCGCCATGGCGCCCGAGCGCGACGAGGGTGAGATTGCGCAGGATCTGCGCCGGGCCTCGCCCTCGGCAACCCCGAACCGGCTTCTCGTCGAGATCGGCGACCGCCTGCTCGGGCGGGAGGGCCGCATGGTCGCGGCGATCGCGGCGATCGGCCGGGGCGCCGAGGCTTTCGAGGGCGAGCCGTTCCACCTCGCCATCGGCTGAGCGCGTCCGCTACGAAAATACCGGGGGTGTGGCCGAAACGACGCCCCGGCCGACGAATCAGGGGGGCCGGCGGCCCGGCAGGGTTGTGCGGCCCCGTCGCCCCGCCTTAGAACCGGAACAAAGGGACACGAGGGATGACCGAAGCTCGATCTGCCGCCGCCCCGTCGGCGTCAACGACCGGCGTGTCCGGGACCAGCGATCTGCCGTTCGAGAAGGCTCTCGAGCAGTTGGAGGAGATCGTGCGCCGGCTGGAGCGGGGGGACGTGCCCCTCGACGAATCCGTCGCGATCTACGAGCGCGGCGAGCGGCTCAAGCAGCATTGCGAGATGCTGCTGAAGCGGGCCGAGGCGCGCATCCAGCGGATCACCCTCGGGCCCGAAGGCCGGGCCGAGGGCGTCGTCCCCCTCGACGTCGAGTGATCGGCGAGGCTCCCGTCAGGATGGAAGCGGTCGCATCCCCTCCGCACATGGCCGCGAGGCCCGGGCCCTGCCCGGCTTCGTCGGGCGAAGCGGCGGCGGCGCCCGCCCGGAAGTGAGGTTGGTTCAGTGGCGCAGGTCGACACGTCCCTTCTCGACGGCATTTTGGATCCCTCGGCGCTTCGGCGCGTGCCGGAGGCTGATCTGCAGGCCGTGGCGGACGCGGTGCGGGCGGAGATGATCGACGCGGTCTCGGTCACCGGGGGCCATCTCGGCTCGGGCCTGGGCGTGGTCGAGCTCACGGTCGCGCTGCACCACGTCTTCGACACGCCCGACGACCGCATCGTCTGGGACGTCGGCCACCAGTGCTACCCCCACAAGATCCTGACCGGACGCCGCGACCGCATCCGCACCCTGCGCCAGGGCGG
>NZ_SMNT01000256.1 GCF_004348265.1 Methylobacterium segetis
TTTGCGTTTTGTAAAGTTTCGGGTGAAGCGCCCCTTCCCCCAGGACAGCGCGTGACAACGATGGGGCCAGTGATGCTCACCCAAGCATTGCCTAGAAACAGGGTACTGATAACAGCGGCCGGCATGCTGGTCTGCACGATCACCAGCTCCCTTGCGATAGCGCAGCCTCTTCTGGTGCCGGTCAAGCCGAGCGTGGCGGGCAGCATCATTTTGAGTGGGCATTCGACGGCGCCCGTTCAGAGCCTCTTCGAATCCGGGCCACGTTACTCAGCGGCGAATGGACGTCTGCGCGTCGGCGTCGGCAGCGAAGCCCCGAACTGGATGCGGATCGGCGTATTCCAGAACGTCTCTGTACCGGGGCTGAGACCCGCGACCTCCTACGCATACGTCATCTCATCTGACGGCAAGGCCGTTATCCTTGACCCTGACACGCACCGGGTTGTGCGCGTGATCAAGCGGCCATGATCGTCGAGGGGGCGTATCGAGCGGATCGGCACCTTGTGCTGTCGCAGCCTGATTGTGCGGGTCGCTTCGGGACTGTCGCAAAGTTTTCTAACGCGCGATCTTCTCTGGAATTGCGTTCTGCCGAGCCAATCTCTGCGCAACCAGAGGTAGCGATCGGCTCGTTCAGGGACTGGTTCATATAACCAGAATCAGGACTGCCTCAACGTTCGCGATGACGAGCTGCCAGTGCTCGGGCGTGAGGTCATGCAAAGTCTCGCCCATGCCGCGATTTAGCACTGCGAGCTTGGCGGTTTCCATCCA